>NZ_JBHSOA010000025.1:417508-476162 GCF_042655885.1 Streptomyces chlorus
CCACCTCCTCGGCCCGCCGGCCCGCCGGCCCCACCCCCGCCCCGGTCCCGTACCGAAGGAGCATCCGCATGCCCTCGCCCCACGGCCGCCCGCTGCCGTTCTCCTCGCGCATGTCCCCGCCCGTCTCCCGACGGGGCCTCCTGCTCGCGGGCGCCTCGGCCGCCACCGCGACCGCCCTGGCCCTGGCCGCCGTCCCCGCCCAGGCCGTCCCCGCCCAGGCCGCCCACGGCCCGCGCCGCCCGTTCGGCCGGTACGGTTCGCCGGCCGACCGTCTGACCCCGGGGACCCTGTACGTCCACCCCGGCGGCGCAGGCGACTTCACCACCGTCCAGGCGGCCGTGACCGCCGCGACCGGCACCGGACGCGTCCTCGTCCTGGCCCCCGGCACCTACCGGGAGACGGTCTCCGTCGACGCCGACCGCACCGGCATGACCTGGATCGGCGCCTCGCGCGACGCCCGGGACACGGTGATCGTCCACAACAACGCGGCGGGCACCCCGAAGCCGGACGGCTCCGGCAACCACGGCACCTCCGGCTCCGCCACCACCACCGTGCGCCCCGACGGCTTCACCGCCCGCCGGATCACCTTCGCCAACGACTGGCTGCGCAGCGACCTCCCCGGCACCAGCGGCACCCAGGCCGTCGCCCTCAAGGTGCAGGGCGACCGCAGCGCCTTCACCCACTGCCGGTTCCTCGGCCACCAGGACACCCTGTACGCCGACTCCCTGTCCCTGGACACGTTCGCCCGCCAGTACTTCTCCCACTGCTACGCCGAGGGCGACGTCGACTTCGTCTTCGGCCGGGCGACCGCCGTCTTCGAGCACTGCCACTTCCGCACCCTGATCCGCCCGGACCTGACCGGCGCCCCGTACGGCTTCGTCTTCGCGCCCTCCACCGCCGGCGCCAATCCGCGCGGCTACCTCGTCACCAGGAGCACCATCAGCAGCGAGGCGCCCGACGGTCACTACAAGCTGGCCCGCCCCTGGGTGCCGAGCTCCGACACCACCGCCCGCCCGATGCTCACCGTCCGCGACACCCACCTCGGCCCCGGCATCGACGCCGTCACGCCCTACACCACCATGGCCGGCGGCCACCCCTGGCAGGACCAGCGCTTCGCCGAGTACCGCAACAGCGGTCCCGGCGCCGTGGTCACCGTCCCCGAGAACCGGCCCCAGCTCACCCGGGCCCAGGCCGCCGCCCACACTCCCGAGACCTACCTCGGCGACTGGCACCCCCGGCCGACCGCAAAGTGACCTCTCCCTCCGCCCCCGTCCCCGGCCCGCCCGGACTCCACCACGTGCTCAAGGACGACCTGACGTTCCCGCTCGCCTGGGGCACCTCACCCGTCCGGGACTTCGACGCGTGGCGGCGGGCGGCCCGGGGCAAGGTCGAGGACCTGCTGGTCGTCGACGACCAGGCCGGCACACCGTACGCACCCGAGTTCGCCGCGGGCCCGGCCGGCGCCCAGGAGGACGGCTGCGCCCGCGAGTCGGTGACCCTTTCGCTCACCCGGTACGGCAGGACCCGCGGCGTGCTGCTCACCCCCCGCGGCGCCGGGCCCTTCCCGGCCGTGCTGCTCCTGCACGACCACGGCTCCCGCTTCGACATCGGCAAGGAGAAGTGCGTCCGGCCCTGGTACGACGACACCCGGCTCGCCTCCGCCGAGCAGTGGGCCGCACGGTACTTCGGCGGACGCTTCGTCGGTGACGAACTCGCCCGGCGCGGCTACGTCGTGCTCTGCCTGGACGCCCTCGGATGGGGCGAGCGGGGGCCGTTGGCGTACGAGCGGCAGCAGGAACTGGCGAGCAACCTCTTCCACCTGGGCTCCTCGCTCGCCGGACTCCACGCCCGCGAGGACCAGCGCGCCGCCGCCTTCCTGGCCGGCCTCGACCGGGTGGACGCCCGCCGGGTGGCCGCCCTGGGTTTCTCCATGGGCGGCTACCGGGCCTGGCAGGTGGCCGCGCTCAGCGACCACATCGCGGCCGCGGCGAGCGTGTGCTGGATGACCGGGCTGAAGGACATGATGGTGCCCGGCAACAACACGCTGCGCGGGCAGTCGGCGTTCCACATGCTCCACCCCGGCCTCACCCGGCACCTGGACATCCCCGACGTGGCGAGCATCGCCGCACCCCGGCCGATGCTGTTCTTCCACGGCGGGCTCGATCCGCTGTTCCCCGCCGACGGGGTGCGGACCGCCTACGACAAGCTGCGTGCCGTGTGGCGCTCGCAGGACGCCGGGCACCGGCTGCGGCTGAAGACGTGGCCGGACCGCGGCCACGTCTTCGACGACGCGATGCAGGACGAGGTGTATGCCTGGCTCGCCTCCGTGCTGTGACGGTGGCCGGCCGGGCGGCCCAGGCCTCTACGGGTACGCGGCCGGCAGCCGGTCGTGCTCCGCCCGCGTCACCGGGATCACCGTGCCGTGCCGGGGACCGGCGGGCAGCCGGCAGGTGGTGGACGGGGTCCAGCGACCCGAGGCGAGGTCGGTCGTCAGTCGGGCAGGACGGCTCCGGTTACGGACCCGAACCCCCGCCGCCGTTCACGTCGTTGACGTCTCCAGTGGTGAATCCGCCGTCCACGGAGAGCTGTTCGGCTCCCGTGGTGGCGGCCGTCGCCGTGTAGGTGTCCTTCCGCGCGTCGCGGCCGCCGCGCGCATGGTCGTACTGGCCGGCGAACACCCACTCGCCCGGCGGGACCGTGCGGCCCTTCCTGAGTGTCCAGGTGTAGACGAGGAACCCGCCCCGCTCGCCCACCGTGAGGCCGAAGTCCTCCTCGGGCAACGACCGCCAGGCGCCCGTCGACGAGACCCCGCCGGTCTGCGCGACGCGCAGCCGCACGGTCAGCGCGGTCAGCCGTTCGCCGGTGCGCAGGGTGACATCGCTCTGCGCCCAGAACTCGTTGCTGTGCGGGTTCACCGCACCGTCGGCCCCCAGCGGGCCGTCCCCGGAGCCGGCGGGCGGGCGCACCGCGTCGGGTGCGCCCGGTGCCGGTGCGGGGGCCGTCGTCGGGGAGACCGCCACCTGGCGCTGCGGGGGAGTCCGAGCGTCCTTCACCGCGGATGCCGCCGTGTAACCACCCGCCGCGAGCACCCCGGCCACCGCGGCCGTCGCGCCCACCACCCGGACCCAGCCCGGCTCCCGGGGACGTGCCGCCCGGCGGACCGGCCGGTCCGGCCCGGCCATGCCGCGCTCCACCCGGGCCAGCATGCGCTCCCGGTCGGGCCGGTGCACCCCGGCCGCCTCCCGCAGCCGGGCGCGCACCTCCTCGGGCACATCGCCCCGCCGCGTCGTCACCGGTCCCCTCCCAGGGCAGCCTCGCCCCACGCGGCATGCGCCGCGTGCACCCGTCGCGGCGCCTCGGGCGTCGACGTGCCCAGCAGTCGCTGCAGTTCGGCCATCCCCTTCGAGGTCTGGCTCTTCACGGTACCCACCGAGACACCCAGGGCCAGCGCGGTGTCCTTCTCCGACAGGTCGAAGGCGTGCCGCAGCACCACACACGCCCGTTTGCGGAACGGCAGCCGGCGCAACGCCTCCCGCACATCCACCACCCCCGCGACATCCGGGTTCTCGGCCCGCTCCTCGCGCTGCGACCAGAACAGGGCGATCCGGCGCCGCTCGCGCACCGCGCTGCGTATACGGGTGCGGGCCAGATTGGCGACCACGCCCCGCGCGTACGCCGCCGGACGGTCGGCGGCGCGCACCCGGTCCCAGCGGTGCCACAACGCGAGCAGGGCGTCCGCCGCCAGGTCGTCGGCGGTGTCCGCCTCACCCGTCAGCAGGACGGCCAGCCGCGACAGTTCGGCGTAGTGACGTTCGAAGAAGGCATGGAACTCCGCGGCGGCGCTGCCGTCCACGACGGTGCCCACGGGCAACCACCTCCCCTCGCGGCGGACCCCGGACGCCCGGCGGGCGTCAACTCGTTTGCGTACAGGCTTCGTTCGGATCCCATGCGGATTCCATGCGGATCGTACAGATGACCGAACGCCGTGTGGAAAGGTGACGGGCCGCCCCGGGGGGATGGGGCGGCCCGTCACCTTTTCAGACGGCTGTTCGGCCGGAAAGGTTCAGCGCCTTGACGAATGGGGCGCCCGGAACCGGAAGTTGGGCAACTGAGCGCTCG
This sequence comes from Streptomyces chlorus, assembly GCF_042655885.1. NCBI lineage: Bacteria > Bacillati > Actinomycetota > Actinomycetes > Kitasatosporales > Streptomycetaceae > Streptomyces > Streptomyces chlorus. Next base: position 421,628 of record NZ_JBHSOA010000025.1, read on the forward strand.
GCGACCGCCGTTCGGCAACCGCTGGTCAGTAACCACCGTTCCGGATCAGCCGTTCAGAAACCGCGCAGGAAGCCCGACTCGTACGCCGCGATGACTGCCTGGGTGCGGTCCCGGGTGCCGGTCTTCGCCAGGACCTGTGCCACATGGGTCTTCACCGTGGCGGGGCCGACTCTCAGCAGCCCGGCGATCTCCGCGTTGGTCCGCCCGGCCGCCATGTGCCGCAGCACCTCGCGCTCCCGTCCGGTCAGCCTGGCCACCCAGGGCGGCGGCGTACGGGACGCACGCGTGTGCTTGGCGGCGAGCGCGCGCACCGCCTCCGGGAACAGCAGGCTGTCGCTGCGCGCCACCAGCCGGACCGCACCCACCAGCGCCTCGGCCTCCGCCCGCTTGAGCAGGAACCCGGCGGCTCCGACGCGCAGCGCGTCGTACACGGAGGAGTCGTTCTCGAAGGTGGTGACGACGACCACCCGGGGCGGGTCGTCGAGGCCGGTGAGGATCTGCTCGGTGGCGCGGATGCCGTCGATCTCCGGCATCCGTACGTCCATGAGGACGACGTCGGGCCGGTGCTCCCGCACCACCGACACGGCCTGCGAGCCGGTGGCTGCCTCGCCCACCACCTCCAGATCCGGCTCGGCGGAGAGGATGGCACGCAGGGCGGTGCGCACCATGCGCTCGTCGTCGGCGAGAACGACACGGATCGGGGCAGGGCCGGTCATGGGGTGTCCTCGGGCTCGGTCGGCGGTCCGGGAGGACCGGGTGCGGTGCGTCCCGCGTGGGACGGCCCGCGGGTCATGTCGTCATCCCGCAAAGGGAGTTCCACGTGCAGCCGCCAGGTGTCGTTCTCCGGGCCGGCCTCGGTGGTGCCGCCCAGCAGGCGGGTCCGGTCCCGGATGCCGCGCAGACCGTGGCCGCCGCCGGGGCGGGTGGCGGCGGCCGGACGGGGGGCGGCCACGGAGGTGCAGAGGGGATTCTTGACGGTGATCGTCAGACGGCCGTCGCGCACCTCGGCGCACAGCGTCACGGCGACCCCCTCGCCGGCGTGCCTGAGGACGTTGCCCAGCCCTTCCTGCACGATGCGGTACGCCTCCCGGGAGACCAACGACGGCAGGGCGTGGAGCGGTGTCCCGATCGTGGCCGTCACCTTCAGCCCGCTCGCCCGGGTACCGCGCAGCAGATCGTCGAGGCCGGTGGCGAGGGTGGGCGCGGGCAGGGTGCCCTGAGCCTCGCCGTCGCGCAACACACCCAGCACGGAGTCGAGTTCGCCCACGGTGCGGCGCGTGGTGTCCTCGATGGCGGCCAGGGCGTCCCGGACGAACTCCGGGTCGGTGTCCAGGACCCGGCGCGCCGCGCTCGCCTGGAGTGTGACCGCGCTCAACGCGTGTCCCACCGAGTCGTGCAGCTCACGGGCCAGCCGGTTGCGGACGGCGAGGTCGGCGGCGCGCGCCTCGGCGGCGGCGAGCCGGTCCTCGGGGGTGGGGCCGAGCAGCGCCGGCGCCCAGCGGGCCAGCAGCGCGCCGCAGCCGGCCGCGCAGCCGGCCAGCGCCAGGAGCGATGCCACGCCGACGACCGGCGACAGTGCCAAGGCCCAGGTGCGGTCCAGGACTTCCGGCAGGCCCGGCGGGGAGTCGCGCAGCCCCGCGAAGAGCGGCAGCACGATCAGCCCGACGGCGAACGGCGGCACCGCCAGCGACATCCCGGCGATGACCCCGCCCAGCCCCAGATGCACCGTGTACCAGACCGCCGTACGGCCCTTCGCGGCCCGGGTGCGGGCGGGCCCGTCGGCCAGCCGGGCGGCGTCCACCCCGCACAGCCAGCGCACGGTGGCGGTCTCCAGCGGCCGGGTCAGCGGAAACAGGGAGGTGACGGCGGCGAGCGGCAGGCCGACGGCGAACGAGGCGAGCTGGAGGGTGGGAGACGAGAAGACGTCGGAGGTGCCGGTCAGGGGACTGATGACGACCGAGCCGACGAGGACGTACGGCATCGCGAGCGCGCCGCCCAGGATCAGGTGGATCCAGCGCAGGCGCGCCCGCCGGCCGAAGAGCAGGCGAGGGATACCGCTCACGCCGCCCGCCGCTGTGCCGTCCCGGCCGACCGCTCCGCGAAGTGGTGGGCGCCGATGGCGGCCACCAGGATACCGACGATCATCTGGCCAGAGTAGGTGAGATGCATCAGCGCGGTCGGCTGGTCGGCGACATCGTCCACGGCCCCGACGGAGGCTATGGACATCCAGCCGCCCCAGCAGGCCACGGCGGCGGAGCCCACCCAGGTCAGACCCAGCGGTACCGCCACCGGCAGCACCCGGCCCGACCGGAAGGCGAGCATCAGGCCGCCGACGACGGCCGCGGCGAGGAACCCGATGTAGACGACCTCCAGGACGTAGAAGTCGCTGCCGCGCTCCGCCGCCCGGCCCTCGCTGAGCCCGGCCGTGCCGCCGCCCGCCCACCACAGACGGGCGGTCAGCGGGAACAGGGCGAGCAGGGCGGCCGCCCCGGCAAGGGCCCGCTGCGCGGCTCCGACGTTCCCGGCGGGCAGTTCCCCCACCCGGCCGCGCCACAGGTGCCCCCAGCGGTCACGGGCGTAGAGGACGAACAGGGCTCCGAGGGCGAGCCCCTGCAGGATGAACCCGGTGTAGACGACGCCGAACACCCACTCCTCCAGGAAGGGCTCGCCACTGCCCGCCGTGCCGCTGCTGCCACCCGCCAGCCGGGCCAGGAGTTGCAACGGGAACCCGGCCATGATCGGGGCGAGCAGCCCGGTGGCGGCCCACACGGGGAACGCCAGCAGCCAGGCCGGGGTCCGCAGACCCCAGGGCCGGGTCAGGACCAGGGCCAGCACGATCACCGCGCTGTCCATCAGCAGGGACAGGCCGTTGACCACGGCCATCTGCACGCGGTGGTCCAGCAGCACGCTGCCGTCCGGGATGCCGGTCCGACTCCCCGCGATCCAGACGGTCTTGAGCCCGATGTACGGCACACAGGAGACGATGGCGAGCGCCCGCAGCAGTCGGCGGGGACGGCTGACGGCGGCCGGGGAGGAGGCGGGAACGGTGACGGGGGCGGTGGCTGAGGAGACGCGTGTCCGTGGCATGTCCTCAGACTCGCGCGGCACCCCGCGCGGCCACGTCCCGCACGGAGACGATCCGTCTCCGCCGGGCGGGGGAGGGGCAGGCGTCAGCCGGCCGACCTGAGGACGAGTTCGTCGGTCTCGGTGCCGCGCGCGGGCGCGTACCCGGTCTCCCGCGCGACGACCCGGAAGCCGCACTTCTCCAGGACCCGCAGCGACCCCGCGTTGTCCGCTGCCACGCGCGCGTGCAGCGGGCGCTCGGTCACCTCGGCCAGCAGGGCGCGCAGGGCGGCGGTGGCGATGCCCCTGCCCCAGTACGCGCGGTCGACCCAGTACGTCACCTCGCGCTCGCCCGGCGCCCCGTACACCGCCGCGTGGCCCACCACGTCGCCGTCGCACAGCACCGTGCGCACGACGACGTCCGGCGCGGTGCGGATGCGCGCCCAGTGGGCCTCGAACGCTCCCCGGTCGGCCGGGTCCTCGGCGGTGAAGGCCGCCATGCGCAGCGCCTGAGGGTCGTTCGACTGCCGGTAGAAGACCGGCAGATCGCTGTCGTGCACCGCGCGCAGCGCGATCTCCTGGCCGGTCACGATCAGAGCCTCCGGGTGGCCAGCGTCAGCCGGTCGCGCGCGTCGAACAGGGCGTCCTTGACCATCTGCTCGTGCGCGGGGGTGAGCCGGGCGACCGGCACCGAGCAGCTGATCGCGTCCCGCGCGGGGGTGCGGTACGGGATCGCCACCCCGAAGCAGCGCAGCCCCAGCGTGTTCTCCTCGCGGTCCACCGCGAAGCCCTGCTCCCGCACCTGGTGCAGCTCCTCGATGAGCTTCTCCCGGTCGGTGATCGTGTGCTCGGTGAGGGCGGGCAGCGTCTGAGGGAGCATCTTGCGCACCTGCTCGTCCGTGTACGTGCTCAGCAGCGCCTTGCCGAGCGACGTCGAGTGCGCGGGCAGCCGGCGGCCGACCCGGGTGAACGGGCGCAGATAGTGCTGCGACTGCCGGGTGGCCAGGTACACCACGTTGGTGCCGTCGAGCCGGGCGAGGTGGATCGTCTCCGTGGTGTCGTCCGACAGCCGGTCCAGCGTGGGCCGGGCCGCCGCCACGACCTCGTCCCCGTCGATGTACGACGTGCCCACGAGCAGCGCCCGCACGCCGATGCCGTACCGCGTGCCCGTCGCGTCCGTCTCCACCCAGCCGAGGTCGACGAGGGTGCGCAGCAGCATGTAGAGACTCGACTTGGGGTAGCCGACGGCCTCCTGGACCGCCGCCAGGGAATGCATGCCGGGGCGCCCGGCGAAGTACTCGAGCAGTTCAACGGTCCGCACCGCGGATTTGACCTGCGCGCCGCCGCCCGTCCCGCCAGCCGACATGCCCTTGACCCTTCGTTCGACGAGGAGCTGAAGTTATAGTCTCCAACAGCATATTCATCATCAGAGACAGCGTTCAGTATATCGAACACTCCTGGTGGATGACGTACATACTGCGGCATTGCAAGCGGCAGTCAAGCGGAGGGACTCGCGGTGGCAGCAGCACCAGTCTGGAGTGTCGACCCCCGAACCGGGAAGCAGCGGGAACAGGTCGCGGTGGAGGCCACGGCCCAGGAGGTGGACGGCACCGTCCGGGCCGCCCACCAGGCGCGGGGCGCGCTGGCCGACCGCACCGTCCGCTCGGCCTTCCTGCGCTCGGCCGCCGACGAACTCGAGGCCGCCAAGAGCACGCTCGTCGAGGTCGCCGATGCCGAGACCGCGCTCGGACCGGTCCGCCTCACCGGCGAACTCGCCCGCACCTGCTACCAGTTGCGCGCCTTCGCCGACCTCGTCGACGAGGGCGCCTTCCTCGACGTCGTCATCAACCACCCCGACGACACCGCGACCCCCCCCGTCCCGGACCTGCGCCGCTACAAGGTCCCGCTGGGCGTCGTCGCCGTCTACTCGGCCTCCAACTTCCCCTTCGCCTTCTCCGTCCCCGGCGGCGACACCGCGAGCGCCCTCGCGGCCGGCTGCCCCGTGGTCGTCAAGGCCCACCCCGACCATCCCGGCCTGTCCGAGCTGGTCGCCAGGGTGCTGCGCCGGGCGGCCGCCCGGCACGACATCCCCGAGGGCGTGCTCGGCCTGGTGCACGGCTTCGAGGCCGGCGTCGAGCTGGTCCGGCACCCGCTGGTCGCGGCGGCCGGCTTCACCGGCTCGGTACGCGGCGGCCGGGCCCTCTTCGACGCGGCGGCCGCCCGCCCGGTCCCGATCCCGTTCCACGGCGAGCTGGGCTCCCTGAACCCGGTCCTCGTCACGGAGGCCGCCGCCGCCGAACGCGCCGAGGCGATCGGCGCCGGGCTCGCCGGTTCGATGACGCTCGGCGTCGGCCAGTTCTGCGTGAAGCCGGGCCTCGTCCTCGCCCCGGCGGGCGCGGCCGGTGACCGTCTGGTCAAGTCCCTGACCGACGCCGTCAGCGATACCGACGCCGGTGTCCTGCTCGACCACCGCATGCGCGACACCTTCGTCGCCGGGGTCGCCGAGCGGGGCCGGCTGCCCGACGTGGAGTCCCCGGTGACGCCGGGCGCGGGCGGTGAGCACACCGTCAGCGCCGGCTTCCTCACCGTCCCGGCGAGCAGGCTCGCCGCGGAAGGCGAGCACGACCTGCTCCTGGAGGAGTGCTTCGGCCCGGTCACCGTCGTGGTCCGCTACGAGGACGACGCGGAGGCCCGTTCCGTCCTCTCCCGCCTCCCCGGCAACCTCACCGCCACCGTCCACCTCTCCGAGGAGGAGGGCGCGGGGCAGGGCCGGGGCGCGGAGATCCTCGGCGAGCTGACCCCGCTCGCCGGCCGGGTGCTCGTCAACGCCTGGCCGACCGGTGTCGCGGTCGCCCCGGCCCAGCACCACGGCGGCCCCTACCCGGCGACGACCTCCACCTCCACCTCGGTCGGCGGCACCGCCATCGAGCGCTGGCTGCGCCCCGTCGCCTACCAGAACAGCCCGGAAGCCCTCCTGCCGCCGGAACTGCGGGACGACAACCCGCTCGGGCTGCCGCGCCGGTTCAACGGCCACCTGGAGCGCTGAGCGCGCACGACGGAGCGGGGTTCACCGCGTGCACAGGGGCCCGTCCGGCACGATCCGTCGGACGGGCCCCGCGCGGATGGGGGGACCTGCGAGACTCGCCCCATGGACCTGAAGCTTCCCCAACTGCCGTTTCCCCTGCGCACCTACGGCCCCGACGGGCACTGGTCCCACGAGGACGGCGTCCTCACCGGCTGGGCCGGACCGCGCCAGGACCGCTTCGTACCGCCCACCGGGGAGGCCCTGGACCCCGCCGCCGACGCACCCCGCCTCCTGGGCGCCCCCGAAGGCGACTTCCAGCTGATCGCCCGGGTCACGGTCGGCTTCTCCACCGCCTTCGACGCCGGGGTGCTCTACGTCCACACCGGCGAGCGGAACTGGGCCAAGCTGTGCCTGGAGTACTCCCCGGACGTGCCCACCGTCTGCACGGTCGTCACCCGGGGCCACTCCGACGACGCCAACTCCTTGACCGTGGAGGGAAGTTCCGTCTGGCTGCGGGTGAGCCGCACCGGGCGCGCCTTCGCTTTCCACGCCTCCCGCGACGGCAAGCGCTGGACCTTCGTCCGCCTCTTCACCCTCGACGCGGAGAAGGAGACGGGAGCCGCCCTCGTCGGCTTCATGACCCAGTCCCCGATGGGCGAGGGCTGCGTGGTCACCTACGACCACATCGAGTTCCGGCCGAACTGGCCGCAGGACCTGCGCGACGGCAGTTGACATGCGGGGAACCACCGCCCCGCCCGGTGACGTCCAGCACCGCGTGATCAGAGCGCACCGGACTGCGGACTCCCCGGTCATCAGAACCGCCCTGGCGGCCGAGGCCGCCGACATTGCCGCGCTGCACCTGCGGGCCCGCTCCACCGGTACCCGCGCTTCGCGGTGCCCGGGGAATGAACCGCACCGGTTGAAGGTTCACGCACCCGGCGGAGGGAGTCTCCGTGCCCTACGACCGGGAGAGTGCCTGAACGATGCGTGTCGAGATTTGGTCGGACATCGCCTGCCCCTGGTGCTACGTGGGCAAGGCCCGCTTCGAGAAGGCGCTCAGCGCGTTCCCGCACCGTGACGACGTCGAGGTGGTGCACCGCTCCTTCGAGCTGGACCCGGGCCGGGCCAAGGGCGACATCCAGCCCGTGCTCTCGATGCTCACCAAGAAGTACGGCATGAGCCAGGCGCAGGCCGAGGCCGGCGAGGACAACCTGGGCGCCCAGGCCGCCGCCGAGGGGCTGCCGTACCGCCCCCGGGGCCGTGACCACGGCGGCACCTTCGACATGCACCGCCTGCTGCACTTCGCCCGCGAGGGGGGCCGCCAGGTGGAGCTGCTCGACCTGCTCTACAAGGCGAACTTCGCCGAGGAGCGGTCCGTCTTCGGCGACGACGAACGCCTCCTCGACCTCGCCACCGCCGCCGGCCTCGACACCGACGCCGCCCGCGCGGTCCTCGCCGACCCGGAGGCGTACGCCGCCGAGGTGCGCGAGGATCAGCGGGAGGCCGCGGAACTCGGCGCGCGGGGCGTGCCCTTCTTCGTCCTCGACCGCACGTACGGCGTCTCCGGCGCCCAGCCCGCCGAGGTGTTCACCCAGGCGCTGACCCAGGCCTGGGGCGAGCGCCCGGCCCTGAAGATCGTCGACGGTGACGCGGAGGCCTGCGGCCCGGACGGCTGCGCGGTGCCGCAGACCTGAACAGGCCGGGCCGAAACCGCCGAGCCGAACCCTCCGCCCGCTCTTTCCGCAGGTCAGGGTGTATTCATAAGGGGTCCTTGGCGATATCGTGCAGAACAAGCCAATGGACGGGGAGATGCCGGGGCCGCAGAGTGGTCCCATGGAGACCTTCGAGCATCTCGTCCGTGCCGAGTTCACCCCGAAGAACACCTTCCTGAACACCGCCGCCAACGCTCTCCTGCCCGCCCGTACGGTGACCGCTCTCGGGAACGCCGTGCGGCTGAGGGCGGAGGGCGGTCCGCTGGATCCGCTGTACGACGACGTCGAGGCGAGCCGGGCCGCGTACGCCCGGCTGGCCGGCGTCCCCGTCGAGCGCGTGGCGGTCGGGGCCACCGTCACCCTGTACACCGGGCTGATCGCGGCCTCCCTGCCACCGGGCGCCGAGGTGCTCACCGTGGAGAACGACTTCGCCTCGGTGCTCAACCCGTTCCACGTCCGAGGCGACCTCAAGGTGCGGGCCGTGCCGCTGGAGCGGATCGCCGAGTCCGTCGGCCCGGACACCGCCCTCGTCGCCGTCAGCGCCGTACAGTCCGCCGACGGCCGGATCGCCGATCTGCCCGCGCTGCGCGAGGCGGCCCGGGAGCACGGCGCCCGCACCTACGTCGACCTCTCCCAGGCGATCGGCTGGCTGCCGGTCGACGCCGGCGCCTTCGACTACTCCGTCACCATCGTCTACAAGTGGCTGCTGGGCCCGCACGGCGGAGCCTTCCTGACCGTACCGGAGGACTTCGGCGACCTGGTCCCCGTACAGGCAGGGTGGGCCGCGGCGGAGAAGCCCTGGGACAGCTGTTACGGGCCCGTCGCCGAACTCGCCCACTCCGCGCGCCGGTTCGACGTGAGCCCCGCCCTCTTCACCTACGCGGGGCTGCGGACCTCCCTCGAACTCGTCGAGGAGATCGGGGTGGACGCCGCCCACGCCCATGACGTCGCCCTCGCCGACCGCTTCCGCGCCGGGCTCGTCGCGCTGGGCCACGAGCCCGTGCCCTCGCCCGGTTCGGCCATCGTGTCCGTGCCGGGACTGGGCCGTCTCCAGCCGGAGTTGAGCAGGGCGGGCTTCGCCCTGTCCGACCGGGCCGGCCATCTGCGGGCGTCGTTCCACCTCTACAACACCCCGGCCGACGTGGACCGCCTGCTGGACGCGCTGCCCGGCTGAGTCAACTTGTGCCCACTCGTGCCGTCCGTGCCCGCCCGGGTGGGCACGGACGGGCACGGCAGCGGGCCGGTGCCCCCCGTCCCACACGAGGAGGCCCGGCCCACAGTCATGGCCACGTCGGCGCGTTCACGCCGACATGCTCACCTCACCGGAGTGAAGTCCCGCGCCCCGATGTAGTCGGGCCGCCGGATCGGCGCCGCGAACGGCTCCACGGCCGTGTTGTCGACGCTGTTGAACACGATGAACACGTTGCTGCGCGGGAACGGCGTGATGTTGTCCCCGGAGCCGTGCATGCAGTTGCAGTCGAACCAGGTCGCCGAGCCGGCCCTGCCGGTGAACAGCTTGATGCCGTACTCGGACGCCAGCGAGGTCAGCCCCTCGTCGGAGGGCGTACCCGCGTCCTGCATCTGCAGCGACTTCTTGTAGTTGTCCTTCGGCGTGGCCCCCGTACACCCGAGGAACGTCTTGTGCGACCCCGGCATGATCATGAGCCCGCCGTTGGTGTCGAAGTTCTCGGTGAGCGCGATCGACACCGACACCGCCCGCATCCGCGGCAGACCGTCCTCGGCGTGCCAGGTCTCGAAGTCCGAGTGCCAGTAGAAGCCACTGGCCCCGAAGCCCGGCTTGACGTTGATCCGCGACTGGTGGACGTACACGTCGGAACCGAGGATCTGCCGGGCCCGGCCGACGACGCGCTCGTCACGCACCAGCCGCGCGAACACCTCGCTGATCCGGTGGACCTCGAAGACCGACCGGATCTCCTTGGACTGCGGCTCGACGATCGACCGGTCGTCGGCCCGGATCGCCGGGTCGGAGACCAGCCGGTTCAGTTCGTCCCGGTAGACGGCGGCCTCGTCGTCGGTGATCAGCTGATCGATGGCGAGGAAACCGTCACGTTCGAACGACCCCAGGTCGGCCGGGGCGATCGGGCCGGGTGCGTCGGGGGCACCCCAGACGACCGGGTCCTGCCGCGGGGTGAGCACCTCGGCGTTGCCTCGGGTGGGATAGAGGTCGGGGACGTGAGTCTGGGTGCTGACGGTAGCGGTGGTCATGGAACCTCACACCTCCTCGGTGAGCAGGGGGTAGACGCCGTTCTCGTCGTGGTCCTCCCGTCCGGTCACGGGCGGGTTGAAGACGCAGATGCAGCGGAAGTCCTTCTTCACCCGCAGCGTGTGCTTCTCGTGCCCGTCGAGGAGGTACATCGTCCCGGGCGTGATCGTGTGTGTCAGCCCGGAGTCGTGGTCGGTGAGTTCTGCCTCTCCTTCCACGCAGACGACGGCCTCGATGTGGTTCGCGTACCACATCGATGTCTCCGTACCGGCGTACAGGATGGTCTCGTGCACGGAGAAGCCGACGTTCTCCTTGGCGAGGACGATGCGCTTGCTCTCCCAGGTACCGGACGCGGACTTCACGTGCCGGTCGGTACCTTCGATCTCCTTGAAGGAACGGACAATCACGGTGCTGCGATGCCTCCTCGGTGGTGGTGCTGGTGGTGCCTGCGGGCCGTCCGGGTCCTGGGCCGAGGCCCGGGACCCGGACGGTTCAGCAGACGGTTCAGGGGGTCCACCCTGTTCGGGTGGCCCGGACGGACCGGAGTATTCCGGTGGTCCGGACGGTTCAGGCGGTCTCGCGGACGGCGCGGGCCAGCGTGGTCAGCCCCTCGTCCAGCTCCTCCGGGGTGATGGTCAGGGCCGGAAGAAGTTTGACGACCTCGCCCTCCGGGCCGGACGTCTCGATCAGCAGCCCGAGCGCGAAGGCGCGTGCGGCGATGCGCCCGGCCCGCGCCTTGTCGTGGAACTCCATGCCCCACACGAGCCCGCGACCGCGGTATTCCTTCACGGCTGCGCGGTTTTCCTCGGCGATGGCGGCCATCGCCTGCTCGACCTGCTCGCCGCGCGCACGGGTCTGCTTCTCCATCGCCGACCCGTCGGCCCAGTACGCCTCCAGGGCGGCGGTCGCCGTGACGAAGGCCGGGTTGTTGCCGCGGAAGGTGCCGTTGTGCTCGCCCGGTTCCCAGACGTCCAGTTCGGGCTTGAACAGGCACAGTGACATCGGCAGTCCGTAGCCGCTGATCGACTTGGACACGGTGACGATGTCGGGCGTGATGCCGGCCTCCTCGAAGGAGAAGAAGGCGCCGGTACGGCCGCAGCCCATCTGGATGTCGTCGACGATCAGCAGCATGTCCTGGCGTTCGCACAGCTCGGCCAGGGCGCGCAGCCACTCGGGCCGGGCGACATTGATGCCGCCCTCGCCCTGCACCGTCTCGACGATCACGGCGGCGGGCTTGTTGAGGCCGGAGCCCTGGTCCTCCAGGAGCCGCTCGAACCACAGGAAGTCGGGGATCTTGCCGTCGAAGTAGTTGTCGAACGGCATCGGCGTGCCGTGCACCAGCGGGATGCCCGCCCCGGCGCGTTTGAAGGCGTTGCCGGTCACGGCGAGCGAGCCCAGTGACATGCCGTGGAAGGCGTTGGTGAACGAGACGATCGCCTCGCGGCCCTTCACCTTCCGGGCCAGCTTCAGCGCCGACTCCACGGCGTTGGTGCCGGTCGGGCCCGGGAACATGACCTTGTACGGCAGGTCGCGCGGACGCAGGATCCAGTTCTGGAAGGACTCCAGGAACGCGCGTTTGGCCGTGGTCGACATGTCGAGCCCGTGCGTGACGCCGTCCCGCTCCAGGTAGTCGATCAGCGCCCGTTTCAGTACGGGGTTGTTGTGGCCGTAGTTGAGTGAGCCGGCTCCGGCGAAGAAGTCGAGGTACTCATGGCCGTCCTCGTCGTACATGCGGCTGCCGTGCGCGCGGTCGAACACGGTGGGCCAGCCACGGCAGTAGCTGCGCACCTCGGACTCAAGAGTCTCGAAGACGCTCAGATCGGGCTGGGTGATGGTCACGACGAATCGCTCCTCGGTGGCGTGGGAGGTCAGAGGGAGTCTGGGGTCGTTCGGAGTGACGCACGGGTCCGTGTGCGTGGGGCCGGTGGTCGTGGTCAGGGGGAGAGGGGACCGATGCGGTACAGGACCTCGGGGTCGTGCGGTCCGTCGGGGAAGTGCTCCGCCTCGAACAGCACCTCGCGCTCCAGCCGGGCCCCGTGGCGCTCGGCGAACGCGGTGAACAGGCGCTCGGACGCGGTGTTCCCGGGTGTGATGGTGGTCTCCACGGTGGTCACTCCGTGTTCCGCTGTGGTCCGTGCGACCAGACCGTCGAGCAGAGCGGCGGCCAGGCCACGGCCGCGGTGCGTCTCGTCCACCGCGACCTGCCAGACAAGCAGGGTGTGCGGGCTGTCCGGCCGTACGTAGCCGGTGACGAAGCCGATCGGCTCCCCGCCGGCGTCACGTGCGACGGCGGATGTGGCGGCGAAGTCCCGGCACCACAGGAGATAGCTGTACGACGAGTTCAGGTCGAGGGTTTTTGAGTCCCTTGCTATCCGCCACAGCGCGGCTCCGTCCGCCAGGGCGGGGCGGTCGATTTGAGGGTCTGCTTGTGCGGCAGTCATGTGAATTGAACTTACCTAGGTAAATTCGAAATTGCATCGGCTGGCGGGGTTACCTGAGTGGCTCGTCCATGTTATCGCGCGAGCGTGAAGCCGCAAGCTGGAGCCTGGTGGAATGCCCCTGTTTCAGCGGGATTTAAGGCGTGAATCAGGCAGCTTGTGGGGCTGATCACAAGTCCATAACGTCCGCGATGATGTCCGGGATGCCCGGTTCTTGTTTGCGGAAAATCGATGCGTTTAAGGTCGAGGGCAGGGGGCAGAAGAACACGGGAAGCTGCCCTGGAAGGTAATATTGAAATAAGCGTGAAAATGGCGGTCGAGAATACCCGTGAACGGTTTCCGATAATCCAATGAATTTGTGCTGGGGTCCTCGTGTTCCGGTCGGTCGCACCATCGTCATACTGCGGTGTCGCATCAATGCGCTCCGGAACATGCCCGGCGCTGACTGTTACGGCCGAGCGCGCCCCGGTCGGATGCACGAGCGCCCGGCGCAGTCCGGCCTCGGCCCGGGAGCGGCCCGTCCGCGATCTGCCCGACGTCGTCCGGCTCCCGCTCCGTGGCTTCCGCTCTGCGCGCAGTTCCGCTCACGCTCGGCCTCCCCGCGCCGGATTTCGAGCGCCTCGTCGATCCCCCGCGCGGGACCCACGGCGGATCCGCTCGGGGCGACGGCAAGGAGGGCCCCAGATCCCTGCACATCCGCGGGTGGGAATGCGGGGCGTGCGGGGCCCGTCCTCGATCGGGACATCAACGCGGCGGTCAACGTCGCCCGGCCCGCCGGGCCGGCGGGCCGGCGGTATCAGCCTGCGGAGCGCGGGCAGGACCGGGACTCGTCCCGGCGCAGCGCAAAGAAACCGGAACCCACCGAGACGGTCAGCCGACCGTGGCAGGAATCCCCGCTCCTTCAGGGCGGGGAGCGGAAGTCAATGCCAGCCGTTGTCGGCCGCTCGCAGGGACTCCTGCACGTCCACCGGCAGCCCCTGTTCCGCCAGCGCCGTGCCCAGGGCCGTCAGGCTCGCCCGGACCACGCCCCGGGTGGCGTCGGGACCGTAGTGGTTGACGCGGATCATCTCCTTCGCCAGTACCCCGCCCCCCGCCGCCAGTGGCAGCGCCGGGTCCACGGCCAGGGCGCGGGCCACCAGCTCCGCGGCCACCGTGCCCGACGGAACCCGCAGGGTCGTGGCGACCGGGGCCGCGTCCGCCGCGTCGTGGACGTACGGCTCCAGGCCGCCGCCCAGCGCGAGCGCACCCGCCCGGGTCGCCGCCGCGGCCGCCGCGTGCCGGGCCGTCACCGCCTCCAGGCCCACCGCCTCGATGCGCTCCACGCACGCCTCCAGCGCCAGCATCTCCAGCTGCGCCGGCGCGTGCGGCAGCGCCGTGCGGCCCCCGTCGATCCAGCGCTGCTTCCAGTCCAGCAGGGACAGGTACGAGCTTCGGGGTGCCCGCGGGTTCGCCGCCATCCGGGCCCACGCCCGCTCGCTCACCGACACCGCCGACACGCCGGCCGGGCCGCCCATCGCCTTCTGCGCCCCGATCACGCACAGGTCCACGCCCCACGCGTCCGGCAGCACCGGCTCCGCTCCGATCGACGCCACCGCGTCGAGAGAGAACAGTGCCCCGTGCGCCCGCACGGCCTCGCCGATCTCCGCGACCGGGTTGGTGTTGCCGGTGGCAGCCTCCGCGTGCACCAGGGAGACGAAGTCGATCTCCGGGTGTGCGGCGAAGGCCTCGCGGACCTGCCCGGCCGTCACCGAGGTGTGGAACGGCACCGCCAGATCGATCACTGTGGCGCCACAGTCCCGCAGCCAGTCGCCGAAGGTCTGCCCGTACGGGCCCGTGACGACGTTCAGCGCGGTCGTGCCGGGGCCGGCGGTCGCGCGGATCGCGCCCTCCAGCGGAAGCAGCGCCTCACCCTGCATGATCACGACGTCCTGCGTGGTGCACAGCAGTCGCGCCACGCGGTCCTCGATCGAGGCGAAGTGCGCGGCGCTCAGCGGGGCCAGACCGAGGAAGGGATGGGTGCTCACGGCGGTGCTCACAGCGTTGCTCTCCAGATCACGGCTCTACGGCGCCACGGGGCACGGGCACGGGCGCGGTTTCGACGGAGTCGAGCGTATCCGGCCCCGGCGAACCCGGTCCGGCCGCCGGTGACCCCGGTCCGGCCGCCCTCGGCAAACCCGGTCCGACGCGCGGTTCTTAGGTCGGACGGCGCCACAGCCATCGGTTTGGTTTGAGGAACCCAAACTTCTCCTTATAATCGGAACCTCATTTGTTTCCTACCAGGAGGCCTCAGTGAAGACGCTCCTCGGCCGCAGGACCCGCGTTCTGGCCGCCACCACCGCGACGGCCGGGCTGGTGCTCCTGTCCGCCTGCACCTCCAGCGACGACGGGAAGGGCGGTGCCTCCAAGACCGCGGCCGGCGGCGTCGAACTCGCCAAGGCGGGGCAGCTCACCACCTGCACCCACCTCCCGTACCCGCCCTTCCAGTCGGAGATCGACGGCAAGGTGCAAGGCTTCGACGTGGCCCTGATCGACCTGGTCGCCGCCGATCTCGGTGTGAAGCAGGCAATCCTCGACACGCCGTTCGAGAACTTCAAGACCGGAGCCTTCCTCAACTCCGGCGAGTGCGACCTGGCCGCGGCCGGTATGACCATCACCGAGGAGCGGAAGAAGAACGTCGACTTCTCGGACCCGTACTTCAACGCCACCCAGGCCGTCCTCGTCGACAAGAAGGCCGGCGTGACCTCGCTGGCCGACGTGAAGTCGAAGGGCCTCAAGCTCGGCGCCCAGGCACAGACCACCGGCGAGGACTACGTCACGAAGGAGGGCTTCGACCCGGTCTCCTTCGAGTCCTCCGACGCCGTCCTCAACGGCCTGCGCACCGGCCAGGTCAAGGCCGTCGTCATCGACTTCCCGGTGGTGCAGGGCTGGCTGAAGGACAAGGCCACCGCCAACGCCTTCGAGGTCGTCGACAACCTCGACACCGGCGAGCAGTACGGCTTCACGGTGAAGAAGGGCAACACGGCGCTGCAGAAGGCCATCGACAAGGCGCTCTCGGACGCCAAGGCCGACGGCACGTACAAGAAGCTGTACGAGCAGTGGATCGGCCCGTACGACGCGTCCGCCGCCTCACCGTCCGCCGCCTGATCCGATGGCCGACACGAAGGTGCCACCGGAGCTGAGGAAGAAGGGCCTGACCCGGAGCCGGAAGCGCCGTCTGTCGCGCGGCGCCCAGTACGTCGTCTTCGTCGCCGCCGTGGCCGCCTTCGCGGCCTCGGCGGACTGGGGCAGGCTGAAGAACCAGTTCGCTCAGCTCGACATCGCCGAGCGGATGTTCCCGGACATCATCACCCTGGCGCTGAAGAACACCGTGCTCTACACGGTGACCGGCTTCGTCGTCGGGCTCGCCCTCGGCCTGGTCATCGCGCTGATGCGGCTGTCGTCGGTCGGCCCGTACCGCTGGCTGGCGGGCATCTACATCGAGATCTTCCGTGGCCTGCCCGCCCTGCTGATCTTCATCTTCATCGGCGTGGCCGTGCCGCTCGCCTTCCCCGGCACGGAGATCATCGGCGGCACCTACGGGAAGGTCGCCCTCGCGCTCGGCCTGGTGGCCGCCGCCTACATGGCCGAGACGATCCGCGCGGGCATCCAGGCGGTGCCCAAGGGGCAGATGGAGGCGGCCCGTTCACTGGGCTTCTCGCCCGCGCGGGCCATGGTCTCGATCATCATCCCGCAGGCCTTCCGGATCATCCTGCCGCCGCTCACCAACGAACTCATCCTGCTCTTCAAGGACTCCTCGCTGGTGCTGTTCCTCGGCGTCACCCTGGAGGAGCGCGAACTGTCCAAGTACGGCCGCGACCTGGCCAGCCAGACCGCCAACTCCACCCCGATCCTGGTCGCCGGCCTGTGCTACCTGCTGATCACCATTCCGCTCGGCTTCGTCGTACGCCGTATGGAGGCCAAGGCCCAGGAGGCCGTCAAATGAGCCGACCGGACAAGCAGCCGGGCGAACAGCCGCGCAACCGGCCGGAGCAGCAGCCGGAGAGCCGGCCCGGGAATCCGGAGATCCGGGTCAGCGGGCTGCACAAGTCGTTCGGCAGCAACGAGGTGCTGCGCGGCATCGACCTGGAGATCCGCCGGGGCGAGGTCGTCTGCGTGATCGGGCCGTCCGGCTCGGGCAAGTCGACCCTCCTCCGGTGCGTGAACCTGCTCGAGGAGCCCACCAAGGGCCAGGTGTACGTCGGCGGTACGGAACTCACCGACTTGGACGTCGACATCGACGCGGCCCGCCGCCGGATCGGCATGGTCTTCCAGCAGTTCAACCTGTTCCCGCACCTCACCGTCACCGAGAACCTCACCCTGCCGCAGCGCAGGGTACTGAAGCGGGGCAAGGCGGAGGCCGCCCGGACCGCCGCCGCGAACCTGGAGCGGGTCGGTCTCGCGGAGAAGGCGGGCGCCTACCCGTCCTCCCTCTCCGGCGGCCAGCAGCAGCGCGTCGCCATCGCCCGCGCGCTGGCCATGGGCCCCGAGGTGATGCTGTTCGACGAGCCGACCTCGGCGCTCGACCCCGAGCTGGTCGGCGACGTGCTGGCGGTGATGCGGATGCTGGCCGACGAGGGCATGACGATGATGGTCGTCACCCACGAGATGACCTTCGCCCGCGAGGTCGCCGACCGGGTCGTCTTCATGGACGGCGGGGTGATCGTCGAGGACGGCAGCCCCGAGCAGGTCATCGGCGCCCCGCGGCACGAACGCACCCGGCACTTCCTCTCCCGGCTCCTCGACCCCGCCATGGCGGAGGTGGAGGAGGAGACCTCGGACCAGGTGGGCAAGTCCGGCTAGCGGACAGCGGGTGCGGCGGGCGCCGGCTCACCGGGTCCTCCGCCCGGACCGTGCCGGGCCCCCGGAGCCGGCGGAGGTGCCGGGTCCCGGGGGCCCGGCACGGTCCGGGCGGCAGGCCCTAGGGTGCCGTGCATGAGCGAACGCGCGGTGCTGCACGTGAAGGGGCGGATCCTCGTCGGGCCCGACGAGGTACGCGACGAGCTGTGGGTCGTCGACGGCCGGATCTCCTACGACCGCCCCGCCGGCGCCCGCGACGTGACGACCGCCGAGGGCTGGGTGCTGCCCGGACTGGTCGACGCCCACTGCCATGTGGGCCTCGACCGGCACGGAGCGGTCCCCGACGACGTCGCCGAGAAGCAGGCGCTCACCGACCGCGACGCCGGCGCCCTGCTGCTGCGGGACGCCGGCTCGCCGTCCGACACCCGCTGGACCGACGCCCGTGACGATCTCCCGAAGATCGTCCGGGCCGGCCGGCACATCGCCCGCACCCGTCGCTACATCCGCGGCTACGCCTGGGAGGTCGAACCGGACGACCTCGTCGCGTACGTGGCCCAGGAGGCCCGGCGCGGCGACGGCTGGGTGAAGCTCGTCGGCGACTGGATCGACCGTGACCTCGGCGACCTGTCGGCCTGCTGGCCGCGCGGCGCCGTCGAGGCGGCGATCGCCGAGGCGCACCGGCTGGGCGCCCGCGTCACCGCGCACTGCTTCGCCGAGGACTCCCTGCGGGACCTGGTCGAGGCCGGCATCGACTGCGTCGAGCACGCGACGGGCCTGACCGACGACACCATCCCGCTGTTCGCCGAACGAGGCGTGGCGATCGTCCCGACCCTCGTCAACATCGCCACCTTCCCGGACCTCGCCGACGGCGGCGAGTCCAAGTTCCCGCGCTGGTCGGCCCACCTGCGCCGGCTCCACGAGCGCCGCTACGACACCGTGCGCTCCGCCTACGACGCCGGCATCCCCGTCTTCGTCGGTACGGACGCCGGAGGCACCCTCCCGCACGGCCTCGCGGCGGCTGAGGTCGCCGAACTCGTCACCGCCGGCATCCCGCCCGTCGACGCCCTCGCGGCCGGCACCTGGGCGGCCCGCGCCTGGCTCGGACGCCCCGGCCTGGACGAGGGCGCCCCGGCCGACCTCGTCGTCTACGCCTCGGACCCGCGCGCCGACGTACGGGTGCTGGCGGATCCGCGCCAGGTGGTACTGAACGGGCGCGTGGTCGCGTAGGGACGCCACGGCTCGGGTGCCACGGCCCGCACGACACGGTTCGGTGGCCGAAACCCACCCACCGTGTGGCACTCGGGCGACGGAGGGGAACGGTCGTGCCCCTGGGGCCCCCAGGAATCGAATGCATCGGCGGACTCGCCACGAAGGAGTGAAGTGTCGTCGGATTGCTGACGTCCACCTCCGGGCGCGGTCATTCTTTCCGGGTCCCACCCACGTCTCATGGGGGTCCCACCACCTTGAACAGCACCAACTTTCTTATGCCCGCACGCCGTTGGGTCGTCGTCGCCACGGCCACCGTCCTTGCCGCAGGTCCCGCGGCGCTGGCCGGAGCGGGCACGGCGCAGGCCACCGGGGAACACGGCAGCGCGAGCGCGGCCGTCCTGCGCACCGGGCTCGACGTCGCCCTGCTCGACAAGACCGTGAACGTCCCGCTCACCGTCTCCCTCAACGAGGTCCACGCGCCGCAGAGCGCGCGCAGGACCGCCCTCACCGCGGACCTGGAGGGCGTCGACAAGGGCAAGCCCTTCAGCGTGCTGCGCGCGGAGGTGGCCGACGCGAAGGCGACGGTCGAGGGGAACAGGGCCGAGTCCTCCACCACCCTCGCCAAGGCCCGGGTCCATCTGCCCGGACTTCCCCTGCTGTCGCTCATCGAGCTCGAGACGGTCACCTCCAAGGCCGTCTGCGAGACCGGCCGCACCCCGCTCGCCTCGGCCACCCTGCCCGGCACGGTGACGGTGCTCGGCAAGCGCGTCAAACTGACCGCCTCCGGCCCCACAGAGGTCAAGGTGCCGGGCGTCGGCGAGGTCCGCCTGGACCTGTCGAAGACGGAGACCACCTCCCGTACGGCCGCCGCCACCGCACTGCAGCTCAAGGTGTCCGTCAACCCGCTGAGGCTGAACGTCGCCGAGGTCAACGGCACCGTCACCCTCGCCGAGGCCACGTGCGAGGCCCCGGGCGCCGACGCGGCCCCCGCACCCGCCGCTCCCGGCGAGCAGCAGGAGCCGGAGCCGGAGCAGGAGCAGCGGCAGGAGGAGGAGCGGGCCGACGCGGGCGCATCCCCGGCCGACAGCGAGAGTGATGCCGACGTCAAGCCCCAGGGCGCACGGGCCGAACAGGCGGCACCGGCCCGGGCGGACCTGGCCGAGACGGGTGGCGATTCGGCGACTCCGTACGTCGCGGGCGGCGCCCTCGCCCTCCTCGCGGCGGGCGGCGCGGCGGTCCTGCTGTCCCGCAGGGGGCGCCGCACCTGACACCGGCGCGTCGTGGCCGCCGCACCTGACATCGGCGGCCACGACGACGACATCGGCGACCCGGGTCCGGCGTTCCCACCGCCGGCCCCGATGCCGCGCGGCCCCCTTGCTGTTCCCGCACGGGGCGCCGCAGCAGAGGCCCGTGAGGCCATGGCCTCACGGGTCCGGTGCTCCCACCGCCGGGCCCGTCGTCGTCGGTGGTCCGGGTTCTCGCGCCGCACGTCCGAACGGCGGACTGCCCCGAGGGCCGGCGTTCTCGTGTCGACCTGCCGGCGGGCAGGGCCGGCAGGCGTGGTGGCGCGTTCCGGCGATGCCCGGAACGGACGGACGCGGAGGCCCCGTCCGGTGCTTCGCCTCCGCCCCTCACCCTTCGACGGTGGGTGAGGGGCGGGCCGTTGCCGTGTGCGGCTCGGCTCAGCCCCCGTCCAGGGCCCGGCCCAGCGCCTCCAGGAACGCGTCCGTCGTCCCACGGTCGCGCACCGCGACGCGCAGCCAGCGCTGGTCGAGGCCCGGGAAGGTGTCCCCGCGCCGTACCGCGAAACCGCGTGCGCGCAGGCGCTCCCGTACGGCCGCCGCGTGCGGGAGCCGGAGGAGGACGAAGGGGCCCTCGGCGCCTTCCACGGCCCGTACCCCGCGGTCGGCGAACTCCCCGAGACCGGTGAGGAGGCGGGAGCGGTCCGTGGCGACGCGGCGGGCCGCCTCGGCGGCCTCCGCCAGGGCCCTGGGTCCGACGCATGCCTCCGCCGCCGCCAGCGCGGGCGTGGACACCGGCCACAAGGGCTGGGCCCGCGTCAGCAGTTCGATCGTCTCCGACCCGGCCAGGACGTACCCGATGCGCAGCCCCGCCAGGCCCCACGTCTTGGTGAGGCTGCGCAGGACCACCAGCCCCGGTACGTCCGTCCGTCCGGCCAGTGCCTCCCGCTCGCCCGGCACCGCGTCCAGGAAGGCCTCGTCCACGACCAGGGTCCGCCCCGACCGGGCGAGCCGGGCGATGTCGGCGGCCGGGTGCAGTACGGACGTCGGATTCGTCGGGTTGCCGATCACCACCAGGTCCGCGGCCTCGGGAACCGCGTCGGGGTCCAGCCGGAAACCGTCCTCCTCCCGCAGCAGCACCCGGTCGACCGTGTGTCCCGCGTCCCGCAGCGCCGCCTCCGGCTCGGTGAACTGCGGATGCACCACCACCGGCCGGCGCACCTTCAGCGCCCGCGCCAACAGCACGAACGCCTCCGCCGCCCCCGCCGTCAGCAGCACCCGCTCCACCGGCAGCCCGTGCCGCGCCGCCACCGCGGCCCGCGCCGCACGCCCGTCCGGGTAGGCGGCGAGGCCGGCCATCGATCCGGCGATGTGCTCGCGCAGCCACGCCGGGGGAGTGCCCGAGCGGACGTTCACGGCGAGGTCGACCAGCGCGGAGCCGTCGTCGCGGACCTCGGCGTCCCCGTGGTGTCGCAGGTCGTGCATGCTGCCCTCCGGTTCAGCTCGCATGGGAGTGCGTGTGCGTGTGCGTGTGCCGGCCGTGTCCGTCGTCGTCCGGCCGTGAGGCGTTCGGTACGACACCCACCGGCGTCGCCGGCCGCCGTACGACGGCACAGGTCGCCTTCGCGGGCTGCCCGTCCGCACGCTCCGACGTGCGCTTGGGCACGAGGAGTTCGCCCCCGCCCACCAGTGCGGCGGCCTCCGCGACCGACGGGGTGCCGACGGCGGCCAGCGCCGCGTCGGACGGGTGGGGCACCTCGACGCGCGCCAGCTCCCCGGCGCCGTGGACCACCAGGGGCACACCCAGCCGCCGGGCCGCCTCCACGATGCCGGGCTCCTCGGCCTTCGCGTCCCCGGTGGCCAGGTGGGCGAGTGACGCGGCGGACAGCCCGGCGTCGTGCAGGGCCGCCCCGATCAGGGCGAGCAACTCGTCGACCGGGACACCCTTCGAGGCACCGACCCCGACGACGAGGGACGGCGGCCGGAGGACGGCCTCCCCCGCGCGCGGCTCGACCAGACGGTCCGTGAGGCGGATCGTGTACGCCCCCTCGTCGGCGACCGGCACCGGCGGCAGCGGCCAGGTCACGTCGGCACGCAGCGCCACCGCTTCACCGTCCAGCAGGGCGCGCGACACGGCGGCCACGTCGCCCTCCGCCGGCAGGCCCAGCATCCGTGGACCGGTCGCCGGGGTCACCACCGGCACGGCGCCCAGCACCTCGGCGCCCACCACCTCGGCGGCCTCGCACGCGCGGCCGCTCGTCCCGCCGCCGCTCATGAGGTCCGGCACCGCTCCACGAACCGGTGGGCCACACCGGGCTCGGCCGCCCAGTGCGTGTGCAGATAGCTGGCGTGCACACCGCGCCGCACGAAGCCTTCGACGCGCGGTGCCGGTGTCCGCACACCCCACGCGGGTGCGTCCCCCGCGCCGGGCTCGACGACGGTGCGGTGGAACTCGTGAGCCCGCATCCGCGTCCCGGCCCCGGCCAGCACGCTGTCCGACACGGCCACCGCGTCCCGGTAACCGAGGGTGAGCCGCTCGGTCATCCGCGCGGTGGCGTCCAGCACCCCGCACATGGGCAGACTGTCCAGCTCCCGGCACAGATACAGCAGTCCCGCACACTCGGCGGCCACCGGAGCACCGCTCAGAGCCAGTTCGGCGACGGCCTTCCGCAGCGGCTCGTTGGCCGACAGTTCGGTGGCGTACATCTCGGGAAACCCGCCCCCGACGACCACTCCCCGCGTCCCCTCGGGCAACTCCTCGTCCCGCAAAGGGTCGAAGACGACGACCTCGGCCCCGGCAGCAGCAAGCAGCTCGGCATGCTCCGCATAGGAGAACGAGAACGCGGCCCCACCGGCAACGGCGACCACTACCAGCCCGTCCGGCGATTGAGGACGAGGCCGTTCAGGCCGAAGCGGGGGTCCGGGTGCGGCAGCCCCCGGGGTCGGGACGGGAAGGGGCGGCGGGGGCGAAGAACTCAGAACCTCAGCCGCGTCCCAACCCGCACAGGTCAACGCACCCGCACTGCGCGCCAGTCCGACCAATGCCTCCAGATCACACCCGGTGGCCACCTGCGCGGCCATCGCCGCAACCGCCTCCACCGCACTGTCCCGCCGCTCGGCGACCGGCACCAACCCCAGATGCCGCGACGGTGTGTCGACCTGCGGAGCCCGCCGCACCACACCGAGCACCGGCACCCCCGACGACTCCAACGCCTCCCGCAGCAAAGCCTCGTGCCGGTCCGACGCGACCTTGTTGAGGATCACGCCCCCGATCCGCACCTCCGGATCCCACGTCACGAACCCGTGCACCAGCGCCGCCACCGACCGGGACTGCGACGACGCGTCCACGACCAGCACCACCGGCGCCCGCAGCAGCTTCGCCACCTGGGCCGTGGACGCCAGCTCCTCCTGCCCCGCGGCCCCGTCGTACAGCCCCATCACGCCTTCGACGACCGCGATGTCACACCCGCGCGCCCCGTGCAGGAACAGCGGACCGATCAGGTCGGGCCCGCACAGGTACGCGTCCAGGTTGCGCCCCACGCGCCCGGTGGCCAGCGAGTGGTACCCGGGATCGATGTAGTCCGGCCCGACCTTGTGCGGGGACACGGCGAGCCCCCGCGCGGCGAGCGCGGCCATCAGCCCCGTGGCGACGGTCGTCTTGCCGCTGCCCGACGAGGGCGCGGCGATGACCAGCCGGGGCGGCGCCGAAGACGTCTGCGCCGCCGACGGCGCCGACGCCCTCACCACTCGATGCCCCTCTGCCCCTTCTGCCCCGCGTCCATCGGGTGTTTGACCTTGGACATGTCGGTCACGAGGTCGGCGAAGTCCACGAGCTTCTCCGGAGCGTTCCGCCCCGTGATCACGACGTGCTGGGTCCCGGGCCGCTCGCGCAGCACCGACACGACCTCGTCGGTGTCGACCCAGCCCCAGTGCATCGGGTACGCGAACTCGTCCAGCACGTACAGCCGGTACGTCTCGGCGGCCAGGTCCCGCTTGACCTGCTCCCAGCCCTCCCGGGCCTTCTCCTCGTTGTCCAGCTGGGCGTCCCGCTGCACCCAGGACCACCCCTCGCCCATCTTGTGCCAGTCGACGCTGCCTCCCTCGCCGGAGGCGCCGAGCACCCGCAGCGCGTTCTCCTCGCCGACCTTCCACTTCGCCGACTTGACGAACTGGAACACCCCGACCGGCCAGCCCTGGTTCCAGGCCCGCAGCGCCAGCCCGAAGGCGGCCGTCGACTTGCCCTTCCCGACGCCCGTGTGCACGACGACCAGCGGCCGGTTGCGTCGCTGACGCGTCGTCAGCCCGTCCTGCGGTACGACACTCGGCTGTCCCTTCGGCATTACGCCGCCCTCCTTGTTCCGGCACCCTGCACATCCCTGACCAGCCCGGCGATAGAGTCCGCCCGCAACGCGTCCAGCGTCACCGCCGTACCGCCCAGCTCGCCCGCGAGCTGCCCCGCCAGACCCAGGCGCACCGGCCCCGCCTCGCAGTCCACCACCACGCAGGCCGTCCCCTCGGCGGCCAGCAGCCGCGCCGCCCGCCCGGCGAGGGCGACCGGCTGCGGGCCACCGGTGGCCCGCCCGTCGGTCACCACCACGACCAGCGGCCGCCGCGCCGGATCCCGCAGCCGCTCCACGCGCAACACGTCGTGCGCCTTGAGCAGCCCTGCCGCGAGCGGCGTACGCCCGCCGGTCGGCAGCGACTCCAGCCGGGCCGCCGCCGCGTCCACGGACGAGGTCGGCGGCAGCGCCACCTCGGCGGCCGTCCCGCGGAAGGTCACCAGCCCCACCTTGTCCCGCCGCTGGTAGGCGTCGAGCAGCAGTGACAACACGGCACCCTTCACGGCGCTCATCCGCTGCCGCGCGGCCATCGACCCGGAGGCGTCGACCACGAACAGCACGAGATTGGATTCGTGGCCCTCCCGCACCGCTTGCCTGAGATCGTCCCGCCGGACCACCAGCCCCGGGCCGCTGCGCCCCCGGGCCCGCTGATACGGCGCCGCAGCCTGCACCGTGGCAGCCAGATGCAGCCTGGTCAGCGCACCCCGAGGCCGGCGCGCCCCAGTGGTCCGCCCGCGCTCGGTCCGCGCCCGCGACCGCCGCCCGGCGGCACCCTCACCGATGCCGGGGACACTCAGCGCCTTCGTACGGAAAGGCTCGGCGGCCCGTACGGCGGACTGCTCCCCGGCACCGGGCCCCGCCTGCGGTTCCCCGCCCTCGCCGACCTCGGGCCGCGCGGAGGTGTCACCCCCCTGAGGGCCGTCCCCGGGTGCCGGCTGCCCGCCCGGGCCACCGCCCGGTCCCGGGTCGGGATCGTCGTCGCCCTCGCCCCGGTCGCCGAACTCCTCCAGCGTTTCGTCGAGTTTGTCCTCGTCCAGGCCGGGCGCGTCGAAAGGTGAACGACGTCTGCGGTGCGGCAGGGCCAGGAGCGCGGCCTGTCGCACATCCTCGGCGAGCACATCGGTCCGCCCCGCCCACGCGGCCAACGCGGTCGCGGTGCGCGCCATCACGATGTCTGCGCGCATGCCGTCCACCTCGAAAGCCGCGCAGGTCGCGGCGATCTGCCGCAGCGCCGCGTCCCCGAGCCGCACCGACGGCAGCAACCCCCGGGAGGAGACGATGTGTTGCCGCAGCGCGGCCTCCTCGTCGGCCCACCGGGCTGCGAAGGCGGCCGGTTCGTCGTCGTACGCGAGCCGCCGCCGGACCACCTCGACCCGCTGGTCCGGTTCCCGCGAGGCGGACACCTCCACGGTGAGCCCGAAACGGTCCAACAACTGGGGTCGCAGCTCGCCTTCCTCGGGGTTCATGGTCCCGACCAGCAGGAACCGCGCAGCGTGACGCACGGAGACACCCTCGCGCTCGACGTACGAGGCGCCCATGGCCGCGGCGTCAAGCAGGAGGTCCACGAGGTGGTCATGCAGAAGATTGACCTCGTCGACGTAGAGGATCCCGCGATGCGCGTCGGCGAGCAGGCCCGGCTCAAAAGCTTTGACGCCCTCGGAGAGCGCCCGCTCGATGTCGAGCGCACCCACCAGCCGGTCCTCGGAGGCGCCGACGGGCAGTTCGACCATCCGCGCCGGCCGGTCCACCCCGGCGCCCACTTCATGAGGACCGTCAGGGCACTCCGGGGCGGGTGCGGCCGGGGCGCAGGAGAAACGGCATCCGGACACCACGTCCACCGTCGGCAGCAGTGCCGAGAGGGCACGTACGGCGGTGCTCTTCGCGGTGCCCTTCTCGCCTCGTACCAGGACTCCGCCCACTGCTGGGCTCACCGCGTTGAGAAGCAGGGCGAGACGCAGGTCGTCCTGGCCGACAATCGCAGTGAAAGGGTAGGGCGTACTCATGCGCGGAACACTCCTTCGGGTGAATCCTGGGGGATGGGTGCGAGCGCGGAACACAAGAGCGGCAGGATCAAAGCCTGCTCCCCGCCGACGCGGGGGTGGTCCTGAGTTGCGCCGACGGCGTGGGGGCAGGGCCAGGTTGCCCCCGTCGATGCGGGGGTTCCGAGGGACAGCACTGGTCTTCCTCCGGGTCGCCCTCATGTTCGAGGTAGGTTGCCTGGAACCGGTCCAGGGTCTTCTGGTCCGGCTCCGCCTCCCAGGCACGCTTGCCGCCCGGCAGCCGTACGACGGCGAGTTCCACGCCGTCCAGCAGCGCGGGCAGTTCCGCCGCCAGGTTCACGCGGGTCGGGCTGCCGATCCGGTAGGAGACGCCGGTGGAGGCGCGGGCCGCCGGCAGATCGGTGTCGACGGTCGACAACAACACAGCGCTCATGCGGGCGCTCCCGGTGGAACGAACGGCAGTCCCTGCGGGGCACCGGACTCG
This sequence comes from Streptomyces chlorus, assembly GCF_042655885.1. Classification (NCBI taxonomy): domain Bacteria; kingdom Bacillati; phylum Actinomycetota; class Actinomycetes; order Kitasatosporales; family Streptomycetaceae; genus Streptomyces; species Streptomyces chlorus. The sequence goes on from NZ_JBHSOA010000025.1 coordinate 448,200, forward strand.
ATGAGCCGCCACAACGCGTCCGTGTCCGCGTGCTGTTCGATCAGATCGCCGAGCCGGTCGAGCTGCTCCTCGCGCAGCGCGGCGAACGAGGTGTCGGGGGCCGGTACGAAACGGCGTCCCGCGGCGGCGGCCACCTCGCGCAGGAAGGCCCGGCGGAAGCCGTCCGACTCCAGCGAACCGTGCCAGTGCGTGCCCCAGGTCTGCCCGACCCGGCAGCCGTCCAGGCTGTGTCCACTGTCATCGGAGATGAACGCCGTCCCTCCCCGCACGTCGGCGACCCCGTGATGGATCTCGTAGCCCTCGACGGACTCCCCGAGGGCCTCCCCGACGGCCCGCTCGAGCGTCTTCTCCCGTGCGAACCGCACCCGTACGGGCAGGACCCCGAGCCCGTCGACCCGGCCGGCGCGGCTCTCCACGTCGTCCTCGATGTGCTCGCCGAGGATCTGGAAGCCCCCGCAGATCCCGAGCACGGGCCGCCCCTCGGCGGTCCGCCGCTTCAGGGCGTCCGCGAGCCCGCGCTCCCGCAGCCACTGGAGCGCCCGTACGGTGCCGCGCGTGCCCGGCACCACCACGAGGTCGGCGTCGGCCAGTTCCTCGGGCCGGTCCACGAAACGGACCACGACGCCCGGTTCCGCGGCCAGCGCGTCCACGTCCGTGAAGTTGGACATCAGCGGCACCGCGCACACGGCGACCCGCAGCACGTCCTCACCGACCGGCGCGGCGACCGCGGACTCCCGCACGGCACCCCGCAGGGACACCGCCAGTCCGTCCTCCTCGTCGATGCCGAGCCCGTGCCGGAAGGGCAGCACGCCGTAGGTGTGCCGCCCGGTCAGACCGTGCAGCATGTCCAGGCCCGGCTCCAGCAGCGACACATCGCCCCGGAACTTGTTCACCAGGAAGCCGGCGACCAACTCCTGGTCCTCGCGTGACAGCAGCGCGACGGTGCCGAAGAAGGAGGCGAAGACCCCGCCGCGGTCGATGTCGCCGACGACGAGGACGGGGAGCGAGGCGTTCCTGGCGATCCCCATGTTGACGATGTCGGTGCGCCGCAGATTGATCTCGGCCGGGCTGCCGGCCCCTTCGCAGATCACCACGTCGTACGTGGCCCGCAACTGTGCGAGCGAGTCCAACACCGTGCCCAGGAGCTGCTGTTGCCGCCCACCGTGGTAGCCGCGCGCGCTCAGCTCACCGACCGGCTCGCCCAGCAGCACGACCTGGCTGCTCCGCTCTCCGCCCGGCTTGAGCAGCACCGGGTTCATCAGCGCGGTCGGCTCGACCCGGCAGGCCTGGGCCTGCATGGCCTGCGCCCGCCCGATCTCGGCGCCCTCCCGCGTCACGAACGAGTTCAGCGACATGTTCTGCGCCTTGAACGGCGCGACCTTGACGCCCTGCCGCACCAGCCACCGGCAGATCCCGGCGGTCACCACACTCTTGCCGGCGTCCGACGTCGTACCGGCGACCAGCAGGCCGCCGCCCGTCATACCGCCCGTCATACCGCCTGTCATGCCGTACGCCCCTTTCCGCGCGCCTTCGGGACGCCTCGCACACCGGCCCGTACGCCGGCCCGCACAACGGCTCGTACGCCGATGCGCGCGGCGGCGCCGACGCCGAGTGCCAGCCAGCCGACGCGCCGCGAGAGCCGTACCGAGCGGTCGATGTCCGCCACGGTCACGGCACGGCCGCCGCTGTTGAGGACGGGGCGGTGCTCGACCCGCCCGGCGTAGGACAGCGTCCCGCCGAGCCGCACGCCGAGCGCGCCCGCGAAGGACGCCTCCACGGGCCCGGCGTTGGGACTCGGATGCTTCGCGGCATCCGCGCGCCAGGCCAGGACGGCACCCCGCGGATCCGGCCCCGCGACCGCGGCGAGTACGGCGGTCAGCCGCGCCCCGGGCCACCCGGCGACGTCGTCGAGGCGCGCGGAGGCCCAGCCGTACCGCAGATGGCGGGGGGACTTGTGGCCGACCATGGCGTCCAGGGTGTTGACGGCCCGGAACCCGAGCAGCCCCGGCACACCGGCGACGGCCCCCCACACCAGGGCGCCCACCACGGCGTCGGAGGTGTTCTCGGCGACGGACTCCACGACCGCGCGGGCGATCCCCTCGGCGTCCAGCGCCTGCGGGTCCCGCCCGCACAGGTGCGGCAGCCGCGCCCGCGCCGCCTCGACGTCCCCGGACTGCAGGGCACGCCCGATGGCGCGGGCCTCCCGGGCCAGCGACGTCCCTCCGACGACGGCCCAGGTGGCCGCGCCGGTCAGGGCGACGGAGGCGGCGGGGGAGGACCGTACGAGGCGGGCGGCCAGGCTCCCCAGAGCGACGGCCCCGCCGACGCAGACGGCGGTGTGCAGCGCGCCCCGACCCCGGTCGTCCTGCCACAGAACCCGTTCCACGGCAGCCGCGGCCCGCCCGAAAGCGGCGACCGGATGCCCTCGGCGGGGATCGCCGAGAAACAGGTCGCCGAGAAGGCCGGCGGCGGCGCCGTACGCGAACTCGCGATCGGCACCCATGGGTTCAGCCGGTGAGGGATCCGGTGGGAGTGGCCGCCCCGAGCCGGGGCGGAGCATCGCTGGTCGACCTCAACAGGCAGCCGGGCATGGCGGTATGTCCTCACTCAGGGTGTCCACGCCCTGGTTCGACGAGACCGGCGGTGGGAGTTCCTGGCTCCCGGGGTCGTTCACCCCGGTGACAGTGGCGGGACCGCGCCGGATTCACACCGGCTTCCTCTCCTGCCGCCGTAATGGCTCCGGCAGTTCACCACGGTCCGGAAGAACCGTCAACTTGCCTTTGACCTGCGAGGCTGAAGTGTGCTGAGGCCCACAGAGGGGTTCCGCGGCGTGACGGGCGGAGCGGAAACGGCCGGCAGGCGGTCCGGGTCCGGTCGACGGATGGTCCGGGAAGCGCGAAACGGGCGGTACGGAGGCAACGTGCCCCGCACCGCCCGCCGGACGGCATGAACCCGACCGGGACGCCGGCCCGGGCCCCGGCCCCGGAATCAGGCAGCCGTCAGGAAGTCATCAGGCCATGATCAGATAGATCCCGTACGTCACCGCCGCCGCGCAGGCCGCGAAGCAGGCGTAGGCGCCGGTGACCGCCAGGACCGCGGACTCGCCCTGGGCGGCGGCCCGTTCACGGCGGGACAGTCCGGTAATGCCCAGGGTGAACAGAGCCACCAGGGCCACGGTGACCACGAGGCTGACGCCGAAGACGGAACCGAGGGCCGCCCAGTCGATCTTCATGGTGCTCTTCTCCTACGTGTCTTCCTGCGGGGTCAGACCGTGGTCCTGGCCGGAGGGGCCATCGGGTCGGTGGGGGCCGGGATGGTGGCCGAGAGCTCCTCGGCCGCGGGGCTCGCCGGCGGGGGCGCCACCGCGGCCATGGCCGCGGTCACGACGCCGCTCTGCTCCTCGTCAGTGGCGTCAGTGGCGTCAGTGGCGTCAGTGACGTTGACATTGGTGTGGTCGACGACCTCGCGCCGGGAGATCTTCCAGATCGCCGCACTGGAGGCGATCAGGAAGACGGCGACGAGGGCGGTGCCCCAGCTGCCGAAGCCGCAGACCCACTCGGCGATCGCCGCGACCAGGGCCGCCGCCGGCAGCGTCAGGCCCCAGGCGACGAACATCCGGGTGGCCGTCGACCAGCGGACCACGCCGCCCTTGCGGCCCAGGCCCGCACCCATCACGGAACCGGAGACGGAGTGCGTGGTGGACAGGGAGAAACCGAGGTGGGAGGAGGCCAGGATGACCGTCGCGGCGCTGGTCTGGGCGGCGAAGCCCTGCTGCGGCTGGAGGTCGGTCAGGCCCTTGCCCATGGTGCGGATGATGCGCCAGCCGCCGAGGTAGGTGCCGAGCGCGATGGCGATGCCCGCGGAGAGGATGACCCACATCGGCGGGTCGGAGTCCGGGGCGAGGGTGCCGCCGGCGACCAGAGCCAGGGTGATGATGCCCATCGTCTTCTGGGCGTCGTTGGTGCCGTGGGCCAGGGAGACCAGACCGGCGGAGGCGATCTGTCCGGCCCGGTACCCCTTCTCGGAGGCCTTGCTGTCGGCCGACTTGCGGCCCATGCGGTAGGTCAGCCGGGTCGCGAACATCGCGGCCAGGCCGGCGACCAGCGGCGCGACGATCGCGGGGATCAGCACCTTGGTGACCAGGACGTCGCCGTGCACCGCGCCGAAGCCCGCCGAGGCGACGGTGGCGCCGATCAGGCCGCCCATCAGGGCGTGCGAGGAGCTGGACGGCAGACCGACCAGCCAGGTCAGGAGGTTCCAGAGGATCGCGCCGACCAGTGCGGCGAAGATGACCTCGGGACGGATGCCGGCCTCGTCGACGAGGCCCTTGGAGATCGTGTTGGCGACCTCCACGGAGAGGAAGGCGCCCACCAGGTTGAGCACGGCGGACATCGCCACCGCGACCTTGGGCTTGAGGGCACCGGTCGAAATGGTCGTCGCCATCGCGTTCGCGGTGTCGTGGAAACCGTTCGTGAAATCAAACGCGAGTGCGGTTACCACCACAATCGCGAGGATCAGCGAGAAGCTTTCCATTTACCCAGGCAATCGTTCGAAGTCATTGGCGCGTTGAACGTAGGTAACCTGGATGAACGGAAGATGAACTGGAATGGGCGACAGGGTGACTGTGATGAAGCCGACTGCTCCACAGTGAGCCGAGGGCGGCCGAGGGCGGCCGAGGGCGGCCGAGGGCAGTCGAGGGCAGTCGAGGGAGCCGACGAGACGCCGTTGAAGAGATCTCGGTCACCCGGCAGGATCGCGGCATGACTGAGCGACAGGGGGACCGGCGGGGCGCGGAGGGCGCAGCACGCGCCGAGGACCGCCCGCAGCGCGTGAGGGAGCGGCAGGACAGAGCCGTGAGCGGCGAGGAGGCGCGTGCCTGGACCACCCTCGTCGGGGCGGCCCGCCGGACCGTCTCGGACGGGCTCGTCGTCGGGACCTCCGGCAACGTCTCGGTGCGGGTCGGGGAGACCGTGCTGGTCACACCGTCGGGAGTGCCCTACGACCGGCTGACGCCGGACGACGTCACCGGCGTCGACCTCACCGGCCGGCAGGTCCTCGGCACCCTGGTCCCGACCAGCGAACTGCCCCTGCATCTCGCGGTGTACCGCACGACCGGCGCCCGCGCGGTGGTGCACACGCACGCCGTGCACGCGACGGCCGTCTCCACGCTCGTCGACGAACTCCCGCTGATCCACTACATGGCCGCCGCGCTCGGCGGACCCGTCCGGGTGGCTCCCTACGCGACGTACGGCACCGACGAGCTGGCCGAGAACATGCTGCGCGCCCTCGAGGACCGGACCGGCTGCCTCCTCCAGAACCACGGCACCGTCACCCACGGCGCGACCCTCGACCAGGCCTACGACCGCACCGCCCAACTGGAATGGATGTGCAGGCTCTGGCTGACCGCCTCGTCCGTCCCCGGCCGCTCCCCGAACCTCCTGTCGGCCGACCACCTGGCGGAGGTCACCGACCGCCTGCGGAGCTACGGACAGCGCGGCTGACCTGCCCGGCGACGGAGGCGGGCGGTGGCGTCCTCCGGAGCGGTCGGGCGACGCGGGTGGCGATGCCCTGGCACGGCGCCCCTCGACCGATCGATACCGCGTGACCCGGCGACCCGGCGACCCGGTGGCCCGGTGCCTTGGTGACCCGAGGCCCGGCGTCCCGTTGGCTCGGGTCCCGGACCGTCGCTGGGGTGGCCGGTCGGCCGGTCGGCCGGGACACTGGGTGGGTGCGTACTGTCAGAGCGACGGCCGCTGCCGTCACCGCCGTGATAGGGGCCTCCGTCGCCGCGGTGGCGGTCGGCCGGTTCGCCAGCGACGCCGCCCTCAAGGCGCCGCCGGGCAGACCCCTGCCCACCGAGCCCCGGCTCACCGTGCACGGCACCGCCGCCGGCCAGGTCACCCTCACCCGGCACCTCGCCACGCTGCGGCCCGGCCGCTACGGCCTCTCCGGTGACGGCACCCACGCGATCGTCGGACCCGTCCTGGAGGGCGTTCCGGACTCCGCCGACACCGTCGTACGCCACCTGGAACGCGTCGTACGGGGCACCCTGGAGCCCGGCGACCGGGTCTGGCTCACCCCGAACCTCTATGTCGGCGACCCGGGGACCGCCCTGGGCCTGGACCATACCGACGTCGATGTCCCCGGCGAACTCGGCCCTCTCCCCGCCTGGTTCGTGCCGGGCGTCCGGGACACCTGGGTGCTCGCGGTGCACGGCCTCGGCGCCACTCGGGAACACGCCATGAACCTCATGGAGTTCCTGCACCGCCACCACTTCCCGGTGCTCGTCCCTTCCTACCGGGGCGATCAGGGCGCACCGCGCTCGCCCGACGGCCTCAACCACCTCGGCGAGACCGAGTGGCGCGACCTCGACGCGGCGATCCGGTACGCGGTGGACGCCGGTGCCCGGCAGGTCGTCCTGCTCGGCTGGTCCACCGGCGCGACCATGGCGCTGCACGCCGCCGCCCGTTCCACACTGCGTGACCACGTCGCCGGGCTGGTCCTCGACTCCCCGGTGCTCAGCTGGGAGTCGACGCTGCGCGCCCTGGCCGCGGCCCGCCGCACCCCCGGAGCGCTGCTGCCGCTTGCCGTCCGCGCCGCCCAGGGCCGCATCGGCCGCCACGGCGACCACCACGGAGGCCATCACCTCGGCACGCCGGGGCCGGAGCGCCTCGGCATCCCCACCCTGATCGTCCACGGCTCCGGCGACACCGTGGCCCCCTGGCAGCTCTCCCGTCGCCTGGCCGCCGCCCAGCCCAACATGGCCATCCTGCACATGGTCGCGGACGCGCCGCACGGCGCCATGTGGAACGCCGACCCGCACACCTACGAAGAGGCGCTGCGCCGCTTCCTCACCCCTTTCATGTGACCGCCGCGCCCGTCCCGTCCCGTCCCGTCCCGCCGCGCCCGTCCCGCCCGTCCCGCTCGTCCCGTCCCGCCGCGCCGACCGGGGCGGCCCGTGCCGCCAGTCCCGCGGGCCGTCGCCGGGGATTCCGCTCCGCGGCGTGTTCCCCGCCCGTCCCCGGCCCGTTTCCTGCCTCCGACTGCCGCGCGACCTCGTGCGTTGGCCATCCCCCTCGCCGCCTGTGACATTCCGTTTGGGTTTTCGGACCGTCAACCGCGAGACTGCACCCGTGACGTCCCGTATCCCGCGCGACTCCAGGCTTCGACTTGTCCGCCCGCGACCCCTGGCCGCCGCCCCCAGGGCGATGAACCAGCAGCGCTCGCGCCGCCCCGCGCCACGCCCGCCGGAAGGCACACCGGCACCCGCGGAGCTGGCCCGAATGGCGCGCTCCGGTCTGGCCGGCGCGGCCCGCGTTGCCCGCTGGGCCGACGCCGCACTGGGCCCCGGCCGGGGCAGCGCCACCGCCGCCGGTCAGGCCATCCTCTCCGACACGACCGTCGGATGGGCGGCCGACGACTTGGACCTGACCCCGGCTCAGGTCCGCGCCGACTGGGACACGGCCCGGCTCGCCGGCCTGGTCGAGGTGCACGGCGACACCGCCCGCCCCGGCTGGCGGCTGCGCGCCTGGGACCGTGACGACAGCGCCGTCCTGCGTGGCTGGGTCGCTCTGTTCGACGCCTGGTCGCTCGCCCACCCGGAACCCGAGGACCACGGGCCCGCCGCCGTGGGCGAGGTCGTCTCGGCCATGCCGCAGGTCCTCTCCTTCCTCCAGCTGTCGGCCGGCCCGGTCCCCGTCCCGCAGCTCCTCGACCTCCTGCAGCAGCGGGTCACCGAACTGCGTACGGAGCGCTGCGAGGTCGACTACGGGCCCCGCTCCTCCGGCATCGCCCACCCCGAGCGCTCGCCCGAGCCTGAGCTCAGACCGCCCGCGCCCAGCCTCGCCCTCACCGGGCCGGGTGCCGACGACGTCCCGCTCGCCCCGCTCCTCGACTGGGCCCTGCGCGCCCTCGCCGCCGTGGGCGCCCTCACCTACGGTGAGGGACAGGCCACCCTCACCCCACTCGGCAGCTGGGCGGTCTGGGTCAAGCTGGAGCAGATCTGCGTCGCCGCCCAGAGCCCCGCCGGGAACATCGAGCAGGGCGCCGAGGACATGCTCCGCGGCTGCGCCCAACTGCGCCCCAACGCGGCCCGCGCCGAGTACCGCGCCTGGCTCGCCGCCCGCCCGGTGGGCAGCGCCGTCACCGAACTGCTCGACGCCGCCCGTGGCGAGGACGCCCTGCTGCGCGGCCTCGCCTTCGAGGCGCTGCGGGTCGTCGGTGCCCCCGCCGAACCCGAGGTCCGCGCCGTGCACGACGAGCCGACGCTGCGGCCCTACGCCCTGCTGTGGCTCGCCGAGCACGAGGGCGCCGACCCCGAGGACGCCCACGAGGTCCTCACCCGGGCGGAGGCCACCTGGCTGTGGGTGGACACCGCCGCCGCGGTCGCCGACCACGGGGAGGCCCCGCTGCTGGTGCGGCATCTGGAGTCCGCGGTCCAGCCCACCGTCCCCGCGCTGCTGAACGAGGTGCGCGCCGTCGGACACCCGCGGACCGTCCAGGTCCTGGTCGCCCTGGCCGCCGCGCACCCCGACCCGGCCTTGGCCAAAGCCGTCCGCAGGGCTGCCTTCCAGGTGCACACCGGAGGCTGACACCGCCCGCCTCGCACGAACCGCCCGCCTCGCACGAACCGCCCGCCTCGCACGAACCGCCCGCCTCGCAGGGCCGACACGACCCGAATGACCCCCGCAGGACCGCCCACGCGGTCCTGCGGGCCGTCGGCCCCACCGCTCCCGGCCCTTCCAGCGCAGCCCTTCCCGGCCCGGCGCAGCCTTCCTCGCCCCCGTTCACGCCCCGGTCTCGGGCGTGTACGTGCCGAAGCTCCAGATGTTGCCCTCGATGTCGCGGGCCATGTAGTCCCGCGAGCCGTAGTCCTGGTCCGTCGGGGGCATCAGGATCTCCGCGCCCTGCTCCACCGCCCGCCGGTGATGCGCGTCGACGTCGTCCACGGCGATGTAGACACCGACCGGGCCCGAGCCCTCCATCGCCTTGCCGAACGCGCTGCCGGTGCCCTTGGAACCCAGCATCACCGCGCCGTTGCCCTGCACCAGCTCGGCGTGGGCCACCCCGCCGCCCCCGTCCTCGTACACCGACAACTCGGTGAACCCGAAGGCCTCGGTGAGCTGCCGGATCGCCGCCTTAGCGTCCCCGTACAGCAGGGTCGGAAAGATGCTCGGACGCCCGCCACCCGTGCCTGTCATGGTCATCACTCCTCGTGTCCCACAAGCCGGAAGATCGCCAGAAATTCGACCTGTCGCTCAGTCTGGCACCCACCACCGACAACGCCGCCCGGTCCGACCGGGCGCCCGGCACCACACACCCGTGCGTCGGGAAAGAGGTTGCGCGGCCCCGTTAGAATGACTCCCATGGCCATTCTCCTCGCGCATTAGACGGCGGGAACGCCCTCAGCCGCCCACCGCCACCCAAAGCCCTGGAGCCTGTCCGTGATCTCCGCCTCCGGCATCGAGCTGCGCGCCGGTGCCCGTGTTCTCCTCGAGAGCGCCACCTTCCGTATCGCCAAGGGCGACCGCATCGGCCTGGTCGGCCGCAACGGCGCCGGCAAGACCACTCTCACCAAGGTCCTCGCCGGCCAGGGCGTCCCCGACGCCGGCAACGTCACCCGCTCGGGCGAGGTCGGCTACCTCCCCCAGGACCCCCGCACCGGCGACCTCGACGTGCTCGCCCGTGACCGCGTCCTGTCCGCCCGCGGCCTGGACGCCCTGATCCGCAAGATGCGCGAGAACGAGCAGCGCATCGCGAACGGACAGGGCAGCACCCGCGAGAAGGCGCTGAGGCAGTACGAGCGCCAGGAGACCGAGTTCCTCACCAAGGGCGGATACGCGGCCGAGGCCGAGGCCGCCACCATCGCCGCCGCGCTGAACCTGCCCGACCGGGTGCTCGGCCAGCCGCTGCACACGCTCTCCGGTGGTCAGCGCCGCCGTATCGAACTGGCCCGCATCCTGTTCTCCGACGCGGACACCCTCCTGCTCGACGAGCCGACCAACCACCTCGACGCCGACTCGATCGTCTGGCTGCGCGACTACCTCAAGACCTACCGCGGCGGCTTCATCGTCATCTCCCACGACGTCGACCTGGTCGAGACGGTCGTCAACAAGGTGTTCTACCTGGACGCCAACCGCTCCACGATCGACATCTACAACATGGGCTGGAAGCTCTACCAGCAGCAGCGCGAGGCCGACGAGAAGCGCCGCAAGCGCGAGCGGCAGAACGCCGAGAAGAAGGCCGCCACTCTCAACGCCCAGGCCGACAAGATGCGCGCCAAGGCCACCAAGACCGTCGCCGCGCAGAACATGGCCCGCCGCGCGGAGCGCCTGCTGTCCGGCCTCGAAGGCGTCCGCCAGGCCGACAAGGTCGCCAAGCTGCGCTTCCCCGACCCGTCCCCCTGCGGCAAGACCCCGCTGACCGCCGAGGGCCTGTCGAAGTCGTACGGCTCGCTCGAGATCTTCACCGACGTCGACCTGGCCATCGACAAGGGCTCCCGCGTCGTCATCCTCGGTCTCAACGGCGCCGGCAAGACCACCCTGCTGCGCCTCCTCGGCGGAGTGGAACAGCCCGACACCGGCATGGTCGTACCCGGCCACGGGCTCAAGATCGGGTACTACGCCCAGGAGCACGAGACCCTCGACCGGGATCGCACGGTGCTGGAGAACATGCGCTCCGCCGCGCCCGACATGGACCTCGTCGAGGTCCGCAAGGTGCTCGGCTCGTTCCTGTTCTCCGGTGACGACGTCGACAAGCCCGCCGGTGTCCTCTCCGGCGGAGAGAAGACCCGTCTCGCGCTCGCGACCCTCGTGGTCTCCTCGGCGAACGTGCTCCTCCTCGACGAGCCCACCAACAACCTCGACCCGGCCAGCCGCGAGGAGATCCTCGGCGCGCTGCGCACCTACAAGGGCGCCGTGGTTCTGGTCACGCACGACGAGGGCGCCGTCGAGGCGCTCCAGCCGGAGCGGATCATCCTGCTGCCGGACGGCATCGAGGACCTGTGGGGTGCCGACTACGCGGACCTCGTCGCCCTCGCCTGAGTGACCCCGGACCGGCCGGTCGTAGGATGATCCACTGCGGCTGGATCATTCGGCCCATCGGTGATCCCCCATTCGTGTGAGATCTCCTCGTACCCAGGTGTGTCCTGCACCGATTTCGCGGCCGAGCCCCCGATCGTCCGGGGCTCGGCCGTCACGTCTTTCTGACCTGGTACTTCGCGGCGGAACGCGTCCGGTGGTGTGGTCGGCATCCCGTGGAATCCCTCCTTCCGTATGTGGGGATGCACTCCTGTCGTCACAACCTTGTCGCACGGACCTTGCCGAATGGGTGGCCATCGGGCCCAAGAGGGGTGATCATGAGGGGACCAGAGCGCACTTCCCATGAGGAGGCACGGGTGGCCGAGACTCTGAAGAAGGGCAGCCGGGTGACCGGCGCCGCGCGCGACAAGCTCGCGGCAGACCTGAAGAAGAAGTACGACGCCGGTGCGAGCATCCGGGCATTGGCCGAGGAGACCGGCCGCTCGTATGGCTTTGTGCACCGCATGCTCAGCGAGTCGGGCGTCACGCTCCGAGGGCGTGGCGGGGCGACCCGGGGCAAGAAGGCCGCTTCGGCCTGACCCCCGGGCGCCCACGATCCGAGGTGACCACCCGGTCGGCCGACAGGCCGGACGGGTGGTTACTGTGCAGTCACTTAGCTGTGCCGCAGGGCGGGCCCGGTCCCGCCGTACGGTACGGAGGACGACCGCACCCCTCGGAGGCGCCCCATGGCTTCGCCCGCCCAGGACCTTGGTCCCGTACTCGACAAGGACGGCGTACGGCTCACCGTCGACGACGCGATCGCCACGGTGACGCTGACCAACCCGGCCAAGCGCAACGCGCAGAGCCCCGCTCTGTGGCGCGCATTGACCGAGGCGGGCCGGCTGCTGCCGGGCTCCGTGCGTGTCGTGGTGCTCCGCGGTGAGGGCAAGTCCTTCTCCGCCGGGCTCGACCGGCAGATGCTCACCCCCGAGGGAATCGAGGGCGATCCGTCGTTCGTCGAGATGGCGCGTGGCAGCGAGGCCGACCTCGACGCGACCATCGCCGTCTACCAGGAGGCGTTCACCTGGTGGCGGCGCAGCGACATCGTGTCCATCGCGGCCGTGCAGGGGCATGCCATCGGGGCCGGTTTCCAGCTGGCCCTCGCCTGCGACCTGCGGGTCGTCGCCGACGATGTCCAGTTCGCCATGCGCGAGACCGGTCTGGGACTCGTCCCGGACCTGACCGGCACGCACCCGCTGGTCGGGCTCGTCGGGTACGCCCGTGCGCTGGAGATCTGCGCGACCGGGCGGTTCGTCACGGCCGAGGAGGCCGTGAACACCGGACTCGCCAATATCGCCGTACCCGGCGACGAGCTGGACGGAGCGGTACAGGACCTCGCGGCGGCGCTGCTCGCCGCGCCCCGGGACGCCGTGATCGAGACGAAGGCGCTGCTGAGCGGGGCCGTGGAGCGTACGTACGAGGAGCAGCGAGTCGCCGAGCGAGCGGCCCAGGGCCGCCGGCTGCGGGACCTGGCCGGTCTCGGCGAATGAGCGACCGGTGATGTGCTGAGGAGCGTCAGTCGACCGCTGTGACCAGGACCGCCACGGTCGGACGATCCGGCAGGGCGGCCGACACCGCCGAACGGACCGACCGGGTCACGTCCAGGGCCCGGGGGTCCGCCCGGACGGCGAGGTCCACGCGCGCGTGACGGCCGGTCAGGGAGACGCCGTCGGGCGCCTGCGGTGACGGCGCGAGGTGCACCGCCCGGCCGGGCGCGCCCGTCAGCCGGGACACCCCCGGTACGGCGAGCGCCGCGGCGGTGACCCGGTCCTCGTCGGACCCACCGGAGTCCGGGGCCTCGAACGGAGCATCGGCCCGGTCCTCGAACGGAGCACCGGCCGGTCCGTTCGCTGCGTCCCCCGCCCTGCTCTCCGTCGCCGGGCCCGCCGCCGTCCCGGCCTCCGCGTCCAGCAGCTCCGTCACCCTCAGGTCCACCTCCGTCACCACCAGCCCGATCCGCTCCGCCGCGGCTCGCGACAACACCGCCCGCAGCCGGTCCGCCGTCACCGGCAGAGGCTCCGCCGCCGTGGCCGCGAACCAGGCCGTCACCCGCAGCGATCCCGGTCGCAGGGCGCTGGGCGGAGCGGGCACCACCGGCTCGACGGTGTCCTCCGGAGCGGCGAGCGCGATCCTCAGACCGTCCAGGCGCACGCCCGGCTCGGCCCGCGCCACCGCGCGTCGCAGAACCGCCCCGGCGGCCCGCTCGAAGATCCACGCGCCGTCGCGCGGTCCGCCCAGAGGCAGAAGCCTGCCCAGTCCCAACTGCTGCCGCACTGTCCGAGTCCATCGGTCCGCCGTCATTCCTCCAGCCTGCCGTATCCCTGGCGCGCAACCACGCATCGGCGCATACGGTGGTCCTGTGGACGACGATCGGAAGGGACGTACGGCGATGAGCGACATCACGGACGGCGGCTCGACGCGGGCCGCCGACCTCGAGAAGACCGTGCCGGACACCTCCGCGCGCAAGGGTCCGGGCGTCCGGCGCGGCGGAGGCGACCCCGCCACGCGCGGCCGCACCACGATCGCCGACGGCGTCGTGGAGAAGATCGCGGGCATGGCGGCGCGGGACGTGCTCGGCGTGCACGCCATGGGCAGCGGCCTGTCCCGGACCTTCGGGGCCGTGCGCGACCGGGTGCCGGGCGGGTCGAAATCGGTGACCCGTGGTGTGAAGGCCGAGGTCGGCGAGGTGCAGACCGCGCTCGACCTGGAGATCGTCGTCGACTACGGCGTGTCCATCGGCGATGTCGCCAGGGCCGTCCGGGAGAACGTCATCGCGGCGGTCGAGCGGATGACCAGCCTCGAGGTGGTCGAGGTCAACATCGCGGTGAGCGACGTGAAGCTGCCGGACGAGGAGGACGAGGAGCCGGAGAGCCGCCTCCAGTGAGAAACCGGGCGGGGAACGGGTGCCCGGGACCGCGAGGGTGGCGAACCGCTGAGCAACTGAGGAGCACACCATGAGCATGGCCGTGGTCGGCATGATCGCCGGCATGGCGCTGGGCTTCGCCGGATACTTCGGCGGATTCGGGGCCTTCCTGCTGGTGGCGGCCCTGGGGGCCGTCGGTTTCGTCGTCGGGCGGTTCCTCGAGGGAGACGTGGAGTTCGGCGACTTCTTCCGTCCCCGTAACGATCGGCGGCGGTGACACCGGTGGGACCGGTGAGCACGGCGGAGGGTGAGGCCGACGGCGCCCCGGGCCTCGTGCCGCCGCGTGAGCGCGGCGCGACCAGGATCGCCGACCGGGTGGTCGCGAAGATCGCCTCCCAGGCGGCCCGCGAGGCGGTCGGACCGCTGCCCCAGGACGCCGAGCCGCCGTACGCCTCGGTCGTCGTCCACCACGACGACACCGCGCGGGTCCGCGTCCATCTCGAACTCGGCTACCCCGGCGACATCGGCGGCCGGTGCGGCCAGGTGCGCCGCCAGGTGATCGAACGGGTGTCCGGGCTGGTGGGCATGCAGGTACCGGAGGTCGCCGTCCGGGTGGAACGGCTGCATCCGGCGGCGCTCGACGAGAGCCGCGGGAGGACCCGATGAGCGAATCCGGGCCTGCCGAGGTCACCACGGGCACCGTCCTGGAGAAGACACGGCCGTCCGAGCCGGCCGACGACGTCGAGGGAGGTTCCCGGCGTTTCTGGTCGGCGCGCAGGATTCCCGCCGGCCTGCTCGCGCTGCTGCTCCTGGTGGTGGCGGCGGCGTTCCTGTACGACATCGCCGCGGTACGCGCCGGCCGGCCCGCGATGAGCTGGCGCCGGGAGCTTGCCCACCAGCTGGCCAGGCGGCCCCTGGACGACATCTGGGTGCTGGTGGGCGCCGGAGTCGCCGCCGTCCTCGGACTCTGGCTGCTCCTGCTGGCCCTCACCCCCGGGCTGCGGTCCCTGCTCCCGATGCGCCGTACCCACCCCGACGTACGCGCAGGTCTCGACCGCGACGCGGCGGCGACGGTACTGCGGGACCGGGCCATGGAGATCGCCGGGGTGCGGTCGGTACGCGTACGGGTGACCCGCAGGCGGGCCGACGTCCGCGCGGTGTCGCATTTCCGTGAACTGGACGACGTACGGGCCGACCTGCGCGCGGTACTCGCCGACGTGGTCAGGCGCATGGCGCTGTCCCGGCCGCCGGTGCTCGCGGTACGGGTGCGACGTCCCGGTCGAAAGGGGTGAGAGCGGTGATCAGGATCGTCAACCGCGTTCTGCTCGCGATCGTGGGCCTGCTGCTGATGGCCCTCGGCGGGTCCGTGCTGGCCGTCGGTCTGGGGGCGCCCGCGCCCTCCTGGTGGCTGCACGACGGGCGGCACGACGTGCTGCTGAACGAGGCCGAGCGGACCCGGTGGCGGGACGAGGGCTGGTGGTGGCCGGTCGTGATCGCCGCGCTCGCCGTCCTCGTCCTGCTCCTCCTGTGGTGGCTGATCGCGGTACTGCGCCGGCGACGGCTCGCCGAGGTGTTCGTCGACACCGGCGACGGTGACGACGCGGTGCTGCGCGGCCGGGCGCTGGAGACCGCCCTCGCCCAGGAGGCGGGCCGGCCGGCCGGCGTCGAACGGGCCCACGTACGGCTGACCGGCCGTCGCGGCATCCCGCGGGCCCGCGTCCACCTCCTCCTGGAACCCCACGTCGACCCCGGCACCGCACTGGACATCCTCACCACCGGAGCCCTGGCCCACGCCCGCGAGTCGGCGGCCCTGGCCACCCTCCCGGCCGAGGTCCGCCTCAGAGCAGTCAAACACCACGCGGAACGGGTCAGTTGAGCCACCGAGCCCGGCGGTCCAGGGCCCCGAGCCGGGCCCGGCGGTCAGGGCCCCGAGCCGGGCTGCCGGCCGAGCCCCGCCTTCAGCCGTCAAGCCTGGGGGAGCGGTCGGCCGAGCCACTGAGCCCGGCGCCCGGAGCACAGCCCTGACCCGGGCTTCCCATCACGTTGCCGAGCCCGGAGCGTGCCCTGAGCCCGCCGTGCCGCCAGGCCGACCTCTGGCCAGGGCGGCCGAGCCCAGGGCCTCCCGTTCGGGCCGTGCCGGGCTTGGGGCCCCGGTGCCTGATCCGGGCCGACCCGAACGAAAGACCCTAGAACCCGTGCCGTACCCCGCCGTCCACCGGGACCATGACGCCCGTGACGTAGGAGGCGGCCGGGGAGAGGAGGAAGGCCGCGGCGCGGCCGAACTCCGCAGGGGTGCCGTAGCGGCGCAGCGGGATGCGGGACTGGGCCGCCTGGCGGGTGGCCTCCGGGTCGGCGGAGAGGGAGTCGAGCTCACGGACGCGGTCCGTGTCGATGCGCCCCGGAAGTATCCCCAGGACGCGGATGCCGCGCGGGCCCAGCTCGTCCGCGAGGGACTTGGCGAAGCCGGCCAGCCCCGGGCGCAGCCCGTTGGAGATGGTCAGGCCGGGCAGCGGCTCGTACACCGAGCCGGACAGCACGAAGCCGATGACCCCGCCCTCGCCCAGCTCCGCCGCGGCGGCCCGGGCCAGCCGCACCGCGCCCAGGAACACCGAGTCGAACGCCGACCGCCACTGCTCGTCTGTGGTGTCGGCGACGAACCCGGGCGGGGGACCGCCCACGCTGACGAGGACGCCGTCGAAACGGTGGAACCGCTCACGCGCGGTCGCGATCAGCCGTGCCGCCGCCTCGGGGTCGGCGTTGTCGACCGCCACGCCGACCGCGTTCGGCCCCAGATCCGCGGCCGCCTCGGCGACGCTCTTCTCCTCCCGTCCCGTGACGACCACCTTCGCGCCGTCGGCGACCAGCTCGCGCGCGGTGGCGTTGCCCAGCCCGCGGGTCGCCCCGGTGACGACGTACACCCGGTCCTTCAGTCCAAGATCCATGGCCCCTATCCTGCCTCCTCGTTCCCGAGCAGGGCGAGAGCGGTGTTCACCAGACCGATGTGACTGAACGCCTGCGGGAAGTTGCCCAGCAGCCTCTCGCCGACGGGGTCGTACTCCTCCGCCAGCAGACCCACGTCGTTGGCGAGTCCCAGCAGCCGTTCGAACAGCTCGCGCGCCTGCGCCGTCCGGCCCGTCATGTGCAGGGCGTCCGCGAGCCAGAACGAGCACACCAGGAAGGTGCCCTCCACGCCGGGCAGGCCGTCGACGTCGGTGGCGTCCGCGGTGTAGCGGCGGACGAACCCGTCCCGCCCCAGCTCCGCGTGGATCGCGTCGACGGTGCCGAGCACCCGGGGGTCGCCGGGCGGCAGGAAGCCCACCCGGGGGATCAGCAGCAGCGCGGCGTCGAGTTCCCGCGAGCCGTAGGACTGGGTGAAGGTGTTCCGCTCGAGGTCGTACCCCTTCTCGCACACGTCACGGTGCACCTCGTCGCGCAACGCGCGCCAGTCCTCGATATCGCCCTCGAGGTCCGGGCTCTCCTCCAGGATGCGCACGGCACGGTCGGCGGCCACCCACACCATCACCTTCGAGTGCACGAAGTGCCGCCGGCCGCCGCGCACCTCCCACAGGCCCTCGTCCGGCTGCCGCCAGGCCGAGCGGAGGAAGTCCAGCAGCACCCTCTGCAGCGCCCACACGTCCGGTTGCGGGGACAGGCCCGACCGGCGGGCCAGGGCCAGCGAGTCCACGACCTCGCCGTACACGTCCAGCTGGAGCTGGTTGACGGCGTCGTTCCCGACCCGTACCGGAGTGGCGCCGTCGAAGCCGGACAGCCACGGCAGTTCGGACTCGGGCAGCCGCCGCTCGCCCGCCACCCCGTACATGATCTGAAGATCCGCCGGGTCGCCCGCGACCGCGCGCAGCAGCCAGTTGCGCCACGCCTCCGCCTCGTCCTGGTAGCCGGCCGCCAGCAGCGCGCTCAGGGTCAGCGTGGAGTCGCGCAGCCAGCAGAAGCGGTAGTCCCAGTTGCGCACCCCGCCCGGTTCCTCCGGCAGCGAGGTGGTGGGCGCGGCGACGATGCCGCCCGTCGGCGAGTAGGTGAGCGCCTTGAGCGTGATCAGGGACCGCACGACCGCGTCCCGGTACGGCCCGTCGTAGCTGCAGCGGGACGCCCACGCGCGCCAGTCGGCGATGCTGTGCCGCAGCGAGGAGTACGGGTCCACCAGCGGCGGGCGCGGCTCGTGGGACGGGTGCCAGGTGAGGACGAACGCGACCCGCTCGCCCGGCGTGACCGTGAACTCGGAGTGCGTGCCGCGGTCCTCGCCCCAGGTGGGCACCTCCGGCACACTGCGCAGCCACGCCGAGTCCGGCCCGGCGACCGCCACCCGGTGGCCGTCCGTCCTGCGCACCCAGGGCACCACCGAGCCGTAGTCGAAGCGCAGCCGGAGCGTGCTGCGGACGGTCACCTTCCCGCGTACGCCCTCGATGATGCGCACCAGATCGGGCGCGCGGTCGCGCTGCGGCATCAGGTCCGTGACGCGCACCAGGCCCTCGTCGGTCTCCCACTCCGTGTCCAGGACGAGGGTGTCCCGGCGGTAGGCGCGGCGCGTGTACCGCTCGGCGCCCACGGGCGCGATGCGCCAGTGACCGTTGCCCTCGTCGCCGAGCAGCCGGGCGAAGCAGGCGCCGGAGTCGAAGCGGGGCAGGCAGAGCCAGTCGACGGAGCCGTCCGCGCCCACCAGGGCAGCGGTCTGTTCGTCGCCGATGAGCGCGTAGTCCTCGATACGGTGCACGAGGTGCGGATGCCCGGCCACCGGGAGTGGCAATCCGGGTGGAGCCGGGTGAGTGACGGGCTACACCGCCGCGGGTTCGGTGTCCTCCGTGTCCTCGGCGTCCGCCGTGCCGGCCGCCTCCCGCTCCGCCTTCTCCGCCCGCTCCCGGGCCTCGCGGCGGACGAGGACGACCCAGCCGACGGGGACGCCCGCGGCGAACAGCCACCACTGGACGGCGTATGCCATGTGGGGGCCGATCTCGTCGTGCTCGGGCGAGGGGACCGGCTCCGGGGTGTCACCGCCCGGCCCGGGGTCGGTCAGGTCGACGTAGCCGCCGAGGACCTCTTTGCCGAGCCGGTCGGCCTCCAGCTCGCTGTTGATCAGCATGATCTGCCGGTCCGGCAGGCCCTGGAGGTTCTTGATGCCGCTGTCCTCGGTCGTCTGGTCCTGCATCAGCCGCCCGGCGATGGTGAGCTCGCCCTCGGGCGGTGCGGGAACCTTCGGGAACGCGGTCTGGCTCGGACCGTCCGCGGGGATCCAGCCCCGGTTGACCAGCAGGACCTTGCCGTCGTCGAGGGCGAAGGGGGTCAGGACGTGGTAGCCGACCTCCTCGTCCGCGTTGGTGCGGCGGCGCACGACGACCTCGTCGGAGGCGTCGAAGCTGCCCTTCGCCGTCACCCTGCGGTACAGGTCGTCGCCGTCGACCTTCGCCCCGGGCGCGGTCAGCGACTCGGCGGGCACCGGCTTCGCCGCCAGGGAGGCGGCGATCACCTGGTTCAGCGCGACCCGGCGCTCGTGACGGTGCAACTGCCAGAAGCCCAGCTCGACCATCGTCGGGATGAGCACGAGCGCCAGCAGCGTGAGGATCACCCACTGGCGGGACAACAGGAAGCGGTACACCCCACGACCGTACAACCAGGACCGCGGGGTGCATTCAGGCGGGTACGTCCTCACATCCGGCCGACGATCCCCGCCCTGATGCTCATCGAGGACCGGTCGGACGGCAATTCTTGAGCCGGTGGAGGTGGAGCGACCCCCTCCGCGACCGCTGCGCCGACCGGGTAGAACCTCCGGGCAGCAGCCCCCGTCGGCTTGCCAGTGCCCCACCCGGCCCCAACGATGCGGTTTATGACATGTTGCGAAGTGTGCGGGAACGACTATGCGCTGGCGTTCACCGTCACGACCCAGGACGGTTCCGCCCACGTATTCGATTCGTTCGCCTGTGCGATTCATCGCATGGCCCCGATCTGCGAGCACTGCCGGGTGCAGATCATCGGCCAGGGCGTCGAGGTCGATGGCCACTGGTACTGCGGAGCGCACTGCGCCCGCGCGGAAGGGAAGGCCGGCATCGTGGACAAGGTCGGCAGCGTGAGCGGTTAGGGACGGTCCGGCAGTCCGGGCGTACGGGGTCAGCCCTCCGGTGCGGGTTCGACGTCGCGCAACAGCTGCCCGAACGCCGCCTCGTCCATGACCGGGGTGCCGTACTGCCGGGCCTTGACCACCTTGGACGTGCCCGAGTCCGGATCGTTGGTGACCAGGAGACTGGTCAGCCGGGAGATGCTGGTGGCGACATGGAGCCCGGCCTCGGTCGCCCGGTCCTCCAGCAGGTCCCGCTCCACGGAGGTGTCGCCGGAGAAGGCGACCCGCATGCCCTGCTTGAGGGGATTGCCCGGTTCGTACCGGCCCGGGTTGGGATACGGGCACGTCGGCCGCTTGCGGGACGGGCGCCAACTGGTGGGCCGGTAGCCGCTCCCGTGGCCCGCCTCCTGCCCGATACGGGGCCGGTCCGTCCACTCCGTCAGCGGCAGGCACTCGTGCAGCGGCAGCCGTACGCCGCGCGCCGCCGCGGTCCGCAGGCTGGGCCGGAAGGCCTCCGCCAGCACCCGCGCGTCGTCCAGCGCGTGGTGCGCGCGCTGCTGGACCACGCCGAAGTGCGCGGCGAGCGACTCCAGTTTGTGATTGGGCAGCGGCAGCGCGAGCTCCTTGGAGAGGGCGATCGTGCACAGCCGCTGCTTCACCGGTGCCTGCGCGCGGGCGCGCGCGTACTCGCGGGCGATCATCTGCCAGTCGAAGACGGCGTTGTGCGCGACGAGCACCCGGCCCTCCAGCCGGGTGGCGAACTCCCCGGCGATGTCGGTGAAGAGGGGCGCCCCTCGGAGCGCCTCGCTCGTCAGACCGTGGATCCACACCGGGCCGGGGTCCCGCTCCGGATCGACCACCGTGTACCAGTGGTCCTCGACCTCACCGCGCGCGTCCAGCTGGTAGACGCCCGCCGAGATGATGCGGTCGTCCCGGGCGAGCCCCGTGGTCTCCACGTCGACGACCGCGTATCCCTGCGGATACGCGGCCGGCCACGCGGTGGGGGAGGACGCTTCGGTCGTGAGGTCTTCGAGCATGGTTCACGAGGATACGGGCCCCCGCCGACAGCCCTGCCCGTCAGGCATCGCGCGGGGCACGTCTGTTCGGTGCCGGGAATGGGCGGAGAGGAGTGCCGGGTACCGCTTCCGACGGTGTCTCCGGTGCGCGCCGGCCGCCCTCGTCCTCACGGGCCGGGGCTGCGCCCGCCGGGCCGGGGCTGCGCAATACGGCGGGCGGCGCTCTGGCCATGGGCCTGACCTGCCTGGCGGGGGCGCTGCTGGGGCTACGGGGATGCCGGGCCGGGCCCCGGCCGGAACGCTTGTGCCCAGGTGCCCGTGCCCAGGGCGGGCGAGGGAGCCCCCACCGCCCGCCCCTTACCAGCGGATCGGCACCGGCAGCGCCGTCAGGAGGCCCGACACCGCCACCACCAGGGCCAGAACGTACGCCTCTGCCCGCGCGGGGGCACGGGCGCTCAGCGGATCGGCCGCGCGGGCCAGCCGGATCCTGGCCCACAGGGCGAGGGCCGCGACCCCGGCCATCAGGATCACCTTGGCGAGCAGGACACGCCCGTACGCCGTGTCCGTCAGCTGCTCCAGGATCGACCCCGGAGGCATCCGGCGCAGCGAACTGCACACCCCGGTCGCCGTGAGGGCGACGAGCAGAAAGGCCGCCACGCGCGCGTACAGCCCCAGCAGCACGGCGCCCGCCGCAGAGCCCCGCCACGCGCGCATCACGCGCAGCGCGTACAGCAGGCCGCCCACCCAGAGCGAGGCGCAGACCAGATGGATCAACGTCAGCCCGGAGCCGATCAGCGGGGTGTACTCGGTCTCGGGATGCGCACGCAGGGCCTCGGCGGCGACGACCGCGGCCAGCGGCCAGACCTGCGTATCCGGACGGCCGGAGGCGGCGCACAGGGCCGCGGCGAGGAACGCGTTGACCTCCAGGAGGGCGAGTTTGCCCTCCCGCGAGTCGTACAGGCTGCCCACGTCGATGGCGGTGAGGCTGTCGGGAACCAGGTTCCCGGAGGCCACGACGCAGGCGAGCCCGAGAGCGGCCACGAAACCGACGGAGTTCGCGACGGTGGACCAGCCGCGCGGCACGGCCGGGGGAGCGTGGGGCACGGAACGCAGCAGCCGTCTCACGAACAGTTCGCCGACGGGGACGGCCAGCGCCGCGAACAGCACCGTCCGGAGCAGGGCTATGCCACCGGTGCCGGGCGCGGCGGCCTCACCGGTGTCGTGCAGGGCCGGGGACGGGCCGAGGAGCGGTATCAGCGCGGCCAGCGCCACCAGCACGAGGACGGCGACGGCCGGGCCGGTGCCGGGACGCCGCGCGCCCCTGTGCGCGTCGGTCGTCCCGGACGTGGGGTTTGTCAGAGTCACCCCAGGATCTTCACAAGGGCTCACAGAACGGGCAAGCATGGGGTGGAAGGGGTGGGGTGCATTTCCTTTCAAGGCCGCATTTACTGCCCCGGTCGACCGCCCGTCACCGGCCCCCGTCACCCCCACCGGGCCGCATCGGCACCCCACGGTCCGGGCGGACGGGTCCAGTCACGGGGGCCGCCGGTGAACGACACCGGGGACCGGGCGTACCGCAGCCTCCCCAGGGCGCTGTCCGTCTCCGTGAGCCAGTCGCCGGCGGACCCGCCCGCGGTCGGGACGGGGGCGGAGGCGGAGGCGGGGCCGAGGGCTGCCGCGGTCCGATCGCCGCCCGGCGCACGCGTGGGCGTTCCCTCCAGCAGCCAGGCCGCCGTCCGCGCCAGCGCCAGTCGTACGAACCGGCTGCCGCCCTCGTTCGCCTGCTCGGTCAGCGCCCGCAGCACCGCCGCCGCCAGCAGATAACCGGTGCCGTGGTCGAGGGCCTGCGCCGGGAGCGCCCCCGGCCGCCCGGTCGAACCCTCGCTCACCGCGATCCCCGTGGCCGCCTGCACCAGACTGTCGAAGCCGCGCCGGTCGCCCCACGGCCCGTACGCCCCCCACGCCGACAGTTGGGCCACGACCACTCCGGGCCGGCGCTCGGCCAGCGCCTCGGGGCCCAGCCCCAGGCGGTCCAGGGACCCTGGCCGGTACCCGGTGACCACCACGTCCGCCGCCGCGAGCAGTTCCTCGAACGTGTCCCGGCCGGTCGGCAGATCCAGCAGGGCCGAGCGCTTCCCGAACCCCGTGTCGGTGTGCTGGTCGGGGAGTTCGGGCAGCCCCGGCGGGTCCAGGCGCAGCACGTCCGCACCGAGCAGGGCGAGCGTGCGGGTGGCGACGGGGCCCGCGACGACCCGGGTCAGATCCAGCACCCGCAGTCCCGCGGCGGGCAGCAGGGGATCATGGTCCACGGGGGTGAGTGTCCGCGCGGGGGCGGAATCCAGCCGCCCGCGCTCCACCAGCGGGCGCCGTGCCACCGCCGCCGCCTGCTCGTGTGCCGCCCACTCGGCGGGCGTCCGCAGTGCGACGGCGAGGCCCCCGGCGGCGTAGACGGTCTCCTCGACGTCCGCGGCCGACCGCCCGGCCAGCGCCGCCGCCACCGCCTCCGGGTCGTCGGGCGTACCCAGCGCGGTGAGCAGCCGGGCCCGGTGGTGCGGGTAGTTGGCGTGCGTACGCACCCATCCGTCCGCCGTGCGCCAGAAGCGCGACAGCGGGGCGAAGGCCACCGGGGTCCGCCCGTCGACCAGCAGATGCCGCTCACTGACGAACGCCGCCGCCACCGCTCCGTCGTCCACCCGCACGGCGGGCACTGCGAGGTCCGGCGGGTGACCGGGACGAGCAGGTCCCGCCCGTCGCACGCCCAGTTCGGCCGCGGCCAGCGCGCACGCGCCCACGCAGGCGTGCGCCAACTCCCGTACCGGCAGCCGCGCGGGAAGCGCCTCGGGCCGCTCGACGGTCGTCACGCGCGCGAGGAGAGCAGGGTCCCCGCCCAACGACGACCAGGCGGCGGCGAGCCCGGGGCCGGAGCCGATGCAGGAGCCGGGGGAGGGGCGGTCGGTGTCGGTCATGGGTGCACTATGCGCTATCGGTCTGCCAACAGCGGAGGGGCCGGACGAATGATCGTCCGGCCCCTCTTACTCACCCACGGGCCACGCAGGATGAATAACGCGTCACAGCGCGCAGTGCTTCACCGCTTCACCGCGCGCAGCGCGTCGACGATGCCGGAGCCGTAGAAGCCGTTGACCCGGCTGCCGCCCTCGCACGTCGCGTCCTGCACGCCGTCGCCGTTCTGGTCGTACGACTCCGGGCAGCCCGGGTTGTTCGCCTGCGCCTTCAGCAGCGCCTGCAACTGGGCCGGGGATGCCCCCGGGTGCCTGGACTTCAGCAGCGCGGCGACACCGGCGGCGTGCGGCGCGGCCATCGACGTGCCCTGCAGGAAGGCGTATCCGTTGTTCGGCATGGTGGACAGGATGCGGCCGTTCTTCGACGGGGTGTCGGGCGTCTGGTAGCGCCCGTCGCCGCCGGGTGCGGCCACGTCGACGACACCCTTGCCGTACGTGGAGTAGTACGACTTGAGGTTCTGCACGCCCGTCGCGCTGACCGTGACCACGCCCGGGAGCTGGGTCGGCAGGTCGAAGCACTCGGACGGGTCGATGGTGCGCTCGACCGGTGTGGTGTCGTTGGGGCTGGAGGCGTCGTCGATCGCGTCCGAGGCCAGGTCGTGGTTGGAGTTGCCGGCCGACGCGAGGTGCAGGGTGCCCTTCTTCTGGGCGTACAGCTGGGCCCGGTTGACCGCGTCGACGATCGCCTTCTGGTCGGGGTCGTCCATGCAGTTGTACAGCCACGGGTCCACGTAGTAGCTGTTGTTCGTGATCTCGACGCCGTGGTCGGCGGCGAACACGAAGGCGCAGACGACGTTCTCCGGGTAGAAGAGACCGTTGTCCGGGTCGCTGACCTTGATGCTGGAGACCTTGACGCCGGGGGCGACACCGGCGACGCCGATCCCGTTGCGGGCGGCGGCGATCTCACCGGCGACGTGGGTGCCGTGGTAGTCGTCGTCCGTGTACGGGCGCCAGGCGCCCTTACTGGTGTCCGCCTTGCCGCCGACGCAGTTGGCCGACTGGGCGGCGGAGAAGTTCGGTGCGAGGTCGGGGTGGGAGTCGTCCACGCCGGTGTCGATCACCGCGACGGTGACCTTGCGGCTGCCAGGGTTGATCTGCGCGGCCTTGTCGGCGCCGATCGCGCGCAGGTCCCACTGGTCGGCCTCGAGCGGCTCGCTGCCGGGGGTCTTCGCGGAGGCGGCCCGCGTCCTGGCGGCCTCCGCGGCCGTCACGTAGTCCGCCGCGCCCACGTCCGTCGTTCCCGCGGGGACCAGCGGTGCGGTGCGGGTCGCACCGGCTGTCTGCACCCCGCGCACGGTGCGCATCTCCTGGGCGAAGCCGGGGTTCGCCGAGTGGACGACAATCACACCGATCCGGTCGTACGTGACCACGACGGTCCCGCCGGCTGCGGCGACCGCCTTCTTCACCGACGCGATCGTGTGGCGGTCCGTCCTGGTGTTGACGACGTACGCCAGACCGGGGGCGTCCGTCGCCCGCTCCGTCGCCTGCTCGTTCGCCCGTTCAACTGCCGTCGGTGCCGCCTGCGGAGCCGCCGAGGCCGCTGCCGGCAGGAAGCCGAGCGAGACGGTCAGGGACAGCGCGACGGGCACGGCGAGGGCGAGCCGGCGTCTGGAACGCAGATGAGCCATGGGATCTCCACATCATCCGGAAACAAAACCGGCCCGAGACACAGATGGTGCTCGGGCAGGTACATGACGGGTGGTGCAGGGCGAAGCTATCCCGCGCGCCCGCCGGCCAGCAACGTTTTCTCTGCAGTGTCTTCGGCGAACGTCCGCGCAAAAGAAGCACGCGGGGTTGAACCGGTCTTCGCGTGGCGCCGTGACGTTGTGCAGGGAGCGCGAGGACACTCGCCCCCGTCCCCGTCCGAACGCACCCGTAACGCGAGGAGACTTCGTGGCCGCCGAAGCACCGCCCCCCTCAGCAGAGGAACACAAACTCCCCACGCCCGAGGAGTTCACCGAGGTGCAGGAGAGCGCTGAGTTCGGTGAACTGCGCCGCTCCTACCGTTCCTTCGCCTTCCCCGTGACCGTCGGCTTCATCGTCTGGTACCTGCTGTACGTGCTGCTCTCGAACTACGCGGGCGGCTTCATGGGCACCAAGCTGTTCGGCAACATCAACGTCGCCCTCGTCTTCGGTGTCCTGCAGTTCGTCACCACGTTCCTCATCGCGTGGTGGTACTCGCGGCACGCCGCCACCAACCTCGACCCCAAGGCCGAGGCCATCAAGACGCGTATGGAGGGTGGCGCATGAGCCCCTCGATCACCACCGTCCAGCTCGCCGCGAACGAGGCGAGCGAGCACCGCCCGCTCATCATCACCCTGTTCGCACTGTTCGTCCTCGCGACCCTCGGCATCACCGTATGGGCGGGCCGGCAGACCAAGGACGCCGCCGACTTCTACGCGGGCGGACGCCAGTTCAGCGCCTTCCAGAACGGTCTCGCGGTCTCCGGCGACTACATGTCGGCCGCGTCCTTCCTCGGCATCGCGGGCGCCATCGCCCTCTTCGGCTACGACGGCTTCCTCTACTCCATCGGGTTCCTCGTCGCCTGGCTGGTCGCCCTGCTCCTGGTCGCCGAGCCTCTGCGCAACTCCGGCCGCTACACGATGGGCGATGTCCTCGCCTACCGCATGCGCCAGCGCCCCGTGCGCACCGCCGCCGGCACCTCCACCATCATCGTCTCGATCTTCTACCTGCTGGCCCAGATGGCGGGCGCCGGCGTGCTCGTCTCGCTGCTGCTCGGCATCACCTCCGACGCCGGCAAGATCCTGATCGTCGCCCTGGTCGGCGTCCTGATGGTCGTGTACGTCTCCATCGGCGGCATGAAGGGCACCACCTGGGTACAGATGGTCAAGGCCGTGCTCCTCATCGGCGGCACCATCCTGATCACCTTCCTGGTGCTGCTGAAGTTCAACTTCAACATCTCCGACCTGCTGGGCAAGGCCGCCGACAACAGTGGCGCGGGCGCGGCCTTCCTGGAGCCCGGCCTGCAGTACGGCGCGAGCGGCACCACCAAGCTGGACTTCATCTCCCTCGGCATCGCCCTGGTGCTCGGCACCGCCGGCCTGCCGCACATCCTGATCCGCTTCTACACGGTGCCCAACGCCAAGGCCGCCCGTAAGTCCGTGAACTGGGCCATCGGCATCATCGGCGGCTTCTACCTGATGACCATCGCGCTCGGCTTCGGAGCCGCGGCGCTCATCTCGCGGGACGAGATCATCGCCTCGAACCCGTCCGGCAACACGGCCGCCCCGCTGCTCGCCCTGCACCTGGGTGGCGTCGACTCGACCTGGGGCGCGATCCTGCTCGCCACCATCTCGGCGGTCGCCTTCGCCACGATCCTCGCCGTGGTCGCCGGCCTCACTCTCGCCTCGTCGTCCTCCTTCGCGCACGACATCTACGCCAACGTCATCCGCAAGGGGAAGGCCACCGGTGCGGAGGAGGTCCGCGCGGCCCGCTGGGCGACCATCTTCATCGGCGTCGTCTCCATCGCTCTGGGCGCCCTCGCCCGTGACCTGAACGTGGCCGGTCTGGTCGCGCTGGCCTTCGCGGTCGCCGCCTCCGCCAACCTGCCGACGATCCTCTACAGCCTGTTCTGGAAGCGGTTCACCACCCAGGGCGCCCTGTGGTCGATCTACGGCGGTCTCATCGTGGCCGTCGGCCTGGTGCTGTTCTCGCCCGTCGTCTCCGGCGACCCCAAGGCGATGTTCCCCGACGTCGACTTCGCGTGGTTCCCGCTGAAGAACCCGGGCATCATCTCCATCCCGTTCGGCTTCCTGATGGGCTGGCTCGGCACCGTCCTGTCGAAGGAGGAGCCCGACGTCAAGAAGTTCGCGGAGCTGGAGGTCCGGTCGCTGACCGGCACCGGCGCCCACTGACCGACCCGGTCGACACACCTTCCGGCCGCGTCGCAGGGACCTCG
>NZ_JBHSOA010000025.1:476186-503350 GCF_042655885.1 Streptomyces chlorus
CGTGACGTCGGGACGCTGGGGCTTGTCGGTGGTGTCACGTAGTCTCACAGGTACGGAGCATGAGTGATCCGAGTGGAGGGAGGGGGCCACGTGCTCATCGACACGTACGGCCGGGTGGCCACCGACCTGAGGGTGTCACTGACCGACCGGTGCAATCTGCGGTGCAGCTACTGCATGCCCGAGGAGGGCCTGCAGTGGCTGGCCAAGCCCGACCTGCTGACGGACGACGAGATCGTCCGCCTCGTCGACATCGCCGTCACCTCCCTCGGCATCGAGGAGGTCCGCTTCACCGGCGGTGAGCCCCTCCTCCGCCCCGGCCTGGTCGGCATCGTCGAGCGCGTCGCCGCCCTGGAGCCCCGCCCCCAGATATCCCTCACCACCAACGGCATCGGCCTGCGGCGCACGGCGGTGGCCCTGAAGAAGGCCGGCCTGGACCGGGTCAACGTCTCCCTGGACACGCTCCGCCCGGACGTTTTCAAGACCCTCACCCGCCGCAACCGCCACCAGGACGTGCTCGACGGCCTGTACGCGGCCCGCGAGGCCGGCCTGACCCCGGTGAAGGTCAACTCGGTCCTGATGCCGGGGCTCAACGACGACGAGGCCCCCGACCTGCTCGCCTGGGCCGTGGAACACGACTACGAGCTGCGCTTCATCGAGCAGATGCCGCTGGACGCCCAGCACGGCTGGAAGCGCGACGGCATGATCACCGCCGGCGACATCCTCACCTCCCTGCGCACCCGCTTCGAGCTGACCCCCGAGGGCGACGAGGCCCGCGGCTCGGCCCCGGCCGAGCGCTGGCTGGTCGACGGCGGCCCGCACCGCGTCGGCGTCATCGCTTCCGTCACCCGGCCGTTCTGCGCGGCCTGCGACCGCACCCGCCTCACCGCCGACGGACAGATCCGCACGTGCCTGTTCGCCACCGAGGAGACGGACCTGCGCGCCGCCCTGCGCTCCGACGCCCCCGACGAGGAGATCGCCCGGACCTGGAAGCTGGCGATGTGGGGCAAGAAGGCGGGCGCCGGCCTCGACGACCCGGCCTTCGTCCAGCCCGACCGCCCGATGTCGGCGATCGGCGGCTGAGGTCCGCCGGGAGAACCCGAGGGCCCGCCGGAGCGGCCTCAGGCCCTACACCCCTTCGGGCGCCTCCCACTCCTCGAAGCGCACGACGTCCTTCAGGAACCCGCGCACACCGAGGAACTGCGACAGCTGCTCCCGGTGCTCCTCGCACGCGAGCCAGGTCTTGCGGCGCTCCGGCGTGTGCAGCTTCGGGTTGTTCCAGGCGAGCACCCACACGGCGGCGGCACGGCAGCCCTTCGCGGAACAGATCGGCGTCTCGGGATCAGGGTCCATCACACCGCCGACCCTAACCCGATCGGCGCAGTGCGACGTCCCACACGAAAGGGCGAAAGCGGTTGAAGGGGGCGGGGGAAGAGGTTAGGAAAAAGAGGGAGAAAAGGCGACGCCGAGCAGCCACGGGGGGAGCTGCCCGGCGTCGGTCCGTCGCTCCGACGGGGGATGCGGAGCGCGTACGAAGTATGTCACGGGTCCCCCCGCCCCCGGCACCGGAACAACATGATTGATCTGAGCATTTCTTGAGCTTGGCGGGTTAGTGTCTTCCGCTTACGGCCGGTCATGGTCATGTCCCGAAGGTCATGACGAGTCGGGTCGCTCCGTTCGTACGCCCGGGGTGGGCTCGGGCGCCACATCTTCCGTCCCGGATTCCTCCGGACCGTCATTCGTCCGTGAAGATGTGATCATCGGCCGCATCTGCGGCGTCAGATAAGCCGACGGCAGCGACGGCGCGTTTTCGCGCCCGGCGTTGGCGATCACCACCGCGACGTACGGCAGCACCATGCCGAGAACCAGCGCCACGATTGCGACGGGCCGTTCCACGTTCCAGAGCGTGGCCGCGAGGACGACCGAAATCGTACGAACGATCATCGAGATCACGTACCGGCGCTGCCGCCCGCGCACATCTTCCTGGAGACCCGTTCTGGCGCCGGTGATCCGGAACACCTGGACGCCGCCGTTGCCATGCTGCTTCCACATCGCGTTCCACCATCCGCCCGAATCGGACTCTCCCTGCCTCCGACCGCCCTGTGCCCGGCCGGGACCCGGGCCCGCACGTCACCACGTTACGCCGCGTCCCCACCGCCCACGAGACCGGGGCGCCCGGTCCGTGTCCCCCGTCCGCCCCCGGGCCCGTACCCCGGGGCGCCCGTCCGGCCTGCGCCGCAGTGCGTACGGCACGGCCGACATGCGGTGTAACGAGTCCGGGCCGACACTGGCCGTAACGCTCGCGTCAAGGTGTACCAGGAGGCAGTCATGGGCTGGTTGTGGGCGATCATCGTGGGGTTCGTGCTCGGTCTGATCGCGAAGGCGATCATCCCGGGGAAGCAGCACAGCCCGCTGTGGCTGACCACCATCTGCGGCATCCTCGGCGCCATCGCGGGCAACGCCATCGCGCGGGGCTTCGGGATCGCGGAGACGCCGGGCATCGACTGGGGCCGGCACCTCTTCCAGCTGGTGGCGGCGGTCGTCATCGTCTTCTTCGTCGACATGCTGTACATGCAGATGAAGGGCAAGCGCACCCAGCGGACCTGACGCACGTCGGGCACACCGCGTACGTCGGGCACACCGCGTACGTGTGGGGTACGACGCACCGGGCCCCGGCGACGCAACGACTGAGGGCGGCCTCCAGTGCGTGGGAGGAGACCCCACACTCACCGGAGACCACCCCCCGTACATGTCGTGTGAGGACGTGCACGTGATGCGCCCGAGCGGTGTGCTCAGGCGGCCGTGACCTCCACCGCCGCCAGGTTCTTCTTGCCCCGGCGCAGCACCAGCCAGCGCCCGTGCAGCAGATCCTCCTTCGCGGGGACGGCGTCCTCGGCGGTGACCTTGACGTTGTTCACGTAGGCGCCGCCCTCCTTCACCGTGCGCCGTGCGGCCGACTTGCTGGGTACCAGGCCGACCTCGGCGAACAGGTCGACGACCGGGCCGGGTTCGGCGACCCGGACATGCGGTACCTCCGAGAGGGCCGCCGCCAGCGTCCGCTCGTCCAGCTCCGCCAGCTCGCCCTGGCCGAACAGCGCCTTCGACGCGGCGATCACGGCGGCCGTCTGACCGGCGCCGTGCACCAGCGTCGTCAGCTCCTCCGCCAGGGCACGCTGCGCCGCACGCGCCTGCGGACGCTCCGCCGTCTGCTGCTCCAGCGCCTCCAGCTCCTCGCGGGACGTGAAGGACAGGATACGCAGGTAGGTCGAGATGTCCCGGTCGTCCACATTCAGCCAGAACTGGTAGAACGCGTACGGCGTGGTCATCTCCGGGTCGAGCCAGACGGCGCCGCCCTCGGTCTTGCCGAACTTGGTGCCGTCCGCCTTCGTCATCAGCGGCGTCGCCAGCGCGTGTGCCTCGGCGTCCGGCTCCAGGCGGTGGATCAGGTCGAGCCCGGCCGTGAGGTTGCCCCACTGGTCGCTGCCGCCCTGCTGGAGCGTGCAGCCGTAGCGCCGGTACAGCTGGAGGAAGTCCATGCCCTGCAGGAGCTGGTAGCTGAACTCCGTGTAGCTGATGCCCTCGGAGGACTCCAGCCGCCGTGCGACGGAGTCCTTCGTCAGCATCTTGTTGACGCGGAAGTGCTTGCCGATGTCCCGCAGGAACTCGATCGCGGACAGGTTCTGCGTCCAGTCGAGGTTGTTGACCATCGTGGCCGCGTTCTCGCCCTCGAAGGACAGGAACGGCTCGATCTGGCCCCGCAGCCGGTCCACCCAGCCGGACACCGTCTCCGGGTCGTTCAGCGTGCGCTCCGCCGTCGGGCGGGGGTCGCCGATCTGGCCCGTGGCACCGCCCACCAGCGCCAGCGGCCGGAGCCCGGCCTGCTGGAGCCGGCGCATCGTGAGCACCTGCACCAGATGTCCGACGTGCAGTGACGGCGCGGTCGGGTCGAAGCCGCAATAGAACGTGACAGGACCGTCCGCGATCGCCTTGCGCAAGGCGTCCTCGTCGGTGGACTGGGCGAACAGCCCGCGCCACTTCAGCTCGTCGACGATGTCCGTCACGGTTCTCGCGTCTCCTCGGTACTTCTTCGGTTCGTTGCCGTCCGGGCAGTCGGGTGACAGCCCGGACAGCAACGAGGTTATACGCCCTGACTGACAGAACTCATATTGAAATCGGGGACCCGCAGCGCGGGCATCGCGGCCCGGGTGAACCAGTCGCCCCACTCCCTGGGCAGCGTCTTCTCCGTACGCCCCGCCTCCGTGGCCCGGCCCAGCAGGTCCACCGGCGACTCGTTGAACCGGAAGTTGTTGACCTCGCCGACGACCTCGCCGTTCTCGACGAGGTAGACGCCGTCCCGGGTCAGACCGGTGAGCAGCAGGGTCGCCGGGTCCACCTCGCGGATGTACCACAGGCAGGTCAGCAGCAGGCAGGGCCCACCATGGCCTGAGGCCGCGACCATCTCCTCCAGGGAGCGGTCGCCGCCGCCGTCCAGGATCAGGTTGTCGATCGCCGGCGCCACCGGCAGCCCGCTGAGGGCCGCGCTGTGCCTGCTGGTGGTCAGCCGGTTCAGCTTGCCCTCCCGCACCCAGTCGGTGGCCGCCAGTGGCAGCCCGTTGTCGAACACCGACTGGTCGCCCCCGGAGGAGTGCGCGATCACGAACGGCGCCGACTCCAGGCCCGGCTCGTTCGGGTCGCTGCGCAGGCTCAGCGGCAGTTCGGCCAGCCGCTCACCGACCCGGGTACCGCCGCCCGGCTTGGAGAACACCGTGCGGCCCTCGGTCGCGTCCCGGCCGGAGGCCGACCACAGCTGGTAGATCAGCAGGTCCGCGACGGCGGTCGGCGGCAGCAGCGTCTCGTACCGGCCGGCGGGCAGCTCGAGCCGCCGCTCGGCCCAGCCCAGCCGCACCGCCAGCTCGGCGTCGAGCGCCGCGGGGTCGACGTCCTTGAAGTCCCGGGTGGAGCGGCCCGCCCACGCCGAGCGGGTACGGTCCGGCGACTTGGCGTTGAGCTCCAGCGTCCCGTTGGGCTGGTCGTGCCGCAGCCGCAGGCCCGTGGACGTGCCGAGATAGCTGGACACCAGCTCGTGGTTGGCGAAGCCGTACAGCTCCCGGCCACCGGCACGCGCGCGGGCGAACGCCTCCCCGAGCGCCGGCGCGAAGTCGGCGAACACGGCGGACGAGGTCTCCGCGGGCGCCTCGGTGAAATCGGGAGACCCAGTCGTCCCCGCCACCCCCGTGACCAGCGGCTGGGCGTCCTCGGCGGGACCGGCACCCCGCGCGGCGGCCTCGGCGGCCCGCACCAGAGGCTCCAGTTCCTCGACGGTCACCGCGGACCGGGACACCACGCCGGACGCGGTGCCCTCCACGCCGTCCACGGTGGCGATGACGGTGAGCGTGCGCCCGCGCGTGACACCGTTCGTGGTGAGCGAGTTGCCCGCCCAGCGCAGGTTGGCGGTCGACTGCTCGTCGGCGATCACGACACAGCCGTCGGCCCGGGACAGTGCGAGAGCGCGCTCGACGATCTCGTGCGGCTTGGTGGTACGCGCGCTCATCGACCCGCCTCCTGCGTGGTGTTCAAAATGTTGACGCCCTTGAAGAGGGCGGACGGGCAGCCGTGCGAGACCGCCGCGATCTGCCCCGGCTGGGCCTTGCCGCAGTTGAAGGCGCCCCCGAGGACATACGTCTGCGGGCCGCCGACCGCCGCCATGGAGCCCCAGAAGTCGGTGGTCGTGGCCTGGTAGGCGACGTCCCGCAGCTGCCCCGTGAGCCGCCCGTTCTCGATCCGGTAGAAGCGCTGCCCGGTGAACTGGAAGTTGTACCGCTGCATGTCGATGCTCCAGGACCGGTCACCGACGACATAGATGCCCCGGTCCACGCCCCCGATCAGATCCTCGGTCGACATCCCGGCCGGGTCCGGCCGCAACGACACATTGGCCATGCGCTGCACCGGCACATGCCCGGGGGAGTCCGCGAACGCGCACCCGTTGGACCGCTCGAACCCGGTCAGCCTCGCGATCCGCCGGTCCAGCTGGTAGCCGACCAGCGTGCCGTCCTTCACCAGGTCCCAGGACTGCGCCTCGACGCCCTCGTCGTCGTACCCGACGGTCGCCAGGCCGTGCTCGGCGGTGCGGTCGCCGGTGACGTTCATCGGCTCGGAGCCGTAGCGCAGCGTGCCGAGCTGGTCGAAGGTGGCGAAGGAGGTGCCGGCGTAGGCGGCCTCGTAGCCGAGGGCCCGGTCCAGCTCGGTGGCGTGCCCGATGGACTCGTGGATGGTCAGCCACAGGTTGGACGGGTCCACGACCAGGTCGTACAGGCCCGGCTCGACACTCGGCGCGCGCATCTTCTCGGCCAGCAGCCCGGGAATCCGCTCCAGCTCGTCGTCCCAGTCCCAGCCGGTGCCCGTCAGGTACTCCCAGCCACGCCCGACGGGCGGCGCGAGGGTACGCATGGAGTCGAACTCACCGCTCGACTCGTCGACCGAAACGGCCGTGAACACGGGGTGCAACCGCACCCGCTGCTGAGTGGTGACGGTCCCCGCGGTGTCGGCGTAGAACTTGTTCTCGTGCACGGTGAGCAGCGAGGCGTCCACATGGTCCACCCCGCGCGCCGCCAGCAGCCGCGCGCTCCACTCGGCCAGCAGTCCGGCCTTCACTCCGGCGGGCACGGCGAACGGATCGATCCCGTACGACGACACCCAGGTCCGCTCGGCATGCACCGGCTCGTCCGCGAGCTCGACTCTCTCCTCGGAGCCGGCGGCCCGGATCACCTTGGCGGACAGTTTCGCCATCGCCACGGCCTGCGACGCGACCTTGGCGGCGGCGTCGAGGGTGAGATCCACCCCGGAGGCGAACCCCCACGTCCCGCCGTGCACCACGCGCACCGCGTACCCGAGGTCGGTGGTGTCGGACGACCCGGCGGGCTTGGCGTCCCGCAGCCGCCAGGACGCACTGCGCACCCGCTCCAGCCGGAAATCCGCGTGCTCCGCCCCGAGCGCCCGCGCCCGCGCGAGCGCGGCGTCGGCGAGGGGGCGTAGGGGAAGGGCCAGGAACGTCTGATCAACTTCGTGGGGCACGAGTGGGAATTCCCTTCGAACGCTCGCTGACGGACCGTTTGAGGCAGTGAATCATGCCGCACGGCATCCGGTGCGCTTACCTGTTCGGCGCGCTCCCGGACCCTCGGGCGACTCCCCGTCCCACCCCCGACGAGTATGCCAAGCCCGTCTCCTGGCCGGCGACGAACAGCCCCCACGCACGCGTGCACGCATGCGCGCAGGAACGACCGCCGCCCGAATCGCTCCGGGCGGCGGCCGTCCGCGTCCTGCTGCTGTTCGCCGGTCAGAACTCGCCGGCGAACACCCCCGCCCGGAACGCCGCCCACTCCGACGCCGTGAAGCGCAGCGGCTCCCGCTCCGGGTTCTTCGAATCCCGCACCGCACGGCCGTCACCGGGCAGCACGGCTATCTCGACACAGTCGGAGCGCACCCCTCAAGGAGCCCCGTCAGCACGCTCGGCTTCGTGGAGACCGTACGAACCCTGGACCTCATGGGGCACTTCCCGAAGGCCATGGAGGACCTGGACGCCCGGATCACCGAGATCCTCCTGACCCGCGAGGTGCGCGACGGAGCGGCTTTGCTGGTCGGGCGCCTGAGGACGCCGGACACGATCCATGTGGCCGGCGCACTGTCCTTGCGGGACGACCTGACCGCCCTGGTGACCTACGACCGCAGAATGCTCGAGACCGCTCGTGTCGAAGGTCTGCCCGCTCACGCGCCTGGTATGGCGGACTGAGGACCGGGTCGTTTCTGTAGGGATCCGACAGTGAGTCCCATCGGCCACTGTCGGTGCCCGAATGTCCTCCGGTGCGCCCGGACCGATAGGTTTTCGGTGAAGCCGCCTGCCGTCGCCGCCTGTCATTCAGGTGTTCGGGCGGGGGAACCAGACCGCTATCGAAAGGGTGATCCGTTGAGCCGCTCGGTTCTCGTCACCGGAGGCAACCGGGGCATCGGCCTCGCCATCGCCCGCGCGTTCGCCGACGCCGGCGACAAGGTCGCCATCACATATCGCTCGGGTGAGCCGCCGGCCGCCCTCACGGAGTTGGGCTGCCTCGCCGTCAAGTGCGACATCACCGACTCCGAGCAGGTGGAGCAGGCCTACAAGGAGATCGAGGCCCAGCACGGCCCGGTCGAGGTGCTCGTCGCCAATGCCGGCATCACCAAGGACCAGCTCCTGATGCGCATGTCCGAGGAGGATTTCACCTCGGTCGTGGACACCAACCTCACCGGCACCTTCCGGATCGTCAAGCGTGCCAACCGCGCCATGCTGCGCGCCCGTAAGGGCAGGGTCGTCCTGATCTCCTCGGTGGTGGGCCTGGCCGGCCAGGCGGGACAGGCGAACTACGCCGCGTCCAAGGCCGGTCTGGTCGGCTTCGCGCGCTCCCTCGCCCGTGAACTGGGCTCGCGCAATATCACCTTCAACGTCGTCGCGCCCGGCTTCGTCGACACCGACATGACCAAGGTGCTCACCGACGAGCAGCGGGCGGGCATCGTGTCGCAGGTGCCGCTCGGCCGGTACGCGCAGCCCGAGGAGATCGCCGCCGCGGTGCGGTTCCTCGCCTCGGACGACGCCTCGTACATCACTGGAGCCGTCATTCCCGTTGACGGCGGACTGGGAATGGGTCACTGAACGACATGAGCGGAATTCTCGAGGGCAAGCGCGTCCTGATCACCGGTGTGCTGATGGAGTCCTCCATCGCCTTCCACACGGCCAGACTGGCCCAGGAGCAGGGCGCCGAGATCATCCTGACCGCGTTCCCGCGGCCCACGCTGACCGAGCGCATCGCCAAGAAGCTGCCCAAGCCCACCAAGGTCATCGAGCTCGACGTGACCAACGAGGAGCACCTGGGCCGCCTCGCGGACGTCGTGGGCGAGGAACTCGGCGGCCTCGACGGCGTCGTGCACTCCATCGGCTTCGCGCCGCAGGACGCGCTCGGCGGCAACTTCCTCAACACGCCGTTCGATTCGGTCTCCACGGCCATGCACGTCTCGGCGTTCTCCCTGAAGTCGCTGACCATGGCCTGCCTGCCGCTGATGCAGAACGGCGGTTCCGTCGTCGGCTTCACCTTCGACGCGCAGTACGCCTGGCCGCAGTACGACTGGATGGGTCCGGCCAAGGCCGCCCTGGAGGCGACCAGCCGTTACGTGGCCCGTGACCTGGGCAAGCAGAACATTCGCTGCAACCTGATCTCGGCGGGCCCGATCGGTTCCATGGCCGCCAAGTCCATCCCGGGCTTCGGCGAGCTGGCCTCCGTGTGGGACACCCGTGCCCCGCTGGAGTGGGACCTGAAGGACCCGGAGCCGGCCGGCCGCGGTGCCGTCGCCCTGCTGAGCGACTGGTTCCCGAAGACCACGGGCGAGATCGTCCACGTGGACGGCGGACTGCACGCCGTCGGCGCCTAGGGACACCCGAGATCCTGTCCAGGGCCCGTACCCGTGAGGGTGCGGGCCCTCGGCCATGTCACCCGATCGGCTCAGCAGGGCAGGCGGGGTCCGGCGTCGACAGAGGACTGTGGAGTACGCGTTCACCGCGTGATCCCCCTCCCCAGCACGGCCGAGGAGGTCCTCTTGTGCGCTTCTACCGCCTGGCCTCGATGACCATCACCGTCGCTGCCGGTGTCGGCCTCGTGCCGATCCTGTCGCGCGACGCGATGCCGTACGACGCGATGCCGCACGCGCGCGTGCACCCCGCCGACGCGGGATCGGACGACGCCGGGTCGGACGGTGCGGCGGCCGACGATCCGTTCGGGGCCGCCTGCCGGATCGGGGTCGACGGGTCCTGGGTGACCGCGTACTGCCACAACCCCTACCCGGACACCGATCACGTGCGCCTGCACATCGAATGCGTCCGATGGTGGGACCTCGACAGCGACAGCGCCCCGGTGGCCGCCGGACCCGCGCAGACCGTGCGGCTCGCCGGACGCTGCTGGGATGCGGTCGGGGCGGCGTGGATCAGCCACGGGAAGGCGGGCTGACGCGCCCCGGACGGCACACGAGCGGATAGGCGGCGGCCTCCTCGGCCGCCGTCGCCGCGTCACCCGCGCGGATCGCGTCCAGCAGCCGCGCGTGGTCCATGTGCGTCCGAGGAGTCAGCTCCTGGCCCACGTCGTCGCGCAGCCAGTCCCGCAGGACCTCGCTCAGATCCGCGTACAGCGCGGTCAGCACGTCGTTGTGCGACGCGGCCACGACGGCGAGGTGGAAGGTGGCGTCCGCCGCCACGAACGGTTCCGCCTCACCCGACGCCCAGGCCTCCTCGCGGCGCAGCAGCAGTGTGTCGAGCTGCTTGAGGTCCTTCTCGGTGCGCCGCTGGGCGGCCAGCCGCGCCGCGGACGCCTCCAGGGTGGAGCGCAGTTCCGCGATGTGCCCGGGGTCGGCGTCGGCGAAGCGGCGGTGCATCACACCCGCCAGCTCGCTCGTGGCGACGACATACGTGCCCGAGCCCTGGCGAATGTCCAGCAGCCCGTTGTGCGCCAGCGCGCGGACGGCCTCGCGGACCGTGTTACGGGCCACCCCCAGCTGCTCGACCAGCTCCGGTTCGGTCGGAATGCGGGAGCCGACCGGCCACTCGCCCGAGGTGATCTGGGCGCGCAGAGCGGCGATGACCTGCTCGGACAGTGCGGACCGGCGCGGATGGCTCAGGGGCATGACACACCTTCGCACGACGGAGGCATCGGGCGGCGCTCCAGACATGGACACCAAATCATCCCATGATTCTATGATGGGCCTCATGGTTGGTGAGGAATCCCGGACGGTCACGTCCACGACCGCGCGCACGGCGGCTCCGGCGTCCGACGGCACGGAGTCGCACGGCACGGAGTCCGGCGGGCGGACGACCGGGGGGACCGACGGCCCGGAGACCGGTGGCAGGGAGGCCGGTGACCTGGAGGCCGGGGGATCCGCCACGCGCGCGTGGACGATGCGGCTGCTCGTCGTCGGCATCGTGATGGCGGCGCTGAACCTCCGCCCCGCCATCACCAGCCTCGGCGCACTGTTCGAGGAGGTCCGTACCGGGCTCGGTATGAGTGGCACTGTGGCCGGGCTGCTCACCTCCCTGCCCTCGCTGTGCTTCGCCGTCTTCGGCGTCACCGCCCCGCGTCTGGCCCGCCGCTTCGGACCGGGCGCGGTGGTGTGCGCCGGCCTGGTCGCCATCGGCGCGGGCCTGCTGATACGTCCGTTCACGGGGAGTACGGCGGGCTTCCTGGCGGCCAGTGCCCTCGCGCTCATGGGTATCGCCGTCGGCAACGTCCTGATGCCGGTCATCGTCAAGCAGTGGTTCCCGGACCGGGTCGGTTCCATGACCGGCCTGTACTCCATGGCCCTCGCCCTGGGCACGGCCCTGGCCGCCGCGGTGACCGTGCCGCTGACCGAGGCACTGGGCGGGAGCTGGCAGCCGGGACTCGCCCTGTGGGGGGTGCTCGCCGTGGCCGCCGTAGTGTCCTGGATCCCGTTCGTGGGGGAGCGGGGCAGGGCGCCGGCGGAGCGGACGCGCGCGCGGGAGCGGCGCCTGCCGGAACAGCACGCGGCGAAGGAGGGCGCGCCGGGGGAGGGTGCGTCAGCGGAGCCCGTGTCCGGGGAGCGAACACCCGCACCCGAACTGCGGATCACCCGCAGCCGGACCGCCTGGGCGCTGGCCGTCTTCTTCGGGCTCCAGGCGACCGCCGCCTACATCACCATGGGCTGGATGGCGCAGATCTTCCGGGATGCGGGTGTGCCCGCGACCACGGCCGGACTGTTGCTCGCGCTCACCATGGTGATGGGCGTGCCGCTCGCCTTCGTCATCCCGCGCGTCGCCGCACGGCTGCCCCGGCAGGGCCCGATCGTGGTCGTGCTCGGCATGAGCGGCCTGGCCGGATACGCCGGGCTGTACTTCGCGCCCGCCGCCGGCGCCCTGGCCTGGGTGCTGCTGCTGGGCATCGCCAACTGCGCCTTCCCGCTCGCGCTCACCATGGTCGGGATGCGGGCGAGGTCCGGCACGGGTGTGGCCAAGCTGTCGGCCTTCGCGCAGAGCACCGGCTATCTGATCTCCATCCCGGGTCCCCTCCTGGTGGGCTTCCTCTACCAGCACAGCGGCGGCTGGGGCCTGCCGCTGGCGTTCATGTCCGCCCTGCTGATCCCGCAGATGGCCGCGGGCGTGCTGGCGGGCCGTGCCCGCACGGTGGAGGAAGAGGCGGCGGCCGGCCGCTGAGCCCGCGGCCTTCCGGTTTCCCGCCCGACTACGGTTTCCCACCCGATTCCGGCGGCGCGCACCGCCCCCGGAGCGCGCCGAACGGTCGGCGGGTGCGAGACTTGCCCCATGCCAGTCCTCGACCCGAACCCCCAGAACGGCCAGAAGAAGATGCTGCTCGTCTTCGGCGCGTTCTTCGCCATCTTCATCGTCATCGGCGTGATCGCGAGCATTCTGGCGCCGTGACACCCCCGCCGCCGCCGCCCCGGTCCGGGGCCCATGGTGGTGTTGGCACCCCCATCCCCTAGGGGGCCAGGCTCAGGGTCAAGTGGGTGGGTCACCGGATGGGTTGAGAGCCCGGGAGTACATACCTTCGAGATGTGGCCGCGAGACGCGGACACCGCACCACTCGAAGAGCGGAGGCCCCCATGTCGGCGCGCACGCACACCCGGCCCCACCCGATCCCCCGGGGCGGCGTCGACATCCGGCTGCCGTGGTGGGCCCTCGCCCTGCCCGCACTCGCCTTCGTCACGCTGCTCACCCTGCTCCTGAACCCCGCGGACGCGCACGCGGCGACCGCCGAGCCCGGGATCACCCACCTCATCGAGCGGGCACAGCAGCTCATAGCCCGCTGAGCACCCCGGAAGCGGCCGTCAACTACCTGCGCTTCATGGCCTGTTTCGTGCGAAGCTGGGTCACATGAGCGTCGCAGAACCTCGCAGGATTGTCCTTTTCCGGCATGCGAAGGCCGACTGGCCCCCGGTGACCGACCGTGAGCGCCCGCTCGCCGAGCGCGGCAGGACGGACGCCGCAGTCGCCGGACGCAAGCTCGCCGACTCCGCCATCGCCTTCGATCTGGCCCTGTGCTCCACCGCGACCCGGACCCGGGAGACGTGGAAACTCGCGGTTCACGAGTTTCCGCGGCGACCGAAGACGGTGTATGAGGAGCGGATCTACGAGGCCTCGCCCGGTGAGCTGATCGCCCTGCTGAACGAAACCCCGGACGACGCGCAGAACGTGCTCCTGGTCGGCCACAATCCCGGGGTCCAGGCAGCCGCCGAGATCCTCGCCGGATCGGCCGAGGGGGACGCGGGCGAGCGAATGAGCCGCCGCGGCTATCCGGCAGCCGCGTTCGCCGTGCTGTCCTTCACCGGCTCCTGGAAGTCCCTGGAGCCGGGCGTCGCCACCCTGCTCGACTACTGGGCTCCCAGCGAGTGACCCACACGGCATGACGGCGGGGCCCGGCACCGGCGGCGTGGACCAGGCGCCGGGCCCCGCTCCCGCAAGGGCGCCGGCGGCCGGGAACAGAACGGCCGCGAACAGGACGGCTGTGGACCGGACGGATCGGGTGCGGTACGGCCGGTGTGCCCGCGAACCCTCCGCGTGGCTCAGTCCAGGTCGAGGATGTCCGCCGCCTCGACCTCTTCGCGCGTGATGCCCAGCAGATACAGGACCGTGTCCAGGAAGGGGAAGTTCACGGCCGTGTGAGCGGCCTGACGGACCACCGGCTTGGCGTTGAAGGCGACACCGAGACCCGCCGCGTTGAGCATGTCCAAGTCATTCGCGCCGTCGCCGATCGCCACGGTCTGTGACAACGGAACCCCCGCTTCGGCGGCGAACCGGCGCAGCAGCCGCGCCTTGCCCGCCCGGTCCACGATTTCGCCCGTGACCCTGCCGGTCAGCTTCCCGTCGACGATCTCCAGGGTGTTGGCGTGGGCGAAGTCCAGCGCGAGCCGCTCCTTCAGATCGTCCGTGACCTGGGTGAACCCCCCGGAGACCACACCCACCTGGTAGCCGAGCCGCTTCAGCGTGCGGACCAGGGTACGGGCGCCCGGTGTCAGCCGTACCTCGCTGCGCACCTTGTCCACCACGGAGGCGTCCAGCCCCGCCAGCAACTGCACGCGTGCGTGCAGCGACTGCTCGAAGTCCAGTTCCCCGCGCATCGCCGCCTCGGTCACCTCGGCGACCTTGTCCTGGCACCCGGCATGGGCGGCGAAGAGTTCGATCACCTCGTCCTGGATGAGCGTGGAGTCCACATCCATGACGACCAGGCGCTGGGCGCGCCGGTGCAGTCCGGCCGCGACGACGGCGATATCGACACCGAGCTTCGCCGCATCGGTCACCAGGGCGGTGCGCAGCGGCTCCGTCTCCGTGCCGGACACCGCGAACTCCACCGCGGTCACCGGGTACTTGGCGAGCCGGAAGATACGGTCGATGTTGGCGCCGGACCGGGTGATCCGCGCGGCGATCGCCGCCGCCGTCTCGGCGGTGAGCGGATGGCCCAGCACGGTGACCAGGGAACGGCCGAGCCCGCGCGGACGGTTGTCGCCGATGCCGGAGATGATCTCCGCCTGCAGTTTCATGGACTCCGCCCAGCTGTGGACGGTCGCCCGCAGATTGCCCTCCAGGCCCTGCGACGGCTCGGTCACGAGCGCGCACAGCACGATGCGGCCACGGGTGACGACCTGCTCGATGTCGACCACATCGACGGAGTAGGCGGCGAGAGTGTCGAAGAGACCGGCTGTGATGCCCGGCCTGTCCTTGCCGAAGATCTTGACAAGGAGCGTGGGAACGTCCGAGGTCTGCGATGCGCTCATGGTGTTCCCACCGTATCCGGCACGCAGTGCCCCGCGCGCCCGAGGTCCGTCTGGCGGACAGTGAACTCTCGGCTTCACGGAGGTGTCCCGGACCTTACGTGCCCCGGGTGCCGCCCCCTCACTGCGCCTCCCTCACCGTCCGCCGCCGGGCCTGCGCGGCGCCGGGGGAGGAGGCGGCGGGGGCGGTGGCCCCTCGTCCGGCCACAACGGCGACCGCCTCCCGGCCGACGGCCCGGAACCGCGCCCGGGGTCCCGCCCGGACCCGCCACCTCCGGACCGCCCGCCTCGGGGCCGGCCATGCGGAGGCGGTTCGACGGGACGGATCACGGTAGGAGCGTCGGAGATGTCGCCCGCGCCCGGCTCGCCGATGTCGCCCATGCCCGGCTCGCCCGCGCCAGGCTCGCCCGGCCCGACGCCGTCCCGGGGAGACTCGTCCGCCGTTCGGCCGGGCGGCCGTATGTCACCGAGTGCCAGTGGCGGGCCGGGCCGTTGCCGCCCCTCCCCGGGCGGGCGCGCGTCCTGCGGTCCCCACAGCTCCTCGGGCACGATCAGATACGGGTTGGTGCCTGGATTCGGTGGCCGATACGGCACCCCCGGCGCATACGGCCCGACTCCCGCCCCGGACGACGGCCCGCCCTCCGGAGGGCCGAAAGCCCCGGCACCCCGTACGGCCTCCGTACTGTCGGCGCCCGCCGCACCCGCCGCGCCCTTCCGGGCCCGGGCACCTTCCCGGGCCGAGACCGCCGCTTGGGCCAGCGGTGCCGGCCGCCGTCCCGCGGCCCCGCTCGCCCACGCCAGCAGTGCCCCCGTGGCACCCGCGCCCGCACCCCAGACGGCACCCAGGAGCAGCGCCATGCCGAGGCTCCCGCGCAGCTCGATGCCCGCGCCGAACGCGTCGAAGCCGAGCACGGACAGCGAGGCGTTCGCCGACACCTCCGTCAGCCAGGACAGCAGAGGCAGGGCCACCGCCGTCGTGACCCCCAGCCGCAGCGCACACCGCCCGGCGAACCCCGCGGCACCCCCTTCCCGTACGGCACCCGCACCACCGGTGCCGCGCGCACCCGGCACCCCGCCACCCGGATCACCCGGATCACCCGGACCGGCCGCCACCTCCAGCGGCGTCCGTACCGCGACCAGCACACCGGCCAGCAGCATCATCACCGCGGCCGCCACCCCCAGCAGCCACACCCGCCCGTCGAGCTCGGCCAGCCGGGCCAGCGTGACCGGCCGACCGGAGCTCATGCGCAGCAGGTCGTCCACGGGGTGCGGCAGAACACCGAGCAGCGCACCCGTCGCCCGCCCGTCCCAGGGCACGAACAGTCCGATCGGGACGCCGAGCCACACCCCGTTCGGCGTGCCCAGCAGAGCCGCTCCGGCGATCCGCCGGGGATGGTCGTCGCCGATCGCCGCGTACCCCGCCGCCGCGAGCCCCGCCGCCACCGCCACCAACCCCACCATGACCAGGGCGGACACGGCGGGCCGTACGACCCGGTGCACGGCGTCCCAGCCGCGCGGCAGCGGAGTGCGCCGGGACGCCAGCAACGCGACGGCCAGGACGCCGGCCGACCAGACCAGGCCGCCGAGCACCGTCGGCACCGTGTCGACGGTGAACCCGACCGACGCCTGAGCCCCGACGAGGTCACCGACCCGGTCCGGCAGCAGACCCTCGAGGTCCCCGAGGT
The DNA here is from genome assembly GCF_042655885.1 of Streptomyces chlorus. Taxonomy (NCBI): domain Bacteria; kingdom Bacillati; phylum Actinomycetota; class Actinomycetes; order Kitasatosporales; family Streptomycetaceae; genus Streptomyces; species Streptomyces chlorus. The sequence continues at coordinate 492,677 of NZ_JBHSOA010000025.1, forward strand.
CCCCCAGCCCCGGAATCTCCAGCCCGCCGCCTCCACCGCCCGGCAGGTCGTCCAGCCCCAGCGCGCCCCCGTCGATCGTCACGACGTCGTGGCCCGCCCACACCAGCCCGCCCGACATCCCCACGAAGAGCGCTACGACCGTGCCCGCGCGGGCGACAAGTTCGGCTGGTGACAACACGGCGCCCGCGGCCCGCAGGGACCGTAGGAAGAAATACGACAACAGCAGCGCACCGACCAGACTCACCCCCAGTGGCGTGATCTCGACAGCCGTACTCGCCTCCGCGCCCGACAGCCCGAACGCCGACACGTCGCCGGACGGGGTGACCGAGCCGCCGGCCGCCAGCGCCACCACCGCGGCCGTCATCGGCCCCAGCGAACCCGCCGAGTCCGCGTCCAGCAGACGCAGTCCGATCGCCGCCGTCCCCGCCATCCCGATCAGCGCCCAACTCACCCCGGCGACCGCGGACATCACGACGTCCACCCACGGCACACGCGTGCCGTGCCCCGTGGTACCGACGCCCGTGGCAGCACTCATGGCAGACCCCCCGATCCGATCCGCTCCGCGGCGAGGTGGCCGCGCATGTCCCCCTCGCGTGGTTTACCACTCTCCGGCCCGGTTTCAACACCGTCAACGGCGGCACTTGAAGCGTCGGGCGCCCGCTTCGCAAGGCCCGACTTTCAGTCGGAGGGCCGAGCCTGAAATAGTTCCCCCCGATGTTCGACATCCCTAGACTCCCTGCGATGGGGGAAATTCGGGGGACAACTCAGTGGGGCATGGAGTGCCGGAACTCGTACTGGAATCAAACGGACGGACCTGGACGCTCGATCCGTCCAGGTCGTACACCCTGGGGCGTGATCCGCAGGGGGACGTCGTGGTGGACGATGCCAGGGTGTCCTGGCGTCACGCCACGATCAGCTTCAACGGCCGCAATTGGGTCGTCATGGACCATGGCAGCACCAACGGCACGTTCGCGCAGGGCCAGCGGATCCATCATCTGGAGATCAGCTCCGACACGGCGCTGAACCTGGGCAACGCGAACGACGGGCCGCGCGTGACGCTTTCCGGCGCCGCGGCCCCGGCCGCCTCGCCGCAGGCACAGCCGCAGCCGCAGCAGCCGTATGCCGCGCAGGGGGTGCAGGGGGCCACCCCGGGCTGGGTCCAGGAGGGGCAGCAGCAGGCGCAGGCCCAGGGCGGCCGGCAGCAGCAACCGCCGCAGCAGCCCGGGTCGTACCAGTCCGCGCCGCAGCAGTCCGCGCCGTACGTTCCGCAGCAGCAGGGCCCCGGGGGCGCCGCGGGGGCGGCGCCGATGTACGGCGACCGCAGTCCGACCACGTTCCACCAGTTCTCGCTCGGCCGCGTGATGCGGATCGGCCGTGCCCTGGAGAACGACCTGGTCGTCTCCGACCTGCAGGTCTCCCGCAACCACGCCGAGTTCCACTCGACGCCCGACGGTCGCATGGAGATCCGCGACCTGGGCTCGCACAACGGCACCTACGTCAACGGTATGCCGATCGCCAAGGGCGGGACGCAGCTGCTCGGCCCGGCCGACATCGTCGGCGTCGGCCACTCGACGTTCCGGATCGTCGGTGACCGGCTCGAGGAGTTCGTCGACACCGGTGAGGTGTCCTTCTCCGCCCGGCACCTGACCGTCACGGTCGACGGCGGCAAGCAGATCCTCAAGGACGTCTCCTTCGGTGTGCCCGAGAAGTCGCTGATCGCGGTCATCGGCCCGTCCGGCTCCGGCAAGTCGACCCTGCTCAAGGCGCTCACCGGCTACCGGCCCGCCGACCGGGGCGAGGTCCTCTACGACAACCGGAACCTTTACAAGCAGTTCGCCGAGCTGCGCCAGCGCATCGGTCTGGTCCCGCAGGACGACATCCTGCACAAGGAGCTGACCGTCAAGAAGGCCCTCAAGTACGCGGCCAAGCTCCGCTTCCCGGCCGACACCACGGCCGCCGAGCGCGATGCCCGCATCGACGAGGTGCTGCGCGAGCTGAAGCTCGACATCCACAAGGACAAGAAGGTCACGTCCCTCTCCGGCGGCCAGCGCAAGCGGGTCTCGGTGGCACTGGAGCTGCTCACCAAGCCGTCGCTGATCTTCCTGGACGAGCCGACCTCGGGCCTCGACCCGGGCATGGACCGCGATGTCATGCAGTTGCTGCGCGGACTGGCCGACGACGGGCGCACCGTCCTCGTCGTCACCCACTCCGTGGCCGAGCTGGCGATCTGCGACAAGCTCCTGGTGATGGCGCCCGGTGGCTCGGTCGCCTACTTCGGCCCGCCCGACGAGGCGCTGAACTTCTTCGGCTACGACACCTGGGCCGACGTCTTCTCCGCATTCGAGAACTACCGCGACTACGACTGGGCGGGCCGCTGGAAGGGCTCGCAGCACTACCAGATGTACGCCGCGGACATCGACGCGGTCGCGCCGCAGTCCGTACAGGTCCCTCAGATGCAGGCGATGCGGCCACCGAAGCCGCAGGGCTGGATGTCGCAGTTCGTCACACTGGTACGCCGCTACGTCTCGGTGATCGTCTCCGACAAGGGCTTCCTCGCCCTGACGGTGATCCTGCCGGCCGTTCTCGGCGCGGTCAGCCTGCTCATCGACGCCGACAGGGGGCTGCTGCCGAACGAGCCCAACCAGGCCGGCCGGATCGTCCCGAACGGCACGGCGACCACGGTCCTGCTGATCCTCGCGGTCGGCGCCTGCTTCGCCGGCGCCGCGAACTCCGTACGTGAGCTGATCAAGGAACGGGTCATCTACGAGCGGGAACGCGCGACCGGCCTGTCCCGCTCGGCGTATCTGATGTCCAAGGTGTTCGTGCTCGGCATGGTCACCGTGCTGCAGGGCCTGATGGTCGGCGTCATCGGTTTCTCCAGCCGGGAGATCCCCGAGGAGGGGCTGGTCCTCGGCGGCTTCACCCTGCTCGAGCTGTCCATCCCGATCATGGCGCTGGGCTTCACCTCGATGATGTTCGGCCTGATCATCTCCGCGCTGGTGAAGACCGCCGAGAAGACCATGCCGCTGCTGGTGATGTTCGCGATCATCCAGGTCGTGTTCACCGGTTGCCTGTTCGCGCTGCACGGCGCGGTCGGCGTCAACCAGTTCTCGTTCCTGATGCCGTCGCGCTGGGCGGTCGCCGCCGCCGGTGCCACGCTGGACTTCAACAGGATCAGCCCGCCGGAGACGCCGGGCGACCTCGATCCGCTGTGGGAGCACACGGCCGGGACCTGGCTCATGGACATGGGCGCGCTCATCGCCCTCGGCGTGATCTGCGGCTTCTTCGTGGCCCGCTTCCTGCGCCGGCACGAACCCGAGGTCATGCGCAAGTGACCGGTGCGGTGCCGCGCGGGCGATGACCCGCGCGGTGACCCCGCCCTACGCACGCCGTACGCACGGCGAAGGGCGGCACCCTGTCAGCAGGGGGTGCCGCCCTTCGGCGTACGTGTTCGCGAGAAGAGGTCCGCGCCGACCTCAGTACGCGCTGTTGACGTTGTCGATGGTGCCGTAGCGGTCGGCCGCGTAGTTGGCGGCGGCGGTGATGTTGGCGATCGGGTCGTAGATGTTCCAGGACGTGCCGGGCACGTGGTAAGCCTGGAAGGTCGGCGGGATCACCTGGAGCAGGCCCTTGGACGGGATGCCGTTGATGGCATTGATGTCCCAGTCGTTGATCGCGTTCGGGTTGCCCGAGGACTCCCGGATGATGTTCTTGTGCAGGCCGTGGTACGAGCCCGGGATGCCCTTGGCCTCCATGATGTCCAGCGACTCACGGATCCAGCCGTCGAGGTTGTTGGCGTAGCTCTTCTGGGCGGGCTTGCCGGCGTCGGCGCGCTTGCCGGTCTCGCCGCGCTCGCCACCCCAGTGGCGGTCGCCGGAGCGGCTGGCCGCTTCCTGGGTCTGGCGCTCCCGCTCGGCCTTCTTCTTGGCGTCGGCCGCGTCGGCCTGCTTCTTCTTCACGGCGGCCGCGTCCGCCTGCTTCTTGGCCGCGGCGTCGGTGGCGGCCTGCTTCTTCGCCGCGATCAGCTCGGTCTTCACACCGGCGCCGGCCATCTGGTCGGTGACGGTGCCCTTGACGTCCTTGATCGGCTCGGTGCTGTACGAGATCCGCGCGGCGGGGACCGCCTCGCTCGTGGTGGTCGTCGACGCGTCGCTCGGCGTGGCCGAGAAGCCGATGGCGGCGACACCGAGGGCGGCGACACCGGCGACGGCGATCTTGTGACGGCGGTTCAACGCACGGACATGACCACGGGTGAGGAAGTTCTTCGACATGAGTAGGAGACCTCTTCGACTAGCGCGGAGGTCGCTCAACGTCCGGCGGGGACAGTGGTTCTTCCGGCACGAACGCCGTGGGGGGACACCCCACGGCGCTGAGCGACGGGAGCCATTCTTAGCGGCCGCAAAATGGCGGGGCAAAGGTGTGACGTACGAAGGCGGATAGTGGATCAGGGTAGGGCATGAGGGGCGAAACGGACTATCCGCCCCGCCGGGATGCCTGTTTCCTCTCTCCTATTCACCTTCGTACGTGATGTGCGTCCTATGCCTGGCCTCACACCGGGCACCCGCAATCCTCACGGTGAGTTGCTGAAGCAAGCCGCTCAGTGAGAGGTCTCGGCCGGTGTTCCGGCAGGCGTCGGAGGGCTTCCGGTAGGCCGAGGTCCTACGACCTCCGGTCCAGGTCACCGCCGTCGCCGGACGGATCCGCGGAGGCGGGACCCGCCGGTACCGTGAGGACATGAGTCACGGTCCCCCGTCCGGTCTCGCCGCGGTGAGCACCGCGCTGCTGGCCATGAGTAGGCACCTCGAGGTGCGCGACGTCCTCAAGACGATCGTCGCCTCGGCGCGTGAGCTGCTCGCCGCGCAGTACGCCGCGCTCGGAGTCCCCGACGACCACGGCGGCTTCGCCCAGTTCGTGGTCGACGGCGTCAGCGACGGACAGTGGAAGGCCATCGGCCCCCTTCCGCGCCAGCACGGCATCCTCGCCGCGATGCTCCGCGAGGACAGGCCCCAGCGCCTCGCCGATGTGCGCAAGGACCCCCGCTTCGAGGGATGGCCCAGCGCCCACCCCGACCTGGTCGACTTCCTGGGCCTGCCCATCCGCGACGGCGACGAGGTCATCGGCGCCCTCTTCCTCGCCAACAAGCTGAGGCCTGTGGGGGGACACCCGCCACAGGCCTCGGGCGGTCCCGAGCCGGATGGCGTCTGCGGATTCACCCAGGACGACGAGGACGTCCTCGGCATCCTGGCCCAGCACGCCGCGATCGCCCTCACCAACGCCCGGCTCTACGAGCGCAGCCGCGAACTGACCATCGCAGAGGAGCGCTCCCGTCTCGCCCACGAGCTCCACGACGCCGTCAGCCAGAAACTGTTCTCCCTGCGTCTCACCGCCCAGGCGGCCGCCCGCCTCGTGGACCGCGACCCGTCCCGGGCCAAGGGAGAGCTCCAGCAGGTCGCCGCACTCGCGGCCGAGGCCGCCGAGGAGCTGCGCGCCGCGGTCGTCGAGTTGCGCCCCGCCGCCCTCGACGAGGACGGCCTCGTCGCCACCCTCCGCACCCAGGTCCAGGTTCTCGACCGCGCGCACAGCGCGCGCGTGACCTTCACCGGCCACGGTGTGCGCGCCCTGCCCGCCACCCAGGAGGAAGCGGTGCTGCGCGTGGCCCAGGAGGCGCTGCACAACGCGCTGCGGCACGCGGAGGCCGGCCAGGTCGACGTCACTTTGGAACGCAGGGGCAACGGCGCCGTCCTGCGGGTCGCCGACGACGGCAAGGGCTTCGACCCGGGGATCATCCGCCGCGCGGGACGCCATCTCGGCCTGGTCTCCATGCGCGACCGGGCGAACGGGGTCGGCGGCAGCCTGACCGTGGAATCGGCGCCCGGCAAGGGCGCCACGATCGAGATGGAGGTTCCCGGTGGCTGACGCGATCAGGGTGCTGGTGGTCGACGACCACCAGGTGGTCCGCCGGGGCCTGCGCACCTTCCTGGAGGTGCAGGACGACATCGAGGTCGTCGGCGAGGCCGCGGACGGCGCCGAAGGAGTTGCCCTCGCCGACGAACTGCGGCCCGACGTGATCCTGATGGACGTCAAGATGCCGGGCATGGACGGCGTGGACGCCCTGCGCCGGCTCCGCGAACTGGACCACCCCGCGCGCGTGCTGATCGTCACCAGCTTCACCGAGCAGCGCACCGTGGTCCCGGCCCTGCGCGCGGGCGCCGCCGGATACGTGTACAAGGACATCGACCCCGACGCGCTCGCCGGTGCCATCCGCTCCGTGCACGCCGGGCACGTCCTCCTCCAGGCCGAGGTCGCCGGTGCCCTGCTGGCCCAGGAGGAGACCCACTCCGGTCAGGGCCGCGCCGGTTCGCTCACGGAGCGGGAACGCGAGGTGCTCGGCCTCATAGCGGACGGACGCTCCAACCGGGAGATCGCCCGCGCCCTTGTGCTCTCCGAGAAGACCGTGAAGACACACGTCTCGAACATCCTGATGAAACTCGACCTGTCGGACCGCACCCAGGCCGCCCTGTGGGCCGTACGCCACGGGCTGAGCACCTGAGCCTCGGGTGCTTCCGGACGCCCGAGTCCCGCCCGGCTGCCTGGCGGCCGGGCGCATGACGTCCGGGGCCGTGACGTCCAGCGCCGTGACGTCCGGGGCCGGGCGGATGGTTCCCCTCCGGTCCGAGATTCATACCGTCGTGGGAATGTCACCCAAATGGCGCATCCTTCTTCGGCCCCCGCCGTTGTCCCGTACGTACCGCGGCGCCTGCCGCGGCGACCGCGAGGAGGGCTCGGAAAGTGAAGAACCTGAAGAAGGCAGCGGCCGTGACGATGATGGCCGGCGGACTGCTCGCCGCCGGTACGGGCATGGCCTCCGCCACCGACGGCGCCTACGCCGACGGCACGGCCGTGGGCTCCCCGGGCGTCGTCTCGGGCAACGTCATCCAGGTCCCGGTCGACGTCCCGGTCAACGTGTCCGGTAACAGTGTCAACGTGATCGGCCTGCTGAACCCCGCCTTCGGCAACGTGGCGGTCAACGGCTGACGCCTGTCACCGAACCGGTGACGACCCCGGCCTCCCGGCCCCACCCGGGAGGCCGGTCGGCGTTGTCGTCGCTGTCCGGGGCACCGGGGTCATCCGGGGCACCGGGGTCATAAGGATCGTTCCCCCGGCCACCGACGAACCGGCACTCACCCGACGCCCCGCTCCCGCTCCTCCACCACGGAGTTGTACGCCGCGACCTGCGCCCGCCGGGCCGTCCGCTCCACCGGGCGCAGAGCCTCCCCGCGGGCTGCCATCTCCGACGCGCTCACCGCACCCCCGTGCCCGTTCGTACGGGCCAGCGAGACCAACGCCGCGACCCGCTGCGCCAGCTCCAGCACCCGCACCGCCCGCGGCGGATATCCCGGCGCCAGCACCTGACGCCCCGGCTCCACCCGCGCCCGGTAGGCGTCGATCGCCGCCTCGGCCACCGGCCCCGACCCGGCCACGTCCAGCCGCGTCAGGACTTCGGTCGCCTCCCGCAGCGCCTCCGCCAGCTCCCGCTCCGCCTCGCCGAGCGAGGGCACATCGGCGGGCGGCGCCTCCCGTACCGGCAGGCAGTGCCAGACGACCTCCACATGCACATCACCCTCGGGTCCAGCCTCCCGCACCCGAGGCACCAACCCCAAGGGGACCCCGTGACCGACCACCGCCTCCCCGGCCTCCAGCGCCCGCGCGTTGAACTCCGGCGGCCCGCTCAGCCCCAGCGGATGCCCCGGCGTGGGCAGCGCGATCCGCAGCCCGGTCACCCCGAGCGCCCGCAGCCGGCCCAGCGCCAGTGTGAGGCCCACCGGCGCGGACTCACCCGGCAACCCCTCCACCCGGTGCACCGCGTCGCCACCGACGATGGCGAGCACGGCGTCGTCCGGAGAGGCAAAACCGGCAACAAGGGCATTTCCCCATGAGGTGAGACGTCCTGAACGTGGTTCCGAGAGCATGCCCCCACCCTAAGGACCGGACCGATGGGATGTCCGGGCCAACCGGTGGCGTAGATTTCATGAAGGGCTGCGCCCACGGGCGCGGCGGACCGACCACAGGCGTACGACACAGCCGAGACCCGGCCACACTGCAAGGGGAGACAACGCGCTCATGAGCGATGTTCTGGAGCTTCAGGACGTATCCGTGGTCCGCGAGGGCCGGGCTCTGGTGGACCAGGTCTCCTGGTCGGTCAAGGAGGGCGAGCGCTGGGTCATCCTCGGCCCCAACGGCGCCGGCAAGACCACTCTCCTCAATATCGCCTCCAGCTACCTGTTCCCCAGCAACGGCACCGCCACCGTCCTCGGCGAGACCCTCGGCACCCCCGGCACCGACGTCTTCGAACTGCGCCCGCGCATCGGCATCGCCGGGAACGGCATGGCCGACAAGCTCCCCAAGAGCCAGACAGTCCTGCAGACCGTACTGACCGCCGCCTACGGCATGACCGCCGGCTGGCAGGAGGAGTACGAGGAGGTCGACGAACAGCGCGCCCGCGCCTTCCTCGACCGTCTGGGCATGTCCGAGTTCGTGGACCGCACCTTCGGCACCCTCTCCGAGGGCGAGCGCAAGCGCACCCTCATCGCCCGCGCGCTGATGACCGACCCCGAGCTGCTGCTCCTCGACGAGCCCGCCGCCGGCCTCGACCTCGGAGGCCGCGAGGACCTCGTACGCCGCCTCGGCCGCCTCGCCCGCGACCCGATCGCCCCCTCCATGGTCATGGTCACGCACCACGTCGAGGAGATCGCCCCCGGCTTCACCCACGTGCTGATGATCCGCCAGGGCAAGGTCCTCGCCGCCGGCCCGCTGGAACTCGAGCTCACCTCCCGCAACCTCTCCCTCTGCTTCGGTCTCCCGCTGCTCGTGGAGCAGGTCGGCGACCGCTGGACCGCACAGGGCCTCCCGATGGCCTGAGGCCGGCGGCCCGAACCCGGCCCTGCCCGGGGAGGATTCAGGGAGCAGGTCCAAAGGTCCCGGGACGCACCGAGACAGGTCCGCCCTCAAGAACCGGGCCAAGAAGGCCCGTTCACACCCCGGGCGCTCTGTCGGTGACCGGGTGCGCGGTCCTACCATGACCATGTGGACATCGATGCATGGCTCTGGTGGCTGATCGGCGCGGCGGTACTCGGCATCGCGCTGGTGATCACCGTGATGCCCGAACTCGGCATGCTCGCGGTGGGCGCCGTCGCCGCCGCGGTGGTCTCCGGAATCTTCGGTGGCGGCGCCGTGGTCCAGGTCGTGGTCTTCGCCGTCGTCTCGACCGCTCTCATCGCCGTCGTGCGGCCCATCGCGAAGCGACAACGCGCACAACGCCCCCAACACGCCACCGGCGTGGACGCCTTGAAGGGCAAACAGGCGGTCGTACTGGAGCGGGTGGACGGCTCCGGGGGCCGGATCAAACTGGCCGGCGAGGTCTGGTCGGCACGCTCCCTCGACTCCGGCCGTGCCTTCGAAGTCGGCCAGGAAGTGGACGTCGTGGAGATCGAGGGAGCCACGGCGATCGTCATGTGACTGCACGACCTGCGCGATCGACCTCGTACGACGTGCTCCCACGGGACAACAACTAGGCCGAACAGCCAACGAGTTGTACGACGGTCTGGCAGACTCGACCAGCAAGATCTTCAACAGGCATAGGGTCTTTTGAGGCGCCGAGGCGAAGAAGGGTACGGGGAACCGACGATGGAACCGGTCATCATCGTTCTGATCATCCTGGTGGTGTTGGTCTTCATCGCCCTGATCAAGACGATCCAAGTCATCCCGCAGGCAAGCGCGGCCATCGTCGAGCGCTTCGGCCGCTACACACGCACACTCAACGCGGGCCTCAACATCGTCGTCCCGTTCATCGACACCATTCGCAACCGGATCGACCTGCGCGAACAGGTCGTCCCGTTCCCGCCGCAGCCGGTGATCACCCAGGACAACCTGGTCGTCAACATCGACACGGTCATCTACTACCAGGTGACCGACGCGCGGGCCGCCACCTACGAGGTCGCCAGCTACATCCAGGCGATCGAGCAGCTCACCGTCACCACCCTGCGCAACATCATCGGTGGCATGGACCTCGAGCGCACCCTGACCTCCCGCGAGGAGATCAACGCGGCCCTGCGCGGCGTCCTCGACGAAGCCACCGGCAAGTGGGGCATCCGCGTCAACCGCGTCGAGCTCAAGGCGATCGAGCCGCCCACCTCCATCCAGGACTCGATGGAGAAGCAGATGCGCGCCGACCGTGACAAGCGTGCGGCGATCCTCCAGGCCGAAGGTGTCCGGCAGTCCGAGATCCTGCGCGCCGAGGGCGAGAAGCAGTCCCAGATCCTGCGGGCCGAGGGTGAGGCCAAGGCAGCGGCCCTCAGGGCCGAGGGCGAGGCCCAGGCCGTCCGGACGGTCTTCGAGGCGATCCACGCGGGCGACCCCGACCAGAAGCTGCTCTCCTACCAGTACCTCCAGATGCTTCCGAAGCTCGCTGAGGGCGACGCCAACAAGCTCTGGATCGTCCCCAGCGAGATCGGCGACGCGCTCAAGGGCCTGTCCGGCGCCATGGGCAACTTCGGTGGCTTCGGCGGCGGCCAGGGCGGTGGCAACGGCAACTCGGGCGCCACCACGGAGCGCCGGGAGAAGCCCTCCATCGACTGACCGGACGACCGGCAGAACACGACCGGCAGTATGGCGGGG
>NZ_JBHSOA010000025.1:503394-507637 GCF_042655885.1 Streptomyces chlorus
GGACCCCGCCATACTCGTACGAGAAGCAGGTTCTAGGCCGCGGGTTGAGCCAGCCACTCCGGCAGCGCGTCCAAGTCCTCCCGACCCAGCGCCAGCAGCATCGCGTCCGCCGGAGTCGGCTCGAACGGCTGCCGCAGCAGTGGCATCCCCGCCTGCTCCGGAGTCCGGTTCGCCTTGCGGTGGTTGTCCTCCGCGCACGAGGCCACCGTGTTCAGCCAGGTGTCCTGGCCCCCGTGCGACCGCGGCACCACGTGGTCCACGGTGGTGGCCCGCCGCCCGCAGTACGCGCACCGGTTCCGGTCGCGCACCAGGACACCCCGCCTCGACCATGGCGCCCGTCTTCGGAACGGCACCCTGACGTATTGGCAGAGCCTGATCACCCGCGGCGCCGGTATGTCGACCGCGGCTCCCCGCATCCGCAGTTCGGGGTGGGCCTGCTCGACGACCGCCTTGTCCTGGAGCACCAGAACGACGGCTCGGTTCAGCGTCACCGTCGACAACGGCTCGAAGCTCGCGTTCAGTACCAGCGTGTCCCGCATACCAGTCCACCTTCCGTGTGCACCGGCCCACCTTTCGGCGGACTGGGATCAACTCTGGCCGGGCACGCCGAGATGGACAACGCAATATCTGCTGCTGCAACGGGGGGTGACCTCCGCGCCCCCGTCAACAAAAATGCCCGCCCCTGATCAATTCCGCGACCAGGGGTGGGCAAACGTTCCGTGAACGCCGGAATCGGGTCAGGAGCCTGCCGGCACCTCGTACTCCCCGATCAGCTGGGCCCGCGCGAGTGTGTGGAACCGCAGGTTGAAGCCCACGACCGCAGGGGACGCGTCCGAGTCCGGACCGAGCTTCTCCTGATCCACCGCGTACACCGTGAACACATACCGGTGCGGTCCGTCACCGGGCGGCGGCGCCGCACCGCCGAAGTCCTTGGTGCCGTAGTCGTTGCGCGCCTGAATCGCGCCCTTGGGCAACCCCTCGAACCCGCCGCCGCCCGCACCGGTCGGCAGCTCGGTCACCGAGGCCGGAATATCGAACACCACCCAGTGCCAGAACCCGCTGCCGGTCGGGGCGTCCGGGTCGTAGCAGGTCACCGCGAAGCTCTTGGTCTCCGACGGGAAATCCGTCCAGCGCAGCTGCGGCGACGTGTTGCCGTCCGCCCGGACCTGGGCCTCCTGAAGCGTCACACCCTCCGTGACCTCATTGCTCGTCACCGTGAACGACGGTACGGGCGGGTGGAAGTCATGGGGGAGCGGACGCCGCTCGAGCTCGGTCACCTCGGTACCTCCTGCTGATCGCCTACGTTCGGTGGAACCGAGCCTAGAACCAGTTCCGCTTGCTGCCGACCTCGGACAGCCACTGGTTGAGGTAGGCGGCCCAGTCGGTGCCCTGGTAGTCGTTCAGTCCCACCTTGAAGGACCGGAAGGTGTCGCTGCCCTCACTGAACAGACCGGGCTTCTTGTCCATCTCCAGCACGACGTCCATCGCCTGGTCGTCGGCCATGAAGGTCAGCTCGACCTGCTGCAGCCCCCGGTACTGCTGCGGCGGGAAGAACTCGATCTCCTGGTAGAACGGCAGCCGCTGACGCGTCCCGCGGACATGTCCGCGCTCCATGTCCGCGCTCTTGAACCGGAAGCCCAGCTGGATGAACGCGTCCAGGATCGCCTTCTGCGCCGGCAGCGGGTGCACATTGATCGGGTCCAGGTCACCGGAGTCCACGGCCCGCGCGATCGCCAGCTCCGTGGTCACCCCGATGTTCATCCCGCGCAGCGGCTGCCCGTCGATCATCGTGATCGGCGTCTCCCAGGGGATCTCCAGCCCGAACGGGACCGCGTGGACGGCACCGGCCTCGAGTTCGAAGGCGCCACCGAGCCGCGACTTGGTGAACTCGATGTTCTGCTTGTACTCCTCGTCGCCGCTCTCGACCTCGACCTTGGCCTGCAGACCGACCGACAGCCCCTCGATCTGCTGATTCACGGACCCGCCCTGGATCCGCACCTCGCCCTGGACAACCCCACCCGGAACGACGTTGATCTCGTGCAGCTCCGTCTCGACCGAAGCCCCGCCGGCTCCCAGGCTCGCGAGCAGCTTCTTGAACGCCATATCTCTCCCCTTGTCGTTCTTCATCGCGTCGTTGCACGTGTGGACCTTCGATCCCTAACAACGCGATCCGGCCCTGGCCGGTTCCGTGTCCGTCACCCTTGCAAGTGCGGCGCCCTGGGACCACCCCGCGGTGGCACCCGCCTGGAGTACTCTCGGACGCCATGATCGCGACCCCCGACCGTACGCCCCTGCTCAGGGAGTTCTTCGACCGCCCCGCCCTCGAGGTCGCCCCCGACCTGCTCGGCCGGCTCGTCGTGCGTACCACCCCGGACGGTCCGATCACCCCCCGCCTGACGGAGGTCGAGGCCTACGACGGCCCCAACGATCCCGGCTCCCCCGCCTACCGGGACCGCACCGCCCGCAACGGCGTGATGTTCGGTCCGCCCGGCCATGCGTACATCTACTTCACCTATGGCATGTCAAGTCGGTCAGCATGAACGTTGGGGATCTCGCTCACCCCGCTGAAGAAGTCGCCCCCGAGCTGCTCGGTGCCATCCTCATCCACGAGACACCCGAGGGAACCGTGAGTATCACCATCACGGAGACCGAGGCGTACTCCGGTACGGCCGACCCCGCCTCCCACGCCTACCGAGGCAGGACACCCCGAAACGCCGTCATGTTCGGACCCGCAGGACACCTGTACGTCTACCGGTCTCACGGTCTCCACTGGTGCGCCAACATCGTCACCGGGGCAGACGGCGTCGCTTCAGCTGTCCTCATCCGGGCAGGCAGGATCATCGAAGGGGAAGACCTGGCACGCAAGCGGCGAGGGGGCAAGGTCGAGAGTCCACGTCTCGCGCGGGGTCCGGGGAACTTCTGTCAAGCGCTCGGCGTCACGGCGGAGCACAACGGCACAGACCTACTGACAGGCGCCTCGGTCGCGCTGGCCGAGGGCGAGCCAGTACCCGCCGCACTCATCCGGGCTGGGCCTCGGGTAGGCGTGAGCAGAGCCCACGACTGGCAACACCGCTTCTACCTCGCCGGTGATCCAACGGTCTCGGCGTACCGACTGAGCCCAAGAGCCAAGCCGTCCGCCGGAGCCTGAGCCGCTGTGCGCCTCGCTCGCGGCTCGCCGGTGTGAGGGGCCTCGCCTTCCCGGACCACGGACACGATCCGTGCCGCCGGACACAGGGCGAACGCGGGCGACCAGGACATCCAGAACCGTTCGGGGTGTCCGCAGTGAGCAGGAATGGGTCCAGGACCCACTCCCGCTCACTGACTAGGAGCGGTACTCCTGCGGGCCGGCGAGATCGTCGAGGGCGCCCGTACCCGTCGGCTCTCGGCCCGTAACGACAAGGAACTGGCCAAAGGCCCGGCCCGTCTGGCAACGGCCCTGGACGTGGACCGTTCCCTGGACGGTACGGACGCATGCACCTCGAGCGACACCCCGCTGAGGGTGCTCACCGGCACCCCTGCCCCCTCCGACCAGGTCCGCAGCGGCCCGCGCACCGGAGTCTCCGGCGACGGAGCCGTGCACCCCTGGCGCTTCCGGGTCGCCGACGACCCGACGGTGAGCCCGTATCGGGCCCATGTCCCGAAGCGCCGACGAAGTTGACTCCACCTTGGAAGGTGCGTAATGTAGTCCGAGCCGCTGAACCGGGTACGGCGTTCGCCTGCAGCCGGAAGCGGCCAACCCACTACTCAAGATCACCCTCAAAAGGGTCGAGTTCGTCATGCTTGCATGCCTGAATTTCGAACCGGTGGAGCCCGATTATGAATCGAGCGAGGGAATCGGCTAACGTAGTGAATGTCGAAAGGTCGACGGGCGAAAGCCTAAAGCCTATCGACGATCCCATCGACTGGGAATCGGTCCTGAAAGGGCCTGATAGAGTCGGAGTCGCCGGAAAGGGAAACGCGAAAAGCGGGAACCCGGAAGGCGAAACCCCGAGGAAATCGGATCGGAAAGATCTGATAGAGTCGGAAACGCAGGACCGAAGGGAAGCGCCCGGAGGAAAGCCCGAAAGGGTGAGTACAAAGGAAGCGTCCGTTCCTTGAGAACTCAACAGCGTGCCAAAAATCAACGCCAGATATGTTGATACCCCGTCTCCGGCCGTTCGGCCGGGACGAGGTTCCTTTGAAAAAACACAGCGAGGACGCTGTGAACGGTGGGGCCTATTCCGCCCGACCGTTCCGCTCTCGT
>NZ_JBHSOA010000026.1:0-3970 GCF_042655885.1 Streptomyces chlorus
ATACGCGGCCACACTCGACCGGGACACCACCACACCCTTGGGCCGCCCCGTCGACCCCGACGTATAGATCACATACGCCGCACACGAATCCGGCACCCCCACCACGACATCCGAGGCATCCTGCCGGGCACACTCCGCCACCACCGCCGCATCATCCACCACCAGGCACGACACGTCCGGCGGCAGCATTTCCGCGAGACCGCCGGTGGTCACCGTGACCGCCGGACCGGCATCGGCCAGCACATAGCCGATCCGCTCGGCCGGGTACTCCGGGTCGATCGGCACATAGGCCGCGCCGGCCTTCCACACCGCCAGCAGCGTCACCACCAGATCCACACCACGCGGCAGCAGCACCCCGACGAACGACTCCGCCCCCACCCCGCGCCCGGCCAGCACCCGCGCCAGACGATTGACCCGCGCATTCAACTCCCCATACGAAACCTCCTCGGTCCCGCACACCACCGCCACCGCATCCGGAGCCGACACCACCTGCCGCTCGAAACGCTCAACGAGGAACTCCGACACCACCGGCACGACACCGGTGTCGTTCCACCCCTGCGTAATCCGCTTCCGTTCGTCCGTCCCCAGCAGGTCGACACCGCCGACCGGGCCTTCCGGTTCGCGGGTGACTGCGTTGAGGACCCGCTGCAGGCCGTCCGTATACCGGTGAGCGTCCTCAGGGGCGATCATGTGCGGCTGGTACTTGATGCACAGCGTCAGTTCTGCACCCGGGATCGCGAGCAGGTAAACGGGGTAATGCGTCGCGCTCTGCGCTTCCACGCCCGTGACCCGCACGCCCTCGAAGAGACTTTCGAGGCTCTCGGCGTCGAACGGGTAATTCTCGAAGACGGTGACCGTGTCGAAGAGTTCACCGTGTCCGGCCCAGCGTTGAACGTCCGCCAGGCCGGCGTAGTGGTGGTCCGCAAGCTGAGCCTGCTCCCGCTGGAGCCGTGTGACGAGGTCCTTGAGAGATTCGGCAGGGTCGACGCTCACGCGCACCGGCAGGGTGTTGATGAACAACCCCACCATCGACTCCACGCCCGCCAGCTCGGCGGGACGCCCCGACACCGTCGCACCGAAGACCACATCGGTCCGGCCGGTCATCCATGACAGCACGAGCCCCCACGCGGCCTGCACCACCGTGTTCAGCGTGACGCCCCACTCCCGCGCACACCGGCCGAGCTCCTGCGTCGTGTCCGCGTCCAGCGTGACGGTGATCGACTCGGGGACGACGGCGGTGTGGCTTCCTCCCGCCGGTCCCACCAGCGTCGGGCCCTCCACTCCCGCCAAGGCATCGCGCCAGACGCGTCGGGACTCGTCCCGGTCACGGTCGGCGAGCCACCGCAGGTAGTCCTTGAACGGAAGCACCTGCGGCAGATCGCGGTCGTCACCGCCCTGCCGGTACAGCCCCAGCAACTCACGCAGCAACACGGAGGACGACCACCCGTCCCACAGAATGTGGTGGTGGGTCATCAGGAACCGGTGACGACCGCCGCCGAGGCGGATCAGCATGAACCGCACCAGCGGCGGGCGCCGCATGTCGAAGCGCGCCCACCGGTCCGCCTCGACCAGCTTCGCGGCGGCCGCGTCGACGTCCTCCGCGTCCGAGACGTCCTCGTCGCGCCACGGCACCGTCACCGACCGCGCCACCACCTGGACCGGCTGCGCCAGGCCCTCGTGGCGAAAGCCGACCCGAAGGTTCGCGTGCCGGCGCAGCAGCGCCTCCGCCGCCGCGTGCAGCCGGTCCCGATCGATCTCGCCGTCGAGGTCGAACGCCAGCTGGCGGACGTAGAGATCGGTGGGGCCCTCGTCACGGATGCTGTGGAACAGCATTCCCTCCTGAAGCGGCGACAGGGGAAGGATGTCCGCGATATTGCGCTTCTGCGTGCTCATTCGAAACTCTCCCAGTCAGCTTCAAGCAGGTCGATCTCGCTCTGACTCAGAGTGGAAAGCGAGAAGTCGGTCGGGGTGATCCCTCCGGCGTCGGGATCCTTGGTGTGCTCGGCGATGCCGGTGAGCGCGGAGACCCACAGCCGGGCCAGGGCGCGCACGTCGTCCTCCGACAGCAGCCGTGGTGCCCAGCTCCAGTTGGCCCGGAGCCGGATGAGCCCGTCCTGCTCCTCGGCGACCGCGTTGAGTTCGACCACGTGGCTGAGCGGCACGGCGGGTCCGGTGCCGTGCACCGCACCGGGCAGCAGCCCCCAGTCGTGGTCCTCGCCCGCTGCGGTACGCATGCGGCCCAGGTAGTTGAAACCCACCTGCGGCGCGGGGTACTGGCGGAGCACGTCGGCGGTGCCGGGGTTGAGATGACGCAGGAGGCCGTAGCCGACACCCCGGTCCGGTACCGCGCGGAGCTGTTCCTTGACCCGCTTGATCGCCTCTCCGACGCCCGGTCCGCCCGTCTCCGACCACCGGATCCGTCCCGGGTCCAGCCACACCGGATACACCGTGGTGAACCAGCCCATCGTCCGCGACAGGTCGGCTCCGGACATCAGTTCCTCGTGCCGGCCGTGGCCTTCCAGTTCCACGACGCATCCCGGGCTCGGCGACCCGTCAGGGGCCTGCCGCCAGCGCGACAGTGCCAGGGCGAACGCCGTCAGCAGCACGTCCTCCACACCCGCGTTGTAGAGATCCGCGGTCCGTGTCAGCACGATCTCCGACACGTCCGACGGCACGACCTCCGACAACAGCCCCATGGCGCTGTACCGGTCGCGCTCGGGGTCCAGCTCACCGTCGGCCACCGGGGTCCGGCGGGACAGCACGGACGTCCACCAGTCCAGTTCGGACTCACGCCGCTCGCTCACCGCCTGCCGTGCCAGTTCCAGCGACCACGCCCGCAGAGACGTGCCGACGGGCGCCAACGCCGCGGCCGCGCCGCCCGACCCGGCGTGCTGCACCGCTTCCGCCAGGTCCGGCAGCAGCACCCTCCAGGACACCCCGTCCACCACCATGTGGTGG
This sequence comes from Streptomyces chlorus, assembly GCF_042655885.1. Lineage (NCBI taxonomy): Bacteria > Bacillati > Actinomycetota > Actinomycetes > Kitasatosporales > Streptomycetaceae > Streptomyces > Streptomyces chlorus. Next base: position 2,959 of record NZ_JBHSOA010000026.1, read on the forward strand.
GCGACGATCACCAGCACTCCGGGGGCCTGCGCGCCCGCGTCCAGCCAGACCAGCCGCAGCATGATCCCCGTGGCCGGGTCCAGCTCGTCCCCCGCCGCTGCGGCCCGCGCCGTCGTCTCCTCCCGCACCTCGGACCCGTCCCAGCCACGCACGTCCACACGGGACAGGACCGTGTCGGTGGCCGGCGAACCCGGCGCGGCGACGTCCATCACCGGCCCCTGCTCCTGGTCGTGGCGCACGCGGGAGCGGAGTACGTCGTGGCGGTCGAGCACGGCCTGGACGCCGACAAGGAGGTCCGGCCAGGTCAGCCCCGCCGGTACGCGCAGCACCTGTGCATGGTGGTACGCGGCCCAGTCGCCGCCGCGTTCCAGCAGGGAACGAGAGATCGGCAACGCCGGGAAGACGCCCACACCCCGGACGGCCTCGGCGGCGTTCTCCCCGCCCTCGTCCTCGTCGACCCAGGCGGCGGCCCGTGCCAGCTCCGCGACCGTGGGGTGCTCGAACAGGGTGCGTACCGAGAAGCGTGAGCCCGATCGACGTGCACGGCCGACCAGCTGAATGGACATGATGCTGTCCCCGCCCAGCGCGAAGAACGAGTCGTCGATGCCGATGTCCGCGACTCCCAGGGTCTCCGCGAACAGCCGGCACAGCAGTGCCTCCCGCGGCCCTCGGGCAGGACGGGTCCCGGCATCGTGCTCGTGGTCCGGTGCGGGCAGCCGGGCGCGGTCGACCTTGCCGTTGGTGGTGAGGGGGAGTGCGTCGAGGGGGACGACGGCGGCGGGAACCATGTGGTCGGGAAGGCGCGTGCGCACGTAGCCGCGGAGGTCGGGGCCGGGGGTGTTGTGGCCCTGGGCAGGGACCACGTAGGCGACCAGGCGCTGGGTTCCCGGTCGGTCCTCCCGCGCCATCACCACGGCGCGGTGCACGTCGGGGTGCTCGTCCAGCACCGCCTCGATCTCGCCGAGTTCGATGCGGAAGCCCCGCACCTTCACCTGGTCGTCGACCCGGCCGA
>NZ_JBHSOA010000027.1:0-1527 GCF_042655885.1 Streptomyces chlorus
CGCGGGACCGGCATCCACCCGCACCGGATACATCGAGGTGAACCAGCCGACCGTGCGCGACAGATCCGCACCCGGCAGCAGTTCCTCGTCACGGCCGTGCCCCTCCAGATCCAGCACCCAGCCGTCCCCGTCGCCGCTCCGGGAGGCCCACCGTGACAGCGCCAGCGCAAGACCCGCCAGCAGCACATCGTCGAGGCCCGCGTTGAACAGCCCGGCCGTCTCGGCCAGCACGACCCGGGAAACCTCCGGCGACAACGCGATCGCATACGAACCCGCACTCCCGTGCATGTCCCGTGCGGGGTCGAGTTCGCCGTCGGCGACCGCAGTCCGCTGTGCCAGCACCGACTGCCACCACGGCAACTCCGCCGCCCGCCCGGACGAGAGCGCCTGCCGCGCCACCTCCGACGACCACCGCCGCACCGACGTCCCCACCGGAGCCAGCACCCCACCCGAGCCGGCGCCGGTCACCGCCTCCGCCAGATCCGGCAGCAGCACCCGCCAGGACACCCCGTCCACCACCAGGTGATGCGCCACCACCACCAACGCACCCCACTCCAACGGCCCACGATCCAGCCACACCAGCCGCACCATCACCCCCGCCGCCGGATCCAGCCCCTCCCGGGCCCGCACCGCCTCCTCACCCACCAGCGCACGCCACCGCTCCTCGCCCACACACCCCACGGCATCCACCCGGACCAGACACCCGGCGGCCGGCACACCACCGACCGGCAGCACCTCGACCTCCACCGGCGAGACCGACGCGTCCACCACCCGCAACCGCAGCCCGTCATGGTGATCCAGCACCGCCTGCAGCCCGGCACACAACGCCGCCTCACTCAGCCCGGCCGGCGTCCGCACCACCTGCGACTGATTGAACCCCCGCCAGTCACCGCCCCGCTCCGCCAGCCACGACACGATCGGCAGCCCCGCGAACACCCCCACCGGCTCATCGACCACACCGGCATCCCGCCCCCGACCCGACCAGTCCGCCACCTGCGCCAACCCGGCCACACTCTGGTGCTCGAACACCTCCCGCACCGACAACACCGCACCCGCCCGACGAGCACGCGACACCAACTGGATCGACAGAATGCTGTCCCCACCCAACTCGAAGAACCCGTCGTCGATACCCACCGACGCCACACCCAGCACCTCGGCGAACAACCCGCACAACAGCTCCTCCCGGGGACCGCGGGGACGGCGGCCCGTCACCGTCTGGTCGTGGGCGGGCGAGGGCAACGCCTTCCGGTCGAGCTTGCCGTTCGCAGTCAGCGGCAGACACTCCATCGTGACCTGAGCCGCGGGAATCATGTGCCCCGGCAGGAAGTCACCGAGCCAGTCCCGCAACGGCGGAACGCTTCCATGGCCCGCGGACGGCACGACGTAGGCCACCAGACGCTGGTCACCGGGCCGGTCCTCGCGCACCGTCACGGCGGCCTGGGCCACCGACGGATGACGGATCAACGCGGTCTCGATCTCGCCGAGTTCGATGCGGAAACCGCGTATCTTGACCTGGTCGTCGATCCG
>NZ_JBHSOA010000028.1:0-13730 GCF_042655885.1 Streptomyces chlorus
GTACCGCTTCGTGTACGTGCTTCCCACCTGGTCACTACTTCCTCTGGAACCTCTCAGGTCCCAGTCTCCAGGTGTCCACGATCAAGGGGAAGCTTCAAACCTCGGCTCATCCTTCGGCACGGCCATCGCCGGCACCATCCTCGTCGCCGGCCTCGGCAAGGGCGCGTACGCCGCCGCAATGACCACTCTGGCGGTCTTCGGCCTCGGCGGCCTGGCCGCGGCAGCGCTCCTCCCTCGGGACATGGGATCCAGCACCAGTCGCACCCCTCGGACCACAGCTCCCGGCCCCCAGGACCAGCGCTTAGTCAGGGCACGTGGAGGGCGCCATGGGGCCCAAATTGGACTAGACGACAAACAACCCCCGGGTCCATGACCTGGGGGTTCGCTTTGGAGCGGGTGACGAGAATCGAACTCGCGCTCTCAGCTTGGGAAGCGACGGCGCTTGCGCGGCCGCATGGCTGCTGACCTGGGAAGATTCGTTGTACTGCGGCAGGTATGAGGGCCTGCTGGCACCGCTGTTGACCGTGGTTGTCCGCTCTGAAGGGCACGCTGTGGGCACGACGTCGCGGGGTGGACAAGCGCCGTGCTCATATCGCCTTCTCCGCGCTTGGGGCTCGTCGACGCGTAGGTCGACTGAGGAGAGTCATCGCGACTGCACATGGATGGCTGACCTCTGTCCTGCTCGGGGTCGTCCCACGGCGTCGGGCTGTGCCTGTCATGCCTCGGCATGGGGCCACCTTGTGCGACCGGAGAGCGGTCGTCGTCGAGGCACTCCGAGGTGAGCGGGTCCTGGAAGACTCCGACGAGCCACTGCCCGCCGGGACGGTGAGTCGCTTCGGCGGGACCTCGAACATGCCCTCTGCGGCGCGCTTTCCGTTCTCACCGGACGCCTCGGTGGCCAGGGCGAGGCTGTCCGGCCGGTCGCCGTCGTCGCGGTAGGTGATCTCCCTGGTGACAGGCTTGTCGTCGGTGTGTGGCCACTGCGTGGTGCCGAAGCTCAGTGCAGGGCCAGCGGTCACCTGCCGGTCGATGGCCTGCTTCAGGTCCGTAAGGCTCGTGCCCTGCGTGAACACGGGGAGGCTCTTGGCCGGTTGGGCGGAGGAGGCGAGCGCGGCCCTGATCCGCTCGCCGGTCCGGTCCGGGTGCTCCTGGGCGAGGATCGCGGCGGCGCCCGCCACGTGCGGGGTCGCCATTGACGTACCGCTCATCGACACATGGCCGTCGGCGGCCGGGTCGCCCTCCGTGCCCTCGGCGGCCGTTGCTCGTCCTCTGTGCTTCAAGGCATGCCTCTCCGAGAGAGTGGGGCGCGGCGGTCAGCGGGCGACGGTGGCTTCCACCGCGTGACGGGTGCCGTGGCGGCGCGCTTCCCGCTCCCGCGTGGCCGTCGCGGAGCCGGGCAGGGCGAGGGCGCGCAGCAGGCCCGCCGCCGCCGGGACGCGGGCCGCCAGACGAAGGGTCAGGTAACCGACCAGCCCGCCGAGCGTGTTGGTGATGAGATCGTTGACGTCCACCGAACGTGCGTTGTTGCACACGATGTACATGAGGAGCTGGGTCAGTTCGATCGACAGGCTGGCCGCCGCCGCAAGGGCGGTGACCCGGGCCAGGGAGGTGGTCTTGGCGGACATCAGCGGAAGCAGCATGCCGAGCGGGACCATCAGGACCACGTTGGCCGCGATGCTGGGGTCGGGGCTGAGCACGGGAATCCAGCTGATCTGGTTGGTCCAGGGCATCATGTTGGCGTACTCGCCGTAGGTCACGACGATCGGAAAGATCGTGAGGCTGAGCACGCCGGCGGCGTACGCGGCGGCCAGCAGCCGGGTCACCGCGTGACCCCCGGTCCAGCCGGGCCGGCCCTGCCGTGCGCGCAGGGCCAGGAGCAGGCCGAACGCGGCCAGCAGGGGCCCCAGTACGGTCGGGGCACCGATCTCGAAGTTGATGTTGCCCATGGGGTGTACTCCTCGGTGTGACGGACGGGTGCCGACGACGTCCGGCGGCGATGCCACTGTCGCCCGCCGCACCGGGACGGCGGATCGTGCGAAAGGTAGATCTTCGGCGGAGCGCTACGACTTTTGGCCGACCTCCCCGTTACGCTCCCGGCATGAGGTCCTGGCGGTGGTCGTGGCGGTGGTCCTGGCGGTGGTCGTGGCTGTGCGCCGTGGCGTGGCCCCTGGTGGTCGTGCTGCTGCTCTGTCTGGGGTTGCTCGACCACCTCTCCGACACCTTCCGCGCCACCCTGGCCGGTCCCGTCATGCTCGGATCCGGGCTGCTGACGGCCGCCGCCCTCGTGCTGTGGCCCCGGCTCGGCGCGCGGGGCCTGCCCGCGGTGGCCTGTGTCGCGGCGGCGGCGTCGCTGGGCGTCACGGTCGCCCTCCCCGTGATCGAGGCATGGCTGATGCGGCTGCCCTCCGTCACCCCCCTGAACACTCCCTATGCCTTCACCGAACCGGCCGCGTTGCTGGGGCTGTTGATACTGACCGCCTGGCGCGGGAGGCTGGTGTGGACGGCGGTGGCCGTGCCGCTGACCATGGCGGCGATCGTCCTGCGCCCGCTGGCACTCGGGGTCGACGAGGGCAGCATGATCGTGACGTTCTTCCTCACCCTGGCGGCGACGGCGGCCCTGGCCGTCGGCCTGACCGTACGCCTGGTCACCGCGGACCGGCGGCGGCGGGAGACGGCCGTACGGCTGGAGCAGCGCGCGGAGTTCGCCCGGGACCTGCACGACTTCGTCGCCCATCATGTGACGGGTATCGTCGTCCAGGCGCAGGGGGCGCGTTCGATCGCCGTCCGGCGGCCGGACCTGGTGCCGCCGGCGCTCGAACGGATCGAGCACGCGGGGGCGGAGGCGCTGAAGTCGATGCGTGCCATGGTGGGGATGCTGCGCGACACCGCCCCGGAAGGGACGGACTCGGGCGAAACGGGGGAAGCGGCGCTCGCGCCGCTGGCGGGCATGGCCGAAGTGCGGTCTCTCGTCGAGGGTTTCGCCCCGGTGGGCGGCGGCCGGGCGAGCCTGCGGACGGAGGGCGGGTTCGAGGACCTGCCGGTGGAGGTGGTCACCACCCTGCACCGCGTGGTCATGGAGGCCCTGACCAACATACGCAAGCACGCCCGCGACTTCACCGAGGTGGAAGTGAGCCTGGTCCGGTTCGGGCCCTGCGTCACCGTGACGGTGAGCGACGACGGACGACCACGCGCCGGCCACCAGGCCCTCCAGGCGCTGGGCGGAGGCTTCGGGCTGAAGGGGCTGGCCGAACGCGTGGGCATGGTCGGCGGCCGGGTCCAGGCGGGCCCCGCGGCGGCCGGGGGCTGGCGCATCGAGGCGATGCTTCCCGTGGGCGAACCCGCGAGCCCCGCGGTGGGAGGCACCGCATGACGATCCGGGTGCTGATAGCCGACGACCAGGCGATGGTCCGTACCGGCTTCGAGATGATTCTGGCCGCAGAGGACGACATCGAGGTCGTCGCACAGGCATCGGACGGCCTGGAGGCGGTGGAACTCGCCGAACGGCACCGGCCCGACGTGGTGTTGATGGACATCCGCATGCCCCGGCTGGACGGCCTGGAGGCGCTGCGCCGGCTGACCCGTCCCGGCCTGGTCGAACCGCCGAAGGTCGTCGTGGCCACGACGTTCGACGACGACGAGTACGTCCACCGCGCGTTGCACGGCGGCGCCTGCGGCTTCCTCCTCAAGGACTCCGGCCCCGCGCTGCTCGTCGAGGCGATCCGAGCCGCGGCGTCCGGGGAAGCCCTCGTCAGCCCGTCCATCACCCTCCGCCTGCTGCGGGGCCTGCCGGGCACGGCCGCGCCCGTTTCCCGGGCACCGCAGCCGTCCGGTCTGTCGGCGCGCGAGACGGACGTGGTCCGGCTCGTGGCCACCGGTCTCACCAACGCGGAGATCGCCGCCGAACTGTCCATCTCCGTGGGCACGGTGAAGACCCACCTGGGCAACGTGCAGACCAAGCTCCCCGCCCGTAACCGCGTCGAGATCGCCGCGTGGGCCTGGCGGTCGGGCATCGTCGGCGGGTGAGGAGGAGCCCTGGCACCAGGACTCACTCCCGCTCGGTTTCTAGGAACGGTTCTCCTCGTCCCGCCCCCACTCGGAGGAACCGAGCGGATGGGTGTACGCGGGCCGTCCCGTGTTCCCGCTCGTCCGGAAGGGGTTGCCGTGGTCGTCGACGCGCACGGTGCCCCGCCGGTCACCGCTGGACCAGGTCAGCTCCAGGTACCAGCTCACGTGGTGTGCCCGCGCGTCCGCGAAGATGTGGAAGACCTCGGGATCGGACTCACTCACCTTGTACGGGAAGTCGCGCTGACCGGCCCGGGGGGAGAGCGCGGGCCGTCCGGCATCGAGGTCCACCCCGAAGGCCGCCGTCTCCACGTCACCACCGCACCCGACGCCCATCGTGAAGTCGTTCCAGGCGAGGGGCGCGCTCTTCTCCACCACCCGTACGTGCAGTTCCTCCAGGACGACGGTGGCCCTCCCGGTGCCCTGCACGGTCAGCGCGAGCATCTGCTGTCCGCCGGCGACCCCGCCCAGCGCGGTGACCCACCCCCGCGCGTCCGGCTCACCCGGCGGCGGAGGCACCTGCTCGGGCTTCCGGTCGATCAGGTAGTGCTGGCTGCAGGGCCCTTCCCACTTGTACGGATTGACGGCGACGGTGGGCGCGGTGGCCCCGTCCTCGGAACCGCCGCCCCGGGCCGCCCCGGCCGCACCGTTCCGGGAGGCGGAGGCAGAGGCAGAGCCGGACGTCGTGGGAGTGCCACTGTTCGAGGCGGACGGCGAGGCCGACCGGCCCTTCGCGTCGGCCGGCTCGGAGGCGCCGGGGCTTTCGCCGACGGAGCCGACGGACCGGGAGGCAGTTCCCACCGGCCGCTTCCCGCCCGGGTCGTCATCGCCGTCGCTGAGCACGAGACTCACCACGAGCGCGGTCGACACGACGGCGGCGGCCCCGGCGAGGACGGCGGTACGCCGCCGCGCCACGGGAGCCTTCGCCGCGGACCGCCGCTCACCCTCGGGACCGGCCTCGACCGCCGCCCCGGTCTCCGCCGTCCCGGGGTCGGCCTCCGCCGCTGTCCGTGTCCGCGGTTCCTTCTCGGCAGGGGCTCCGCCCGCCTTCTGCCTCCGCCGGGCATCCGCGAGTACCCACCGCCGATGCAGTTCCACCAGTTCCTCGGGCGTCGCCTTGCACACCCGCGCGAACCGTTCCACGGGCGCGTAGTCCGTCGGCACCGCGTCCCCGTTGACGTACCGGTGAAGCGTGGACGCGCTCGTGTGCAGCCGCTTCCCGAGCACCCCGTAACTGAGTCCGGACCGCTCCTTCAACCGGCCTAACAGCTCGGAGAATTCGTCTCCCGCCATGGTTCCGTTCCCTCCCCACGTCCCGGACCCCCATTCCAGGGGGAGGCCATTCCACCAGTTCAGAGCCGTTGCAAGCGTTCCAGCGTCCCGGATTCCCCGGCAGTCGTGGCAGTCGGGACGGATCACCGCACAAGCTTGGGCCACCCAAGCACGCCGCTCCCGGAATCCGGGCGAACGGCCCCTGCCACACCATGCACTGCCCAAGGGGGACCACATGTCCGCACGCACCCACCGCACCCGTGTGTTCGCCGCCGCCGCGTTCGCGGCCGCCGCGCTGACGCTGACGGCGTGCAGCAACGGAGAAGGCGTCCACGACGAGGGGGCACCGGCGGGATCCGCATCCACGCCGGCGCCCGCGTCCTCGCCCGAGGCGAGCGGGGGAACCCCCACCGGGGCGGGGCAGACCGACCCGGCGGGCTGGGCTTCCGGAGACTCGATCGGCGGCGCGGCCGGTTCGAGCGGCACGACGGGTGCCACGGGCTCGTCGGGTTCTGCAGGTTCGTCGGGTTCCGCGGGCTCCAAGGACCCGGCGTCCGCCTCGACCCCCTGCTCCAGCACCTCCACCCGGATGACCGCCACGGAGGTCTCCCGCCCCCTGAACCACCTTCTTCTCACGGTCACCAACACCGGTTCGAAGAACTGCGACCTCATCGGCTATCCGGCGGTCCGGTTCGGCGAGGCCCAGTCCGTCCCGCCGGCCTTCGAGGACTCCAAGCCGCAGGCGGTGGTCACGCTGGCCCCCGGTGAGTCGGGCTATGCGGGCGTCCTCCTCTCGGCCGCGGACGGCGGCGGCTCCAACGGCTACACGGCCAAGTCCCTCGCGGTCTTCTTCAACGACGGCGCGGGCACCGCCCGCCCGTCACTCCCCGCGAAGGGCGTGTATGTGGACGACTCGATCGGAGTCTCGTACTGGCAGTCGACCATGGCCGACGCCCTGGCCTGGTGAGGCGCCGGCTCGCTGACGCCACGGTTCGGAAGGCCAGGACCACCGCCGCGACGAAGGCGTCCGCCAAGCCTCCCGGCACGGATCCGGTACGCGACCACTGACCACAGCAGACGGCAAGAAGGCCCGGGTCGCATGACCTGGGCCTTCTCCATGGAGCGGGTGACGAGAATCGAACCCGCGCTCTCAGCTTGGGAAGCGACGGTGCTCGCTCGCCGACTACCGCGCTGACCTGCGGTAACGCGGGGCCAGGATTCCGTGGCCGGGTCGGGGTCGCACCCTTGGTGACCGCTGTTGCCCGCTCTGAAGGCACGGATGGGGCACGCGGTTGGAACGAGGTCGGTGTGGGCACCTTCAGCGGGACGTTGACGGGCGTTGCGCTGAAGGCGAGTTGAGCGGTGGCGTGACGCTTTACTCGGGCGACGTCTCAGGTATCCGCAGGCCGGGAGCCTCTGTCAGGGGATCCTGACGGTGAAGAGATGCCTCAGGCAGGCATGTCGACGGTCAGTCCGGCTGCTTGGGCGGCATCGGCCAGTCGTTTGTCGTAGGTGACGAAGGAGGTGAGCTGGGAGCGGATGCGGAGAGCCGTTGCCAGGTGGATGGCGTCCAGACTCCGTACGGTCGCCGGTTTCACCGTCTGGGCCACGATGCGAATGCCCGCGTCCAGCTCCACCAACTCGATCAGGTCAAGGACCGGGTGGAGCCGGGCAACGGCTTCCGGGGCGTAGCGTGCCAGGGCCCGCGACGACTCGATCTCCACCAGAACCGAACTCGTCCATCCGGTCTCGGCCCGTTCGTCGAGCCAGTCGCGCAATGCCTGCGACTCGGACTCGGCGTGGACGAGTTTCACGACGGCGGCCGAGTCGAGATAGATCATCAGCGCTCGTCCTCGCGGCTGCGGGCGATCTCCGCGGCGATGTCGATGCCGTCCGGTTCGCCGAGCGGCATACGCAGGACAGCGCGGCGCATCGCGGCAGCCCGCTCTTTGCGCAGGGCGGCTTCGAGCACGGCTTGGCGGATGGCCGCCGAGCGTGAGCTGCCGTCATGGGTGAGAACGTCCAGAGCGTGCTCGGTCTCCGAGTCGCTGCGGATCGTGATGGTGTCAGCCATGCAACCAATGTAAGACGATTTGTCTTACGTCGCAAGTCCCGGCCTGCCGCCCCCTCCGCGGCGCAGGAAAGCGCCAATTTGCCCCACGGAGGGAATGGCAGGCTGAGGGCTCTCCCTGCTCGACCTTGCATAGCGTGGCGTGGAATCGCAGGTCAGCGGCACACGCTGGCGTGAGGAGCGGCGGTTGGCCGGCCTCAATTGAGCGCCCGTGCCCTCCGCGTGCCCTATCTTTCGAGTGCACGATGATGTGAAACGCACCGAAGAGTCAGCGATAAAACACAAACCCCAGGCCGATGACCTGGGGTTTTCTCGTGGAGCGGGTGACGAGAATCGAACTCGCGCTCTCAGCTTGGGAAGCTGATGTTCTACCATTAAACTACACCCGCTTGTGATCCAGAACACTGGTCTCGACCGGTGTTCGGATGCTCGCCCACTGTACCCCATGCCAGGTCCCCGGTGTTTTCCGTGCCGGGGGCCTGATGCTGTTTCAGGGGTGGAAGCGGGTGCGGAGGGCTGAAGTTGGGGCGTACGGTGGGGCTCCGCGTGAGGGGTGTGCGGGTGGGGAGTGCCGCCTGTGGAGCCGTCTCCTTGATCCCGTAATGTGGCTTTTGTCGTCAGGGTAGGAAGCCAGACGCGGTTCTTGGGGAAGGGACTCTTGGACTTGATGGAGCGCACCGTCGTCCGCTGTGCCGATGGGCACGTATTCGCCGCCACCTCGTTCCCGATGCAGCAGGCCGAGCGGCTCGGCCCCGGTCGGTTGCTGCGCTGTCCGCGCTGTGCGCGGCTCCGCAGCGTCGTACCGGTGACTTTCGGGAAGCGGTAGAGCGGCAGAGCGGCAGGGCTGTGTCCGGCCCGGCGGTCGTGAGAGCGGTCGGTGGGCCGGGGGCAGTACGTAGACCTTGGGCGTGGGCGCGTGGGGCGGCGCGGTGGTGGCCGGCCTGCGCGTCTTGCGTATCCTCGGGGAGTGCTTCTCTCAGACAAGGACATCCGGGCCGAGATCGACGCCGGGCGGGTACGGATCGATCCCTACGACGAATCCATGGTGCAGCCGTCCAGTATCGACGTGCGCCTCGACCGCTTCTTCCGGGTGTTCGAGAACCACCGGTACCCGCACATCGACCCCTCCATCGAGCAGGCGGAGCTGACCCGGCTCGTCGAGCCGGAGGGGGACGAGCCCTTCATCCTGCATCCCGGTGAGTTCGTGCTGGCCAGCACGTTCGAGGCCATCTCGCTGCCCGACGATCTCGCTTCGCGGCTCGAGGGGAAGAGTTCGCTGGGGCGGCTCGGGCTCGTCACGCACTCGACCGCCGGGTTCATCGACCCCGGCTTCTCCGGGCATGTGACCCTCGAGCTGTCGAACCTCGCCACGCTTCCCATCAAGCTGTGGCCCGGTATGAAGATCGGCCAGCTGTGTCTGTTCCGGCTCAGCTCGCGCGCCGAGTTCCCGTACGGCAGTGAGCGGTACGGGTCCCGGTACCAGGGGCAGCGCGGGCCCACCGCCTCGCGCTCCTTCCTCAACTTCCACCGGAGTCAGGTGTGAGTGGTCCGTCCAGCCGCCCGTGGTGAAGCGGGCCGGGCAGGTTCTCGACGCGTAGAGGGGCGCACGGCCGGCGGTCGAGGGCAGGGCAACAAGAAGGGGGCTCCCGCCGGGAGCCCCCTTCCTCATGTGCTGCTCGTGGTCAGAGCGTGCCCAGCTTCACCAGGGACAGCAGGGCGAGGAGCTGGATCGCGGACGCGCCCAGGGCCTTCGGCCAGGGGAGGTCGTGGGAGCGGCTGACCATCAGGGTGAGGAGCGCGCCGCCCGCGACCCAGGTGGCCCAGCCGATGATCTGGACGAAGCCGGCGTCGCCGCTCGCGAACATCGCGAGGATCAGGCGGGGGGCGTCCGTGAGGGTCATGATCAGCATGGACAGGCCGACCGTGGGCTGCCAGGCGCCGTTGCCGCCGAGCTGGCGGGCCAGGGAGTGGGTGACCACGCCCAGGATGAGGAAGCTGATCACCATGGCCACGGCCGTCATCAGGACGATGGGTATGGCGCTGGTGAGGGTGGCGTCGATCGCCTCTTCGCGGGCGCCGTCGAAGCCGAAGATCGCCAGCAGGCCGTAGAGGAAGGTGACGGTGAGGGCGGGGCCCCACATCGTGTAGTCGCGCATCTGTAGGAAGGTCCGGTCAGGGGCGGTGACGATGCCCTTGAGCAGGTCCTTCCAGCGCAGGCGGGGGCCGACCGGACCGGGCAGGGGGCCCGCGTCGCCGGGATACGGGTCCTCGCTGATCCGGAAGGCCTGGGTGTGACCCGGGTTGTTGGCCGCGTACGGGTCGTGAGGGGTGTGCGGGGCGTGCGGGCCGGGAGGGTACGCGCCGCCGTCGCCGAAGTATTCGGGCTCGCCGTGGCCGCCGCCGGCCCCGGGGCGGTGCTGGCCGCCGTAGCCGCTCGGACCGCTCGGACCGCCCGGGCCGCTCGGCCCGCGGTTCACCTGCGGCCAGCCACCGCCGTTGCCGCCGCCGCTGTGGCCGCCTCTGCCATAGGGCGGCTGCTGGGGCGGGTACGGTTGAGGCGCCTGCGGGGAGCCGTACGACGGCCCCGGCGGCGTCTGCTGTCCGTACGGGGGTTGTTGCGGTCGCGCGTGAGGAGCGCCGTTGTTGTCCCGGCCGCGTCCGATCCTGAATCCAGCCACGTTGTCGAACGTACCTGGTCCCGGGGGGCCACGTGCCGGGCCAGGGGTTTCGGGCCCGCCTTTGCGGCCGAGCTGTGACATCCCGTTGCTTTGATCATCAAGTGATCTCAGTAATCCCGGTGTTTCCACTGGAATGGTCCGTAACGGGTCACCAGAGCGGGAGTTGTGCCCTGGCGGCTTGTTGACGGGCCGACGCGCCTGCCAGGCCGGTGTTGTATGCCTCCTTGGAGTTCTCCTCCCACCAGCCGGCGAAGCGCGGGCCGGCGCGTTTGCCCTCGTTGAACGCCTTGCGCAGCGAGGGCAGCGACCACGACCGCCACGGTGTCAGCTCGTCCTCGGCAATGCCGTACGACTGCTCGGCCCTGCGCTGCCACCACGCGGCGGTGATGTACGCGACTGCCCAGTTGTACGCTGCCCTCGCGGCACCTCCGTGCGAGTGCAGGTGGCGGCCGGCGGTGGCGTTCGGGTCCAGCGCGAGCTTGTGCGCGAGGACGGTGAAACCGGGCCGCGGCTTGAACTTCTTCATCCGGCCACCTCCGCGCCGGTGGCAACGGCGACGGCCCGGGCGGCCCGGTTCTTCGCAGAGCGGCGGCCGTACAGGCGTGCGCACATCGAGGTCAGGACCTCGGTGACATCCCGCACGAGATCGTCGGCGCTCTCCGCCGGGTCAAGGACGAGCAGGCGCCGCCCCGAGGCCGAGAGGGCGGCCTCCAGGTGCTCGACGCCGAACCGGGCGAGGCGGTCACGGTGCTCGACCACGATCGTCCCCACACCCGGGTCGGCGAGCAGCCGGTGCAGCTTGCGACGGCGCCCGTTCAAGCCGGAGCCGACCTCCGTCACCACGTCGGCGACCACCAGAGCCCGGGACATTGCGCCCTGAACAGTCCGGGCGACCTGGCGCTCCAGGTCCGCTTTCTGGTCACCGGACGAAACACGGCAGTACACCACGACCCGTCCCGCGGCCTGCGGGACGGACTCGGTCACGAGCCATGTACCCGACGGCGTCTGCACGACCGGGACCGGCATACGGCCCTCCTTCGCCCAGGTCCACGCGGTCTGGTAATGCACGCCGTTGCGCGCCGCCCACTCGGAAAGCTTCACCACATCAGGATATTTACGGAGGAAGACTGATATCCGCTGAAAGAAATAGGAACTGTTGTTCACTCTAAGGGGTCGTCAGCCTGGTCGTCCGTCCTCCGTAGGGCTTGGCGCCGGCTCGGTCCTCCGCAGGACGGAGCCGGGGCCGGTCGGTGTCAGTCGGCGAAGTCGCCACTGAACTCCGGCGGCTTGACGGCGTCCTGCGTCGTCGGGGTGGTGCTCGTGCCGCGCAGCAGGATGCCGCGCCACCGGAGGAGGGGTGGAGGAGGGTTGTACGTGGACATGGCGAAGATGCGCGCGAGGGCGCGACGGGTGCGGGGGCGGGTACGCGACGGGGGCGGGTGTGAGGCCGGACGGGGCGGCCCGGCCCGGCCCGCACCGCGCGGGTTCGTGCGCGGTGCGGGCGTGGTGCGGGCCGGGACCCCGTCGGGTGGCCGTCGGGTGGAGAAGGACGGCGGTTACTAGGTGTTGTTGTTCGAGGGGCCGAAGAACTCGATCTCGGCGATCGCCACCTGCTTCTTCGGGTCGGCGCCGTAGGCCGAGCGCAGGACGAAGCGCACGGTGGTCACCTCGCCGACCCGGAACTTGCGGCGCTGGCCGCCGGCGCCCTGGTCCAGGGTGATGGTGCGGGTGATCTTCTTGCCGTCGGCGAGGGTGATTTGGGCGTCGAGTCGGCGCGGGAGCGCCGACTCCGACAGCTGGTCCGGCTTGGTCGAGACGCCGGGGGTGATCACGAGGTCCAGCAGACGGGTCGGCTGGTCGAAGGTGGCCTCCAGCCACTCGCCCTCGGCGGACTGCGAGATGCCCGGACCCCACCAGGTGTTGTTGAGCTTGTCGAAGGCGAGGGCCGCGCCGTGCTCGGAGTAGGAGCGGGACGCCTTGACGCTGGACGGGCCGATCGGAGCCCGCTTGGCGAAGTGGTCGCGGGTGGCCTGGATCATCGCACCCATGTTCACGATCAGGGCGATGACCAGTCCGATGACGACGGCGGCGACGACCCAGTTCCAGACGTGGCCGAACCCCCGGCGCAGTCGCGGGCGGTCGCCCGCCCAGGCCGCCTCGCCGTTCCGGTCGCCGAACATCCGGCGCCACCAGGGCAGGCGCCCCGGGGTGTCGTCGCCGCGGGTCATCGACATGGCGCAGCGGGAGCAGTAGTGCCGCTCCGGCCGGTTGAGGGTGGAGCACCAGGGGCAGGGGATGCCGCCCTCGGCGCCGGCCTGCGGGCCCACGGCGCGGACCTGGGGGCGGTGGGCGACGGGACGTCCGGGCAGGACCGGCGCGACGGCGGGCTCGTCCGGGGCGCGGGGCTCCGGGTCGGCGACGGGGACGAGGAGGGACCTGGCCCGCGCGGCGGCGTCGTCGTCGTGGTGGGGGTGCGGCGGCCGGGGGGAGCCCGCCGCGTGCGGCAGGGGTTCGGTGTCGCCGTCGGGGGTCGTGGTGTACGGGTCGGCCGGCCGGGGGGTGACAGGGGCCTGGCCGCCGCTG
This sequence comes from Streptomyces chlorus, assembly GCF_042655885.1. Lineage (NCBI taxonomy): Bacteria > Bacillati > Actinomycetota > Actinomycetes > Kitasatosporales > Streptomycetaceae > Streptomyces > Streptomyces chlorus. The sequence continues at coordinate 12,667 of NZ_JBHSOA010000028.1, forward strand.
CCCTGGTGTCCACGGGACCGGTCGGGTGTGCCCTCGGGTGTGCCGGTGGGTGTGCGTGCGCCGTCGGGTGCGGTGGTGGCTGCGGCGGATGTTCCGGCGGCGCGGTCCGTTCCGTCGTCGTAGCCGTGCGAGTCGTGTCCGTAAGGGTCGTGGGACGTGGCTGTTCCCGGTGCGCCCGGTGCGCCCGGTGCGGCGGTCCGGTCATCGGCATGCGTCGCCGGTGCCGGTGCCGGGGGAGATGCCGGGGCGGTCATGCGGGCGCCGTTGTCCGCCGCTTCCGTCCGGGGGTGCGGTATCGCGGCGCGGCCCCTGTCGTCGGTGCCGGTCCGGCCGGTGGCTCCCGGCCAGTCGTCGGTGTCGCCCCTGCGGGCCGGCCGTTCGGCCCTGTTGTCGGTGCCGGGCCAGTCGTCCGCGTCGCCTCTGCGGCTGCTGGCGGCTCGTCCGGTCCTGTCGTCGGTGCCGGTCCGGCCTGTGGTGTCCGGCCGGTCGTCGGTGCCGGGGCCGTCCGTGGTGCGGGTCCGGGCGGGGGCGTCGGCCGTCGTGGCACGTCCCGTGGGCTCGGCCTGTCCCGGCCGGCCGCTGTCGGCCCAGCTGAGGACCGCTCCGCAGGAGTCGCAGAAGGACTGGCCGGGTTCCGCCGGGGTGCCGCACTCGGCGCAGCTGGGGGTGGCCCGGCCGGGTCCGGAGGTCTGGCTGGTCATCTGTCGGTGGTCCTTTCGGCAGCGGTCGCGGCGGTGACCTTGACCGTGTACGGCATGTGGGCGGGGCGGGCGGCCGCGACCAGGGCGTCCAGTCGGTATGCGTCGGCGGGGGCCGGGTCGGGCAGCGCCAGCGAGACGTGCAGGTGCGGGCGGTGGTCGCCGGGTACCGGGCCGAGCGGCCGGGCGTGCCACTCGGCGGCGCCGCTCTCGGTGATCTGTGGCGTCACGCCGAACACGAGGCGCACCGCCTCGGACAGGCCGCGCCGGGTGCCCCGTACCCGGTGCAGGTACGTGGCGGCGGCGACGGCGGCACGCAGTCGGCGTTCCCCCTCGGAGCCACCGGCCGTGGCGCCACCGGTCCCG
>NZ_JBHSOA010000028.1:13764-21095 GCF_042655885.1 Streptomyces chlorus
TGCCGTCGTCGGTCCCGATGACGTCGGTGTCGATGCCGTCGGTCTCGGCGCCGACCCAGTCGGCCAGCCAGCGGGTGAAGTCGACCGGGGCGAGCGCGGGGTCGAAGTAGGAGTCCAGGTTGTCGAGGACGACCAGGAAGGGGGCGAGGACCTCGTCGAGCCCGGCGACGAAGCGCTGCGCCAGATCGTCGTCGGCGAAGATCGCGGGCAGCATCGTGCCGATCGGCGCGGAGGAGGCGAGCCCGTCGACGGAGCCCCTCACGCGCCGTCCCCGATCACGCGGACCCGGTGGTCGAAGGAGAAGACCAGGGAGGGGGAGGAGAGGTCGATCCGGTCGGTGGCCTCGCCGCGCTTGCCGGTGATCGGGTCGGCGGGGTGCAGCAGGACCTGGTCGACGAGTTCCACCCCGGGCACCCGCTGGAGCACCGCGAAGATCTCCCCGGCCTGTACGGGCCGGCCGAAGGGCCAGCCGGTGCCGTCGGTGCCGCCGGTGAGCGGGTCGAGGTGGCGGTAGAGGGCGTCGTGGGCCTGGCGGCGGACCCGGTCGGTGTCGGTGGCGCGGAAGGCGTGCACGGTGGCGACGACGGTGACGCCCTGGTAGAAGGGCGGGCCGACGGCGAGCCGGGTGCCGATCAGCCGGCGTTCGTCGAGGTAGCGGGTGATGCGGGAGAGCAGCGCGTCGCCGGGGACGAGCTGTTCGAAGCGCAGTCGCCCCCCGGGGTCCGGCACGGCCTGGGGGACGACCAGGACCCGTACCGCGTACGCGCCGTGTTCGCTCTCCTCGCCCTCCAGGCAGGTGATGCGGGCGGTGTCGGGGGCGGCGCGGCGGGCGAGTTCCTCGTAGTCGCGCAGGGTGACCGCGCGTTCCTGGGCGCGCAGGGTGATGGGTGCCCGGGTCTTGGCCTCGTCCACGGTCTCGCCGTCGACGCCGCCGCGCGCGGCCTCCCGGTTGACGACCTCGGAGACGTACGGCACGGAGCGGCGCAGGACGCGGACGGCGCCGCGGGCGACGTTGCCGGCCCTGCCCCCGCCGGTGCGGTAGCGGCGGGCGCGGATGACGGCGCCCTTCGGGGGGACGGCGCCGTACTGGCGCAGGGTGCCGTCGGGTTCGCGTACGGCGGGGCCGAAGGCGATCTCGCCGGTCGCGGCGTCCAGGGTGATGTGCCGGTCGTGCGGGCGGGAGGCGGCGAAGTGGGCGACGACGTCCCAGTCGGTCCAGCCGTCGTGCTCGGCGGTCTGCAGCAGGACGGGCGGGGTGTCGCCGACGACGGGGGCGTGGGCGAGGCGCAGCCGCTGGCCGGGCAGGCCGGTGGACTCGCCGAGCGCCTCGTCGTGCACGGTTTCGGCGTGCACGACGCCGGTGGTGCCGCCGACGGTGTACACCTCGGCGGAGCGCACGGACGGGGAGGTGGTGTAGAAGGGCTGGCCGGCGAGGGGTTCGGTGACCCGGCAGCGCAGCCAGCCGCCCTCGTGCCCGCCGTTGCGGGAGAGCACGTGTCCGCCGGGGACGTGCAGGACGACCTCGCCGGGCCGGTTGAGGCCGCCGGTGACGTCGCGGTCGACCTCGCACTCCGTCCAGCCGTCCTCGGTCCACGCCTCCCACACCAGCGGGGGCTGGCGCGGGTCGACGCCGACGCCGTCGACGCGGCTGTCGAGTTCCAGGGCGACGGCGCAGTGCGGGACGGCGGCGCTCAGGCCGAACAGCATGCAGTCGCCGGGGCGGGGGGCCTCGGCGAAGCAGAGCACGTCCTTGCCCTCGGTCAGGTCGTCGGTGCGGTCGGCGACCGGCTCGCCCTGGTTCTGCACGGCGAGCCGGCGCAACGAGGAGGGAACGACGGTGAGTTCGCGTTCGGTGGCGAAGACCACGGCCTCGTCGCGCTCGGTGCGGGTGGTGGCCGCCTCGGTGCCCTCGGGCAGTACCACCGGTTCGTCCTGCGGCGCGGACAGCCAGAACGTGACGTCGGTACGGGCGGCCGTCGGGGGGAACAGGGTGATGCCGACGAGGTCGAGGAAGGCCAGGTGGTTCTTCTCGGGCACCCGGTTGAGGCGGTACACGATCTGGTCCGCCATGTGCGCGACCGCCTCCACCAGCGTGACTCCGGGGTCGGAGACGTTGTGGTCGGTCCACTCCGGGGCGCGCTGCTGGATGTAGCGCTTGGCGTCGTCGACGAACTGCTGGAAACGGCGGTCGTCCAGGTGGGGGGAGGGCAGGGCCATCAGCGGTCGCTTTCGGGGAGGGGACCCGACTCGCCCGCACCGGCCGTGCCGGGCTCGTCATGGGAGGGGATGACGTAGAACGGGAAGACGAGGCTGCGCGGGTTGTTGGTGCCGCGGACGGAGTAGCGGACGTCGATGTGCAGGACGCCCTCGCCGGGGCCGGCGGTGACCTCCACGTCCTCGACCTCGACGCGCGGCTCCCAGCGGTCGAGGCTGGCGTGCACCTCGTGCTGGATGCGGCCGGCCGTGGCCTCGTTGACGGGGGCGAACACCAGGTCGTGGATGGCGCAGCCGAACTCCGGGCGCATCGGCCGCTCACCGGGCGCGGTGGCCAGCACCAGCCGGATGGCCTCCTCGATCTCCTTCTCGCCGCTGACCAGTGCGATGCCCCCGGTGGGTCCGATGCGCAGGGGGAACGCCCAGCCGGATCCGACGAACTGCTCGGCCATCAGATCACCGGCTTTCCGTTGGCGGTGAGCAGGCCCATGATCGGGACGGTGGCGGCCCGGATGCTCACGTTGGTCACCGAGTTGATCTGCACGCTCGCCATCCCGGACAGGCTGGCCGTGCCCATCGCCTTCAGCGCGAGGGTGCCCTTGGCGTCGACGGTGACGGCGCCGATGGACGAGCTGAGACTGACCGCGCCGCGGCCCTGCAGGGTGAGCGGGCCGCCGCTCTTGATGGTCACGGAGCGTTTGCCGTTCAGGGTCAGGTCGGTGCCCGCTTCGACGGACACCGAGCGGCTTCCCTTGATGACGACGGTGCCTTTGCTGTCGACGGTGATCTCCGTCTTCGTACGGTCCAGGTTGATGATCAGCTTGTCGTCGCCGGAGGCCACGCGGACGCCCTGCTTGCGGGCGCCGGTGGTCTGGCTGAGCAGGTCGACGCGGTTGGCCTCGCGGTCGGACAGGGTGTGCCGGATCGCCCGCCGCTTCACGGTGTCGTGCAGCGGCACGTCCCGCACGGGGGACGGCTTGTCCACGCCGTTGTAGAGCCCGCCGACGACGAACGGGTGGTCGAGGGCGCCCCGGTCGAACGCCACCAGCACCTCGTCGCCCACGTCGAGCGGGAAGATGCCGCCGCCGCGCTTGCCGCCCAGCTGCACGGTGCGGGTCCAGTCGGAGACGTAGGTGTCGTCCAGCCACGGGAACTGCAGCTTGACCCTGCCCTGTTTGAGCGGGTCCTGTACGTCGGTGACCAGGGCGTTGGCGACACCGGGCAGGCGGGGCGCGGCCGCGCCGGTTCCTCCGCCGCCGGAGGTGAGTCCGAACAGGGAGCGCCACTGGCGGCCGCTGACGGTGATCCAGGTCTCGTAGTGCTTGCCGTCGCCGAACACGTGCCGGGCGGACGTCACCGTGTACTTGCCCTCGAAGGGGGCGCCGACGTCGGTGAGGGTGACGGGGACGCCGGGGCGCAGCTTGGGGTTGCCGCGCACGACGACCTCCAGCTCGGCGAAGGACGAGGTCACGTCGGCGGCGAGGGAGTCCGCGGCGAACTTCACCTCGTTCTGCCGGTCGTAGGGCTTCTCCGTCTCCACGAGGGTGACGATCCCGAACGCCGAGGCGGCCTTCTGGGGGGTGGTGCCGATGGAGATGCCGGGGTTGGCGGTGGTGGGTGCCGTCGCGGTCAGTTCCTTCTTCGCGACGACGTCCCAGCCGCGCGCCTCGACGCGGCCGTACTGGTCGGCGGAGGTCACCGCGGCCCGGCAGCGCAGCACGTCGGTGCCGGCCTGGAGGACGAACGGGCTCTTCTCGCCCGGGGTGCTGGTGGGGGGTGCGCCGGAGGCGGGGTCCGGGCTGACGAACCGGAACTTTCCCTTGGCGTCGAGGGACATCACCATTTCGTTCTCGTCGGCGAGCCGGGACAGGAAGTCCCAGTCGGTGACGTTGGCCTGGCTGATGAACTCGTAGACCGTCCTGGTCGACTGCACCTCGCCGACGGCGACACCGTCCTGGCCGGCCAGGGTGCGGGCGATGTCCGACGCCGTCTGGTTGCGGTAGGCGGCGACCCGGCGGCGGCGCATCATGCGGTGGCCGCGGTCGTAGCCGCGGATCACGGTGAAGGTGCCGGTGCCGTCGTAGTCGGTCTCCATGCCGGTGACCTCGCCGGTCAGCAGCGGGTCGCCGGCGCCCTTGCCGTGGGCGACGGGGGAGATCACCACCTCGGTGCCGAACTTGATGCCCAGTTTGCCGAGCACCAGCCCGTGCGCGTCCCGGAACGTGACCCGGAAAGCACCCGGTACGCCGGCGCCCAGGTCGACCCAGCCGCCGACGAGCAGCGGGGCGAAGTAGGGCGGCACGGGCTTGCCGTCGAACGTGACGTCGACGATGTTGGAGAAGGAGGGCTTGACCATCAGAACGCGACCTCCCCGGCCGCCGGCAGGATCAGTTCGGTGCCGTTGGGCAGCCGGGACGGGTCGTCGATGTCGTTGGCCTCGGCGATCGTGCGCCAGGCCGAGGCGTCCCCGTACTCCCGCCAGGCCAGCGACTGCAGCGTGTCGCCCGCCACGACCCGGTGCACGCGCCGCGCGGTGAGCGCGCCCGAGGTCGGGTTCTGGCCCTTGGTCTGGCTGGGGATCTCGTTCAGTTCCACCTGGCAGGCCGCACGGATCGGCACGCCCGTCGTTCCGAACAGCGTGTAGTTCGCCCCCACACTGCTGATGTACGCGGTGAACCGCGCCGTGGAGAACGACCCCCACTCGAACACCACCCACGGCGTGGACGGCTGGTCCGCCGCGATGCTCTTGCCGGTCACCTCGCAGCAGGAGAACAACGCCTCGACCTTCTTCAGCACGGTGTTGTCGCCGGGGTCGCCGGAGGAGTCCAGGAAGATCTCCATCGTCAGGTTCCGGCCCTCGGACCCCATGAACTCGGGCAGCGGACCGTCGCGCAGGGCGGCGGACGGCGTGCTCTTCCACTGGGCGCGGCGGGTGAGGGTCAGCTGTGCCGGGTTGAAGTCGAAGTCGAAGGTCCTGATCAGACCGCCCGGGGTGGTGCTGTCGCCGATCGGGGGCTCGTGGATGGCCAGCGTGGCCCGCACCAGGCTCTTGCCTGCGCCGCCCTTGGAGCCCTTGCCTCCCTTGGCTGCCATGGTCCTTCGTCTCCGTCCTCGGTGCTGGTGTGCGGTGTGCGGTGTGCGGTGCTTGGTGTGCGGTGCGCGGTGGTGTGGGGCGGTCCGTCCGTGGAGTCCACTCGGTCCGTGGCTCCGGTCCCGCTCAGTCCGTGAATCCGTGGTGCGCGATCTCCAGGACCTCCGTGGCCACGCCCGGGCTCTCGGGGTTCAGGGTGGGGCCCTGCCAGCTGACCGGCAGTACGTCGATCAGCCCCCAGCGCGCCACCTCCGAACCGTCCGCGCGCAGCGCCGAGATCTGGGCGGTGGGGCGGGTGACGCCGGTGGTCACGGAGGAGATCCAGGCGGCGACCTTCGAGGTCTCCGGGGTCAGCGGGCGGGTCAGCCGGATGGTGGAGAAGGTGACCCGGGTCGGCAGTTGCCACACGAACCCGTTGTTGCCGCCCTCCTGGTGCTGCTCGATCTCCACCGTCGACGCCAGGCCCTCACATCCGTTGAACGCGCCGAGGCTCTGCCCGTCGATGGTGAGGGTGAAGAAGATGGTGGATCCCGGGTCGAGATGGCTGGGCATCGGAGGTCCTTTCGGGGGCGGGTGGCGGGCGGTGGGTGGCGGTGGGCAGGCGCGAGGCCGGGTGCGGGTCAGGGGCGGGTCAGGTGCGGGGGTCGCGGAGCCGGCCGATGCGTTCCCGGTCCATTCGCAGTTCGGTGCGCAGAAGGCGGGTGAGCGGGCCGATCAGACGATGCGTCAGTTCGTCGAGCTGCGCGTCGGTCAGGGTCCGCGGGTCGAAGGACTGCGCGGCCTGCGACCCGCTTCCGCCGGGATGCGGGTCGTGGAGGCTGTACGGCGGGGGCGGCCCGGGAGTGTACGGCGGGGGAGGCGGTCCCGGGGTGGACGGAGGTGGGGGCGGCCCCGGGGTGTATGACGGAGGCGGCCCGGGGGTGGACGGCGGGGGCGGTCCCGGAGTGGACTGCGCCGGCGAGCCGGTGAGCTTTTTCCAGAACGACGTGAGTGCGGTGGGCGCGGCGCGCTGGACGGGAACCGGCAAGGCGGGAAGCGCCGGGGCGGCGGGGGCGTGCAGCCGGGTCACCGAGGGGGCGGCCGTCGGGGACGGGGCCGCAGTGGTCGCCCGCTGCACGGGCGGTGCGGCGGGGACGGGAAGGGCAGGGGTGAAGGCGGCGGGCGCGCGGAGCGGTACCGGGCGGGGGGAGGAGGGCGCGGCGGGTGAGGGAATGGAGGGCATGGACATGGGGCTCTTCACCGGGCTCTGTGAGGCGGTGCGTTGGACGGGAACGGCGCCCTGCGCCCCGGGCAGCGCGGATCGCCAGGGTGCGGATGCAGGTACAGGTGCGGTCAGCGGAGACGCGGGGGACGGCGTCGAGGGCTTGGCGGAGGGTGGGGACGCGAGCGCGCCCGGAGAGCTCTTGGGGACGGAGCTGGGTACAGGAGCAGGTACAGGCACGGGTGCGGGCGTAGGCGTGGTGCGGCGTTGGAGGGGAGCGCCGAGGCCGGGCCGTGCGGGGGCGGAGGGGGCCTTGACCTGCGGGACGGAGAGCGCGGAGCGATGCCGTGCGGGCACGGGACCGGCCGGGCGGGCGGACTCCGCTGAGCCGGGCCGGGCGAGACGCTGCACGGGCGCGTCCGTTGCGGCACGGGGTACGGGAAGGGTGCCGGGGACGGGTGCGGGCGCCGCGCTCCTGCTGCCGACGGGATCGGTGGAACCGGTGGACTCGGGGATCTCGGTCGGCCGGGCGGAACCGGAGCGCTGGACCGCGGGTGCGGTGGGCGTGGCCGGAGGGACGGACGGGCCGGGCGGCTTGGGCCGGGTCGCCGCGAGCCGCTGGATGGGGGGCCCGACGGGAGTGGCGGCGGACGCCGGTGCGGAGGCGGTTCGGTTCGGCTTCGCCACGGGGACGGAGGTGAAGCCGAGCGGCGGCAGCGCGGCACGCCCCGCGCCCTCCGCTGACGCCCCGGGGCCGGGACGGCGCTGGATGGCGGGGGGTGCGGCCGGGGGTGTGGGTGTGTGGGGGAGGGGGCGGCTGCCGGG
>NZ_JBHSOA010000028.1:21133-164214 GCF_042655885.1 Streptomyces chlorus
GGGCGGTGGTCCCGGGGGCGGCTATTCCGGGTGTCGGAGCGGTGACAGGGGTGCCGGGTGCGGCGGGGGCGTCACCGATGGCGGCGACGGGGAGTGCGGGGATGGATGAGGCCGGGGTCGAAGTTCCGGAGCCCGCGCGGCGCTGCACGGTCGGAGCGGTGGCCCCGGGAGCGGCCGTTCCGGGTGCCGGGACGGTGGCCGGAGTGCCGGACGGTGAGGCGATGTGCGTGTTCCGGGCCCGCTGGACGAGGGGCGTCTCGGCGGTGGCGACGGACGGGGAGGATCCGGGCGTGGCCGTGGTCCCGGGGGATACGGGAACGGTCGTGTCCCGGTGCGCCGGTGACGACGACGGGACACGCCGGATCGGCGCGGCGGGTGCCATGGAGCCGGGCCGGGCGAGGCGCTGCACGGCGGCCACGGGGACGGTGGTCGGCGCGGACGCGGGTGTGCTGCCGCGGGCGCTCCCGGGCGGGCCGGCCGCCGGCCCGGTGGGGGTGGCCGGTGCGCGCTGCACCGTCGACGCTTCGGACGGCGCGGCCGGCGTCCCCGAAGGGCCGGTCGAGGGCGCTCCCGAGGACACGGCTGCCGGGCTCACGGCGCCGGACGGGGGAGGCGCGACGGAAGGCGTAGCGGCAGAGACCACGGGAGGCGCGAGGGCAGGCGCAACGGAAGCCGCCGGAGCGGGAGTTGTCGCGACGGGAGCCGCTGCGGCAGGAGCCGCCGTGCCGCCACCACCGTCTGCCGGCGCGGTGCCGGGCCGTCCGGGTCCTGGGCCGCCCGACGGCCCGGAGGCGTCGGGCTGTCGCGTGCTCGTGGCACCGCCGCCGGACCGGGCCGCCCGTCGCTGCACGGCGGGCGCGGTCTGTCGCAGGGGTACGGCCACGGGTGCGGGGCGGAGCCTCGGAGCCATCGGCGACAGCGCGGACGGCACGGCGGGAGCCAGTGCACGGGCCGGGGTCAGGGACCGCACCACGGGAGGCGCCGGGGTGGCAGGCGCCGGGGAGGAAACCGCTCGTGCCGGTGCCTGCTCCCCCGCCGCTCCCTCGGTGTCCCCGCGCGGTACGGACACCGGCGCCGGGTCGGGGCCGGGCGTACCGGACGCCGCTCGCACGGATGTGACGGTCCGTTGGACCGCAGGATCCGGCCCGCCGGGGCGGCCGGCGTCCTCGGCCACCCGAGGAACCGCCACTCCGGCCTGCGTACCGGAGGCCGTACCCGTACCGGAGTCCGCGCCGGCCCGACTACTGGTGGCCTGCGCACTCGGACCGGGCCGCACGGCCGCGCGCTGCACGGGGGCGGGGGCATCCGTGCCGGAGGCCGGGGAGGCCGGGGAGTTCGTGAGCGGGGCGGAACCCGGGGGCGGGGCCGTCACGGGCGCGCCGAGCAGCGGCCGGCGACGCGCGCCGGCGGGAGCGGCTCCCCCGGCGGCCGGGGCGGGGGAGGACGGCGGGGTGACCGCGGGAGCCGGTGAGGCGGCCGGGCGTGTACCGGAGCCGCCCCTGCCGGTGCCCCCGGCGACCGGCAGGGCACGCCGTTGGAGGGGCGCTGCCGTGGCCGTCGTCCGGGTCAGTGCCGCGGGCCGGTGGGCCGGGGCGGGGACGGGGACGGGGGTGACCGACGGCCCCGAAGGGCGGGTGACGGTGAGGGGCGCTGCCGCGCGCTGTACCGGCGGCGGCGCCGTGCCGTCGCCCGAGTGCCCGGCGCCGTGCTCGCCGTGCTTGCCGGGCTCCGGGCGCGTGGTCCGGGGAGCCGCGACCGGCAGGGAGAGCGAGGGCAGTTCGAGTCCCGGTGAGGGCTCCGCCGAGGCGGCGAGGACGCCTTGGACCAGCCCGCCGGGCGCCCCGTCGAGCACGGCGTGGGAGAGCGTGCCCATGAAGGCCGGGTTCTGCCAGGTGCTCAGCCGGCCACCGAACCCGGAGTCGGCGACGGGCCACGAGGGCCGGGCGGTGGCCCGCTGGATCGGCGGCAGCCCGGGCCAGGCGGCGGTCCGCACCACGGACGCGCCGCCGCCGTTGTCACCCGCTCCGGCAGATCCCGCGGACGCGAAGGACGCCCGCGAGGACGCCCCGGGGGCATCCTGCGCAGCACCCGTGGCAGGGGACGGCGTGGGCGTGTCGGCCGCGCTGGATGCGTCGGCCCGGCCCCGCCTCCCCGGCGCGTTCCGCAACCGGTCGAGGAATCCCATGCCGCGTCAGCCCTCCGCCGTGGCGCGGGTGACGAGCGAGGTGATCTGCTCCGTGTACCGGCGGCGGTCGCCGTGTTCGAGGTCCAGGATGTTCTCCAGGCTCCAGTGGAAGTGGTAGGCGATGTACGCGATCTCCTCGTGCAGCCGGTCGGTCGCGTACGTCACGATTCCCCCAGGCGGCTCCCGCCGAGTTCGACCTCGAACGGCTGCTCGCAGTGGGGACAGGTCACGCCGGCCCGGGTGTGGCCCTCGGCGTTGACCTGCCGGTAGAAGTCCTGGAGGAACGCCAGGTCGGAGGCGAACATGTTCTCCACCACCCCGTCGTGCACCATCGGCAGCGTGCCCAGCCGGGTGATCACCCGGCCGAGCAGGACCACCGACAAGTAGGCGGGGTTCTCCTGCACCCGGACGTCGCGCAGCGGGATCAGTTCGTCCCGTGCGGTCGCGAGCCGCATCACACCGTGCCGGTGCACGGTGCCGGAGTCGTCGACGTACCCGCGCGGCAGTTCGAACGGGAACTCGGTGCGCAGCACCTGACCGGCCGGGGCCGCTTCCGCGGGCGGCGCGGGCAGGGTCTGCTCCGGTCCCGCCGGGCTCTCCGCGACGGGCTCCCGGCCGGTTCCGGTCCCGGGACCGGAACCGGCCGGGACGGATCCCGGCCGGGCAGTGGTACGGCGCATTACTCGATGACCAGTTCTTCGAACGTGATGGTCACGGTCTCGGACAGGGCGGAGGCCTCACCGGCCTTCACCGTGCTGGTGTCGATCTTGCTGCACCACGCGTTGCGCATGTTGTACCGCTTGACCGGGTTGTTCTGGTAGTCCATCACCATGATGGTGGCGTTCTTGCGGGCCGTGGCCATCGCGCCGTTGACCGACTCGTTGATCCACTGGTTGAACGCCGCGGACTGGGTCATGCCGCGGACGACGGTGCAGGTGCCGGCCTTCTTCACACCCGGCATCTTCTTGGTGACGGGCTTGCCCTGGGCCGAGACCTGCTGGTACTCGATGACGTCCTGCTCGAGGCTGAGGCCGCTGACCTCGGCGAGGTACTCGACCATCACACCGTCGATCTGGAGGCCGAAATTGTGTGACGTAAGGGCGTCACCCGGCTGCAGACTCATTTATCTTTCTTTCCTTCTGACCTTGAGCGGCCCGCCCGCGGCGTGAGCCGAGAGCGGGACCGGGGGATGGGAGGGCGGAGAACGCGGGGGGAGACCTCCCCCTACTCCTCCAGCTCCCCGCTTCCGCTGGAGAACTGGGCCAAGCGGAAGATCACGAACTCGGCCGGCTTGACCGGCGCGATGCCGATCTCGCAGATGACCCGGCCGAGGTCGACCGACTCCTGCGGGTTGGTCTCCTCGTCACATTTGACGTAGTACGCCTCCTCCGGCCGGGCGCCGAAGAGGGCGCCCGAGCGCCACTCGTTGACGAGGAAGGCGGAGACGTTGCGCCGGATCCTGGCCCACAGCTGGTGGTCGTTGGGCTCGAACACCACCCACTGGGTGCCGATCAGGATCGACTCCTCCAGGTAGTTGAAGTACCGGCGGACGTTCAGGTAGCGCCAGGCCGGGTCCGAGGACATGGTGCGGGCGCCCCAGACGCGGATGCCGCGGCCGGGGAAGGCGCGGATGCAGTTGACGCCGACCGGGTTGAGCAGGTCCTGCTCGCCGCGGGTGATCTGGATCTCCAGGTCGACGGCGCCGCGCACCACCTCGTTGGCGGGCGCCTTGTGCACACCGCGCTCGAAGTCGTTGCGGGCCCAGATGCCGGCGATGTGGCCGCTCGGCGGGACGGTCCTGGTCTGGCCGCTCGCCGGGTCGAAGACCTTGACCCACGGGTAGTAGAGGGCGGCGTACTTGGAGTCGTAGCCGGCGGTCTCCTGGCGCCACACGCGGATGTCGCGGGCGTTCATGTTGGGGGGCGGGTCGATGACGGCGACCCGGTCGCCCATCAGCTCGCAGTGCGCGATCAGGCCGAGCTGGACGGCCTTGACGGCCTCCAGGTCGATGGCACCGCGCTGGTAGGCGGCCATCAGGTCGGGAACGGCGACCATGGAGATCTCGTCCACGGCCTCGAGGCCGCCGAAGCCGGTACGGTCCGCCGAGTCGCCGAGGTACTGGGCCGGGCCGGGGTGGCCCCCGGTGGCGTCGGCGACGGCGGCGGCCGGGGCGGCGGGCGCGGCGGCCGGGGCGACGAGGGCCACGGTCTGGTTCTCCGGGCGCACGAGCTGCGCGGCGGGCGTCGCCTCCTGCACCGCGATGAGCTTGGAGCGCTCCTTCACCTGTGTGACGACGTAGTTGCGGCCGCCCTTCTTGGCGGTCACGTCGAAGGACTCGACGGCCTTGCCGCCGTCCTTGACGACGAGCTTGAACCGCTCGGCGGGACCCTCGCCCTCGGGGTCGGAGACCTCGACGCTGAGCGGGCCAAAACCCGCGGCCACAGCGGTCACGGTGAACGTGCCGAGCTGCTGGGGCGCCCCGGCGGGCAGCGCGGCCGGCGCGGCCGAACCGGTCACCTCGGCGGGGGCGCCGGACGTCTCACCGGCGGCACCGCCGACGCGGACCACGTAGGCGGCGCTGCCGCCGTTGTTGAAGAAGCCGTAGACGGAGTGCGCCAGGTAGTACCCGTCGGTGAAGGCACCGAAGGCGGCGACGAACTGTGTCCAGTTGGTCACCAGGGTCGGCGTGTTCAGCGGACCGGATGGTGCGAGCCCGACGAAGGCCGCGACCGACGTTCCCACCCCCTCGATGGGGCGCGAGCCGCTGGCCACCTCCTCGACGTAGACGCCCGGCGACAGGTAGGACGGCATGCTCTGCTCTCCTCGGGGTACGAGTCAGGTCTACGCTCACCCTCGCGCGCGCAGTGCGTTGTTCGAAACGTTCCCGAGGGCCGTGCCGGGGGCACGATGGTTGCCCGGAGGGGCAACCCGCGGCGGTGCCCACATGACTGCCCCCGAGTGCCTTACGATGCCCGCCGGCTTCGGGTACGTATGGGAACCCCATGCATCCGCCCACGATGGAGACTGCCCATGCGCGCACAGGAAGCCAGGAGCGACAGGACCGCGGAAGGGAGCGGCAGGCGTCAAGGGGCTGCCCCCTTCGTGTTCGCGCACCGTGTACTGGAGCTCCAGCGCTCGGCGGGCAACGCGGCGGTGAGCCGCGCCGTCGAGGAGGAGCGCCACCGGCACGACGCGAGCTGCGGCCACCTGCCCACCGAGACGGCTTCCCCTTCGGTGCAGCGGTCGGCGGTGCACCAGGTGCTGCGTGCTCCGGGCCGGTCCCTGGACGCCCCCCTGCGGACGGAGATGGAGGCCAGGCTCGGCGCGGACTTCAACGATGTGCGCCTCCACACGGACGCCGTGGCCCAGCGTTCTGCGGCGGAGGTCGGGGCCCGCGCGTACACCTCGGGCAGTCATGTGGTGATCGGCCGGGACGGCGCGGACAAGCACACTCTCGCGCACGAGCTGACGCACGTCATCCAGCAGCGCCGGGGACCGGTCGCCGGCAGCGACAACGGCAGCGGACTGAAGGTCAGCGATCCCGGCGACCGCTTCGAGCGGGAGGCCGAGGCGAACGCCCGCCGGGTGATGAGCGGCGCGGCCCCGGTGCAGCGTGCCCCCGGGCCCGCCGAGGTGCACCCGTCCGGCGCTGAGGGCGCACACGGCCTCCAGCGGGTCGTGGACACCGGTGTGCCGGACGTGCAGCGGGCCATTGACACGGAGGAGGCCGCCCCCGCGTCCGGGTTCCAGCAGATCCAGGAAACGGGCGCCAATGACCGGGACGTGACCCTGCGCATGCTGGACCGGATGTCCCGCATCGCGCTGCAGACCGTCATCGACACCAACAGCGCTTTCCGCGACAGGAAGGGGAAGAACGTGGCCCGTGGCGCGAAGAAGATCACCCCCCACCTGGCCGTCTCGCTCCTGCCCGACGGTTCCCTCGCCATCGCGGGGAACACCGGTGACAAGAAGGTGACCGACAACGACAAAAGGGTGGTCGAGGAGGAACTGCAGCGGTACATCGACCGGTCCGACGAGGTGAAGAACGCGAAGGCCGCGGAGCAGGGCCGGAATGCCGACCTGCGTGCCAACAGGGACCGGGTCAAGTTCCGGGCCCAGATCAGCGGTGACTACGCCAAGCGGCACAGCGGGGCCGAGGGCCTGCTCGCCATCACCGAGGCCCTGAGGAAGCCGATCAAGTGGTTCGCGGTCGGCGGAGCAGCGGAGAAGGGGACCTCCCGGCACGGTGAGATGACCGTGCTGGGCCAGCACGTCGAACACTGGCTGGAGAACCCGGCAGAAGACTCTTCCACCCCCAGGAAGGTCAGCATGGGTGGCGTCAAGAAGGCGTGCAGCGGCTGCCATTGGGCCTTCGAAGCCGTCAACGAGCACCTCGGCCGGCCCAACGGGTACGAGGTCGAGGCCGCCGGCACCCACGACCAGTTCTTCCCGGGCTGGGTGATGCCGGAGTGGATGCGGGACCACCCCGAGGTGGTGGAGGGCGTCAGGAGGAGGGCCGCGGAGAAAGAAGTGACCCTGGACCAGGACTGGGTCCTCAGGGGGAAGATGTCGGAGGCGCCGAATGGCGGCCACGACCCGGCCGTATCGGAATCCGAGTGGGCGTCGGGCGATGAGTAGGCCGTGGGGGAGGGCGCGGGCCCGGCCGGGGCGGCTGCGCCCCGGGGATGCGTGCCGCCACCGGACCGGGCAACCGGGTGCCTGTCCGGGCAGCCGACCCTGCCCCCGAGGCTCCTGACCTCTCAGGGAGTGTCCCGTAGCGTCGCTGTGTGACCCTTTGGACTTCTCTTGAGCCGGCGTCGACGACGGTGGATCCCGGTGGTAGTGCGACGGTGCGGTTGCGGGTGCGCAATACCGGTGACGTGGTGGACGAGTACCGGTTCGAGCCGGTGGGTGATCTTGCGCCGTGGGCGCGGGTGGAGCCTGTGTCGTTGCGGTTGTTTCCGGGGACGACGGGGACGGTGGAGGTGTCGTTCGCTCCGCCGCGTACGTCGGACGCGGCGGCGGGTCCGCATCCGTATGCGGTGCGGATCTCGCCGACGGAGCATCCGGAGGCGACGGTTGTTCCCGAGGGGAATGTGACGGTGACGCCGTTCACGGAGGTGCGGGCGGAGTTGGTTCCGCCGGTGGTGAAGGGGCGGTTGCGGGGGCGTCCGAGGCTGGCGGTGGACAATCTCGGTAATACGAGGGTGACGGCGTCGCTCAGTGGGAGTGACAACGGTGATCAGTTGTCGTTCGATCTGGATCCGGGCAATGTGCAGATCGAGCCGGGTCGTGCGGTGTTCGTCAAGGCGCGGTTGAAGCCGCGGGAGATCATCTGGTTCGGTTCGAAGCAGGAGCGTCCGTATGCGCTGGTGGTGCAGCGTTCGGGGGTGGATCCGCAGAGTGTGGACGGTACGTTCGTCCAGCGCGGCTTTCTTCCCGGGTGGCTGGCCACGGTGCTGGGTATGACGCTGGCGCTGACGATCGCGTTCGTGGTGATCTGGCTGTCCTACAAGCCCGAGGTCCGCTCCCTGGCCACCGAACAGGTGGCGGAGGCCGACGTGGGCAGAATTCCCGCTCCGAGCCCCGCTCTGTCCGCGCCGGCCGTCGTGACGCCCGCCGAACCGTCGGCGGAGGCGCAGGTGCCCGAGCAGGAGAAGCCCGAGGGCACCGGGGACTCCGACGGCGCGGACTCCGAGGAGAAGGAGAAGCCGGAGACCGACGGCGGCGGGGGCGGCCAGGACGATGCCGGGCAAGAGGTCGAACTGGTCGGTGACCTCATCATGGGCGTGGGCTCCGAGCGATGCGTCACCGTTCCGCTGAAGAAGGGCGTGGCGCAGGACGGCACCGGTCTGGAACTGCGGGACTGCGAAGCCGATGCCCCCAACCAGCGGTGGGACATCCAGGCCGACGGCACCGTCCGCTCCATGGACATGTGCATGGACGTGGCCTGGGGCTCGGTGGACGACGGCGCTCTGATCCAGCTCGCCCGGTGCAGCGGCAACCTCGCCCAGCAGTTCGCGATGAACCAAAATCGCGAACTGGTCAACCCGCAGGCGAACAAGTGCGTCGACGCCTATCAACGCAGGACCCTCAACGGTACGAAGCTGGTGCTGTGGCCGTGCATGGACTGGGACAATCAGAAATGGCTCACGAAGACGGGCTGACCGGTCCCTACCAGGCCGCCCTCGTCGGGAAGGCCCGGCCGCGGCCGGGCCGGCGGGGCGGACGGTGCGCCTTCCGTCACCAGGTGCCCTCGCCCGGCACCAGCCGTCCCGCCTTGCGGTACTCCCGGCGCGCGCCCTCCAGCAGGTCGGCCGTGGTGACCCGCCCGTCCCGGTCCGCGGCCGCGTACGCGGCGGTGACCACGGCGCTGCGGATGGAACCACCGGCCAGGTCGAAGTCCCGCGCCACCCGGTGCGGGTCGATGCCGTCCGCGCACGGCACGTGGGAGAGGCTGTGCCGCCACAGCGCGAACCGCTGACCGGCGTCCGGGAACGGGAAGTCGACCACCAGGTCCAGCCGTCGGGTGAACGCCTCGTCGATGTTCGCCCGCAGATTGGTGGTGAGCAGCGCGATGCCGTCGAAGGACTCCAGGCGCTGCAGCAGATACGCGCTCTCCATGTTGGCGTACCGGTCGTGCGAGTCCTTGACCTCGGACCGCTTGCCGAACACGGCGTCCGCCTCGTCGAAGAGCAGGACGGCGTCGGTGCGGTCCGCCTCGGAGAAGATGCGCTCCAGGTTCTTCTCGGTCTCGCCGACGTACTTGTCCACGACCGAGGACAACCGCACGACGTACATGTCCAGCCCCAGTTCGGCGGCGACGACCTCGGCGGACAGCGTCTTGCCCGTGCCGGACTCGCCGGCGAACAGTCCCAGCACGCCCCGGCCCCGGCCGCCGCCGGCACTGAGCCGCCAGTCGCCGAGCACCCGGTCGCGGTGCCGGGCCCGCTGGGCCAACTCCCGCAGCCGCGTCAGCGGAGCCTCGGGCAGCACCAGGTCGCTCCAGTCCACCGCCGGCCGGATCCGCCGGGCATGCCGCTCCAGCCCCGAGGCCGACTGCTGGCGCGCGGCGAGCCTGAGGTGGTCGGCGGTGAGCGCGGTGCCGTCGAACGCGGCGAGGCCCCGTGCGGCCCGTGCGGCCCGCAGCACCCGGTCCGCGCTCAGGTGGTACGGGGCCACGGTGGCGGCGAGGTCGAAGCCGAGGGAGCCGCCGGGTCCGGCGGGGGTGCTGAGGGCGGGGGGCCCGGCCGGATCGGGGGGCCCGGCAGAAGCGGAGGGACCGGCGGGGTCGGGGGGCCCGGCAGAGGCGAGGGGACCGGCAGGATCGGGGGGGCCGGCAGAGGCGGGGGGCCCGGCGGGGTCTGGGGGACCCGCCGGTGTGCCCGTACGGACGTCCGGGTCTGCCCCGGCGTGCAGTGCCGCCGACCAGGTGTCCACGGCGCCGGCGCCCAGCCGGGGGGCGTCCAGGACGAGGGGGTCGTGGTCGCACCACTCCGGGTCGTACGGCCGGGAGCCGGTGAACACCACGGGCACATCGGGCACCGACAGTGCCCGCACCAGTGCCCCGGGATCGTCCGGAAGCGGGGACACGACCACGGCGCGGTCCCGCAGCCGGGCCTCGCGCAGCAGAGCGCCCAGCGGTTCCTCGGCGTGCGGCCCCTGGGGGGAGTAGTGCAGGGCGCCGCCGGGAAGGGCCCGCGCGGCGTGGACCAGGCCCTCGCCGTCGCGGTGCTCGCGCAGGTAGACGGTGAGCGGCGCGGCGGCCAGTCGTGCGGCGAGCCGCCCGGCGAACGTGTCGCCGCCGGACCCGTCCGCGGTGGCCGGCACGGTGAGCGGGCGCACCCGCCCGGCGAGGGACGGATCCGGGGTGTCGTCGCCGAGGAGGTGGGCGAGCAGGCGGCCCGGGACCCGCAGCGACCGGCTGAGGAACGGGCGCTCCGGCTCGTCGACGCCGAGCAGGGCCAGGGACCGCAGGGGTGCCGAGGAGTGGAAGACGGCGCGGACCTCGGGCCGGTGCACGGGGGCGCCGCACAGGTCCAGGGCGAGTCCGACGGTGGCGCGGCGGCGGCCGACGTCGTCGTTGAGGTAGCCGTAGAGAGGCTCGAAGGAGCGGTCCAGGTCGGGGGCGAGTGCCACGAGCAGCACCGACACCTCCAGCGGACGCAGGCCGAGCCGCCGCGCGAGCGGCCCGAGCCGGTCGCCGGGGAGTTCGCCGCCGTCGCCCTCAGGGCCGCCGAGGCCGCCGAGGCCGCCGGAGTCGCCGGAGTCGTCGTATGCGTCAGGTGCGGCGGGGGGCAGGTGGGGGGAGGTGCGGAGGTGGTGCCGGACGGCTTCCTCGGACAGGTAGAGGCCGCGGAGCGGGTCGTCGGCGGTCGGGTCACCGGCCGCGCGGTGCTCGACCAGCAGGGCGACGCGTTCCCGGAGCCGTAGGACGTGCTCCAGGAGTGCCTCGGCCGGGTCGTGGTCGTAGCTGTTCAACGGTGCCGCTTCCCCCGCTCGATGTGGTGCGGGCGGTGGCTGCGCTCGGGCGAGTCGTCCAGGGTGCCGTCGACCGCGCGGACCCGTACGGCCGCGCCCTGGGTGACCGGCGGGCCGGCGTCGTACTCCGGGAAGGCCGGGAACGGGGCGACCACCACCAGGTCGAGCGACGGCTTGAGTTCACCGCCGAGCGCGGACCAGATCTCGGCGAGGGACCGTGACTCGGTCTGGGTGCCGGCCACCGTCAGCGGTATCGAAAGCCCCAACGCGCCAAGGGCGCCGGGAAGTTCGGCGGGCGGCAGGATTTCGCGGGGCAGCAGGGTGGCCAGCACGGCGGACAGCAGGCGGTGTTCGTCCTGCGGCTGCTTGGTCCAGGCGGTGACCAGGTACGACAGCCGGAACCAGCGCGGCGGTTGGCGGCGCCGCACCACCTGGCCGCGGTCGTCGGTGACCGCGACCGTGCCGCGTTCGCGCCGCGCGACCTCCTCACGGATGTCGTAGAGGTAGGCGTTGATGGCGGGCGCGTTGCGGCGGGCCGCCCAGTCCCGGGTCGGGGCGTCCAGCGACACCTCGATGCCGGAGCCGGCCAGGGCCCCGCCTTCGAGGAGCCTCTTCAGGACCTCGTCCACCTCGTGGATCACCGTCGTACTCCTGCTCTGCCGTTCCGCGGCTCTCCGGCTGCCGGGCCCGCCGGGCCGCCGAGCTCTACCGATCCTGCCCGCGGGCGCGCCGTGCCGTGGACGCTCCGGTACGGGGCCGGGGCACGGGGGCCTGCCCGAGGGGGGCAACTCGATTGCCCGTTCGGTCAGATGTAGCCTTCCCGAAGGGCGTACGCGACGGCGTGCGCACGGTTGCGGAGGTGCAACCGGGTGGTGAGTCCGTGCAACACGTTCTTGACCGTGCGTTCGGAGTAAGAGAGTTTGCCGGCGATTTCTCCGGTGTCCAGTCCTTCGGAGACGAGCCTCAGGACATCGACCTCACGGGCCGTCAGCCCGGCGGCAGCGCCTCCGGGGTGGCCCGCGGAGGCGCGGTGCAGCGTGCCCACCTGGTTGATCAGCCGGCCCAGCAGGTCCGCGGGCAGGTCCCCGTCGCCCCGGGAGGCCGCCACGACAGCCCGCACCATCCGGTGCGCGGTGGCCTCGTGGCGCCAGACGATGGCACCGACCCCGCATTCGACCACGTCGAGGAGTTCGGTCTCCCGGATCGCGCCGACCACGAGCACGGCCCGGCTGCCGTCGCTGCGCACGAGTTTGCGCATACGGGTCAACAGGCCCTCGTCCAGATGGTCGTTGATCAGGAGGGCCACGGTGCCCGGACCGTTACGCCCGTCGTCCACCAGATCGATCACCGGGTGTCTGCGGAGTTCACTGACCGCTCCGGCCCGTGAGATGGGGTCCGGTGCGTCGACCACCACCGGAATCCGGGGTTCCTGCTCGGCCGCCTGGGCGGCCTCCGCGGTGCCGTACGAGCTGCGCAACCGAATCCCCATGCCCGAGTTCCGGGCACTGCTGGGGCGCCCGGGTCCGATGTTCCGGTTCCACATTCCTGTGCGGGGTGGGATGCGGGCAATCGTGGAGAACCACGAGACGGACCACGAGATCACGCACGCCGGTTACCGGCCGGGCCCCTGTCGCGTACGCCTCGGCCGTGCTGTGTGCGGGGGCCGGGAGGCATGTCCCGGCTCTGCGGGAATGCAACACGACCCGGCGCCCCACGTCCATACCTTTACCCGTGATTCACTCCCCCATCCTTGCTTCGTGCCCCAAGAGGCCACATTGCCAAGGCTCTTGGGGCATCCGCCGGACCGATTCCCGCGTCCTCCCCGGTGGGGGGCGGCGCGCCTTCCTCGCCCGTCTTCCCGCCCACCGCCCGCTCGTTCGGGTGGGCCCTGGTCGTCCGCCCCCTGCCCGTCCGTCCGCCCCCCTGCCTGCCCGTTCATCGATCACGACCCGCCCGTTCACCGACCATGACCCGCCCGGCTCAGGAGGAATCGTTGTCCCCAGTGGAATCCCTCAGCGAACGGGGTGACGCCCTGCGGCTGCTGGCCGCGTCGGCCGAACGCGCCTGTGGGGGATCCGGTCGTCTGGTCCTGCTGCGCGGAGCCACCGGCACCGGCCGCACCGCGCTCCTGGAGGCCGCCGCCGAGCAGGCGACGGCCCTGGGGATGCGGGTGCTGCGCACGCGCTGCACCCCGGAGGACACCGGGACCCACTGGGCCACCGTCCGTCAACTCCTCTGTGACGGAATGGACTTGACCGACGATGTCCTGGCCGGGTGCGGGGAGGCGGGGCCGGGGGACCCCGGCGCCGCAGAGCCCGCCACCGCAGACCCGCGCGCGTACACCGCCCGGCTGTGGCGGCTGTTGCGGCGGCAGGCGGACCGCGCTCCGCTGTTCGTGGCGATCGACGACGTGCACGCCGCCGACCCGTCCTCGCGCCGCTGGCTGACCGAGGTGGCCCGGCGCCTCGACCGGCTGCCGGTGCTCCTGGTGGTCACCGAGCGCTGCCAGTACGACATCGACCCGCCCGGCGCCGGTCTCGCCCACGCGCTCCCGCCCGACCTCGTGCGCACCCACACCCTCGCCCCGCTGAGCGCCGGCACGGCCGCGGAACTGGTCCGCGCCGCCTTCCCGGGAGCCGGGCCCGGCCGGGTGGCCGACTGCGTACGGGCCGGCGCGGGCAACCCGCTGCTGCTGCGCGCCCTGCTGGACGACCTGGCGTCCGGGGGCGCGGCCGGCGAACCCGCCCCGCCCGCGGAACTGCCGGACACCTGCGCCGCCCTGTACCCGGGCGGATACCCGGACGCCGTCTCCTGGTGGCTGGCCAGTGCCGGCGGCGCGACGTCCGCGGTCGCCCGCGCCCTGGCCGTACTGGAGAACGGGGGAGCGTGGGCGGTCCCCGGTGCGCAGGCCATCCCGGACGCCCGCGTCACCGCGGAGACCGGGGCGCGTGCCACGCGGGCCCCGTCCGCGGGGGACGGGGCGCCGGCGGCGGACGGCGGGACGCTCGTGAGCGGCGGGTGGCCGGTGGCCTGCGCCGCCGAACGCCACGAGGTCCAGGCCCAAGTCATCGCCAGGATGGCCCAGGTGGACGCGGCCCGCGTCGCGGGCTGGCTCACCGCGATGACCCGCCTGGGACTGCTGCGCCAGGACGCGGACGGACTGCCCCGGTACGCGCATCCGCTGCTGCGCGACGCGGTGCTGAGCGGCTGGACGAGCGGCCGGCGCAGGGCGGCCCACCGCACCGCCGCCGAGGAGCTGATGCGCCGGGGCGCCGACGTCGCCGTGGTGGCCGGGCACCTGGCGCACGCCTCCGTGGTGGCCGAGCCGTGGGCCGTCGACGTACTGGTCCAGGCGGCGGTCGCCGAGGTCGGCGCCGGCCGCGCACGAGCCGCTGTGGCGTTCCTGCGGCGCGCCCTGGATGAGCCGATGGCGCCCGGCCGCCGGGCCACCGTCCTCATCCAACTGGGTTCCCTGGAGTGCGCCGAGCACCCGTCCGGCGGCATCACCCGGCTCACGGAGGCCGTACGGCTCCCGGGCAGCTCCCGGGACCTGGTACGGGCGATGGTGGCCCTGGCCACGGCGCTCTCCCGCAGCGGTGAGACCCCGGCGGCGCTCCGCGTGCTCCGCACGGAGGAGGCCCGGCTGACGGACCACCCGGACCTGGTCCGCACGCTGCGCGCCGTCGCCGTACTGATCTCGGACCACGAACTGGGTGCCCTGCGGGAGGAGTACCGGCGGCGGCGCGGGCCGGACGGGGACACCCCGGACCTGCTCGACACGGCCCACCGGGCACTGATCGTGCGGTACGAGGCGACGGCCGGCCTGGTCTCCTCCCAGGACGCGATGGCCCGGATCCGCGGACTGCTCGAGGAGCCGGCCGATTCGTTCGCCGAACCGTTCCTGCTCTGCACGGCCGCCGCCGTGGCCCAGTGGGCCGACGAGCTCGACGAGGCCGAACGCCTGGTGCGGCGCGCACTGGACACGCTGGGATCCTTCCTGCTGCACCCCATGCACCATGTCCTGCTCGACGTGCGGGTGGAACTCGCGGCGGCCCGCGCGGACTTTGCCACCGTGCTCGCCGACCCGGGGGCCCGGCAGCCCGTGACCGGGCAGTCCGGCCCCGGGCCGACCAGCGCGCACACACAGGCCGTGATCGCGCTGGTGGAGACGGGCCGGCTGGAGGAAGCGGCCCGCCTCGTGGACGGGTTCGACCTGCGGACGGCACAGGACTCCTGGAGAACCCACCGCTTCCTGTACGCGCGGGGGGTGCTGCGCGCCGCCGCCGGGGACCCGGCGGCGGCCCTGGACGATTTCCTGGAGTGCGGGCGGCGCCAGGCGGCCCGCGAGACGGCCAGGTCCGTGGTCGCCCCCTGGCGCATCGGCGCCGCCGAGTGCCGGCTGGCGCTGGGCCGGCCGCGCGAGGCGCTGGCCCTCGCCGAGGAGGAACTGCGGCTCGCCGAGGTGTGGCACACCCCGCGTGTCCTGGGCCGGGCGCTGCGCGTGCTGGGTGAGGCGACCGGCGGCCGGCGCGGGCTGGAACTCACCGGCCGTGCGGTCGAGGTCCTGCGCGAGGGGCCGGTCGGTACGGAGCTGATCTCGGCCCTGGTCTCCCACGGCCGCCGGCTGGCCGCCTCGGGGGAGCGCTTCCACGCCCGGGAGCCGCTGCGCGAGGCGGTGGAGCGCGCCGAACGTCTCGGCGCGGTCCGGCTGCGCACCGTCGCCGAGGGGCTGCTCCACGAGGGCGGTGCCCGGCGCGCGGGCGCCCCGCGGACCGGCCCCGCCGCGCTCACCGACAGCGAGCGCCGCATCGCCGGCCTCGCCGCCGAGGGCCGGACGAACGGGGAGATAGCCACTCTGCTCCACCTCGCCCGGCGCACGGTGGAGACCCACCTGACGGCCGCCTACCGAAAACTCGGCATCCGCCGCCGCACCGAACTTCCAACGGTCCTGCCTCCCGTCCCGCCCGGCGCACCGGCCGGGGCAGGCTGACCCCGCCGCCGGGCCTGCCGTCTCTGCCGCCCCCGCCGTCTCTGCCGTCCCTCGCCGTCCCTGCCGGGCTTGTCGAGTCTGCCGGACCTGCGGGCCTGCCGGGTCGAACGCTTCCCAGGAGGACACGGAGCCCGTGGCGCCCGTGGCGCCCGCGGTGCACGACAGCGCCCGCGGTGCACGACAGCGCCCGCGGTGCACGACAGCGCCCCGTCACCGGCCGGAGCCGGGACGGGGCGCTGGAAGCGGGGCGGCCGGGCCGGTTACTTCACCGGCTCGGGCTCCGGGGCGTTCTCGCTCTCCGCCTCACCGGCGGGGTCGAGCGGCGTCTTGACGGACTCCAGCAGGAGCTGGGCGACGTCCACGATCTGGATGGATTCCTTCGCCTTGCCGTCGTTCTTCTTGCCGTTGACCGAGTCGGTCAGCATGACCAGGCAGAACGGGCAGGCGGTGGAGATGATGTCGGGGTTCAGGGCGAGGGCCTCGTCGACGCGTTCGTCGTTGACGCGCTTGCCGATCCGCTCCTCCATCCACATCCGCGCGCCGCCGGCGCCGCAGCAGAAGCCGCGCTCCTTGTGGCGGTGCATCTCCTCGTTGCGCAGGCCCGGGACGTTGGCGATGATCTCGCGCGGAGGCGTGTAGATCTTGTTGTGCCGGCCCAGGTAGCACGGGTCGTGGTAGGTGATGAGGCCCTCGACCGGGGTGACCGGGATCAGCTTGCCCTCGTCGATGAGGTGCTGGAGCAGCTGGGTGTGGTGGATGACCTCGTAGTCGCCGCCGAGCTGCGGGTACTCGTTGCCGAGGGTGTTGAGGCAGTGCGGGCAGGTGGCGACGATCTTCTTCGCCGACTGGGGCTTCCGCGACTGGTCGGTGACGTTGCCCTCGTCGTCCGTCTCCTCGCCGAAGGCCGTGTTCAGCGACATGACGTTCTCCATGCCGAGCTCCTGGAACAGGGGCTCGTTGCCGAGGCGGCGGGCGGAGTCACCGGTGCACTTCTCGTCGCCGCCCATGATCGCGAACGTGACGCCCGCGATGTGCAGCAGCTCGGCGAAGGCCTTGGTGGTCTTCTTGGCGCGGTCCTCGAGGGCGCCGGCGCAGCCGACCCAGTACAGGTACTCGACCTCGGACAGGTCCTCGATGTCCCTGCCGACGACCGGGATCTCGAAGTCGACCTCCTTGGTCCACTGAAGGCGCTGCTTCTTGGCCAGACCCCAGGGGTTGCCCTTCTTCTCCAGGTTCTTGAGCATCGTGCCCGCCTCGGACGGGAAGGAGCTCTCGATCATCACCTGGTAGCGGCGCATGTCGACGATGTGGTCGACGTGCTCGATGTCGACCGGGCACTGCTCGACGCAGGCGCCGCAGGTGGTGCAGGACCACAGGACGTCCGGGTCGATGACGCCGCCCTCTTCGAGGGTGCCGATCAGCGGGCGCTCGGCCTCGGCCAGCGCGGCGGCGGGCACGTCCTTCAGCGCCTCGGCCGATGCCTTCTCCTCGCCCTCCATGGTCTTGCCGCCGCCGGCCAGCAGGTAGGGGGCCTTGGCGTGCGCGTGGTCGCGCAGCGACATGATCAGCAGTTTGGGGGAGAGCGGCTTGCCGGTGTTCCAGGCGGGGCACTGCGACTGGCAGCGCCCGCACTCGGTGCAGGTGGAGAAGTCCAGCAGGCCCTTCCAGGAGAACTGCTCGACCTGGGAGACGCCGAAGACGTCGTCGTCACCGGGGTCGGTGAAGTCGATCGGCTTGCCGCCCGACGTCATCGGCTGCAGCGCGCCGAGGGCGACGCCGCCGTCGGCCTCGCGCTTGAACCAGATGTTCGGGAAGGCGAGGAAGCGGTGCCAGGCCACACCCATGTTGGTGTTGAGCGAGACCACGATCATCCACACGAACGAGGTCCCGATCTTGATCGTGGCGACCAGGTAGACCAGGTTCTGCAGCGTGTTGACGTCGAGGTTCTTGAAGGCGAGCACCAGCGGGTACGAGGCGAAGTACGCCGCCTGGTAGCCGTCCACGTGGTGCAGGGCGCCCTCGAGGCCGCGCAGCACGTAGATGGCGAGGCCGATGGTGAGGATGACGTACTCGACGAAGTACGCCTGACCCGACTTGGAGCCGGCGAAGCGGGACTTGCGGCCGGGACGCGACGGCAGGCTCAGCAGGCGGATGACGATGAGCACGGCGATGCCGAGTACGGTCATCACGCCGATGAACTCGATGTACATCTCGAACGGCAGGAAGCCGCCGATGACCGGCAGCACCCAGTCGGCCCGGAAGAGCTGGCCGAACGCCTGGGCGAGGGTCGGCGGCAGCGTCAGGAAGCCGACGGCCACGAACCAGTGGGCGATGCCGACGACACCCCACCGGTTCATGCGCGTGTGGCCGAGGAACTCCCGCACCAGGGTCACACTGCGCTGGTAGGGATTGTCGGTCCGGGTGCCGGCCGGGACCGGCTGGCCCAGCTTGAAGTACCGGACGAACTGGCCGATCGCGCGCGCGAGCAGGGCAGCGCCGACCACGGCCAGGACCAGCGACACGATGATCGCGGCGAGTTGCATGGGGGCTCCTCGGGCCTGCGAGGGTTGCGTCGGGGGCCCCTGCCACGGGATTCCCGACATTACTAAGCGGTAACTTATGCGGTCTGTCTGAGACTACCCCCAACCCCAACCGCACTGTAGTCGGGTGCGGGGTGATCTGAATCGCTGAGGCTTGCCTTGGAAGGCGCCCCCGGTGCGGCCGCGTGACGACTGCCAAAACGGGGCATACGCCACTAACTTATATCTGTGACGCACACTTGTATCCGTATGCCGCTGTCCTGATGCCACCGTCCTGGCGGCCCGCGGGTGCCTCCGCGCGGTGCCTCGGCGGTCTTCGCGGGAGGCTTTCGCGCGCCACCGCGTGCCGTTGCCGCCCTTGCCGCGTTATCGCTGATGCCGTCACCGGCGGGACCGGCGGGACCGCCGAGGCGGCCGCGACGGCACCGTCGATGCCGCCGGCGACCCGCTCCCGGTGGGTGACTCCCGCCTCATTCTCGTGCGGAGTCGCAGGTCAACGTCTGGTTGCGCGTAAGGAGCGGATAAGAGTTGAGTCCAGCCGACTCAGCTCTATTGACCCAGTGCCGGACGTCAGGCATGCTTGAGCCTGTTCCACTCAAGTCAGCTGGAGGAATCGAAATGGCACGTGCGGTCGGCATCGACCTGGGCACGACTAACTCCGTCGTCAGCGTTCTGGAGGGCGGCGAGCCCACCGTCATCACCAACGCCGAGGGCGCCAGGACCACGCCTTCCGTCGTCGCCTTCGCGAAGAACGGCGAGGTGCTGGTCGGTGAGGTGGCCAAGCGTCAGGCCGTGACCAACGTCGACAGGACCATCCGGTCGGTCAAGCGCCACATGGGCACCGACTGGAAGATCAACCTGGACGGCAAGGACTTCAACCCGCAGCAGATGAGCGCCTTCGTGCTCCAGAAGCTGAAGCGGGACGCCGAGGCGTACCTGGGCGAGAAGGTGACCGACGCGGTCATCACCGTCCCGGCGTACTTCAACGACGCGGAGCGTCAGGCGACCAAGGAGGCCGGCGAGATCGCCGGCCTGAAGGTGCTGCGCATCGTCAACGAGCCGACGGCCGCCGCCCTGGCGTACGGCCTCGACAAGGACGAGCAGGTCATCCTGGTCTTCGACCTCGGTGGCGGTACGTTCGACGTCTCGCTCCTCGAGATCGGTGACGGCGTCGTCGAGGTGAAGGCCACCAACGGTGACAACAACCTCGGTGGTGACGACTGGGACCAGCGCGTCGTCGACTACCTGGTCAAGCAGTTCCAGTCCGGGCACGGCGTGGACCTCGGCAAGGACAAGATGGCGCTCCAGCGCCTCCGCGAGGCCGCCGAGAAGGCCAAGATCGAGCTGTCCTCGTCCACCGAGACCACGATCAACCTCCCCTACATCACCGCCTCCGCCGAGGGTCCCCTGCACCTCGACCAGAAGCTGACCCGCGCTCAGTTCCAGCAGCTGACCGCGGACCTGCTGGAGCGCTGCAAGACGCCGTTCAACAACGTCGTCAAGGACGCCGGCATCGCGCTGTCCGAGATCGACCACGTCGTTCTCGTCGGTGGCTCCACCCGTATGCCCGCCGTCGCCGAGCTCGTCAAGGAGATGACCGGCGGCAAGGATGCCAACAAGGGTGTGAACCCGGACGAGGTCGTCTCGATCGGCGCCGCGCTCCAGGCCGGTGTGCTCAAGGGCGAGGTCAAGGACGTCCTGCTGCTCGACGTCACCCCGCTGTCCCTCGGTATCGAGACCAAGGGCGGCATCATGACCAAGCTGATCGAGCGCAACACCACGATCCCGACGAAGCGCTCCGAGATCTTCACGACGGCCGAGGACAACCAGCCGTCGGTGCAGATCCAGGTCTACCAGGGCGAGCGCGAGATCGCCGCGTACAACAAGAAGCTCGGCATGTTCGAGCTGACCGGTCTGCCGCCGGCGCCGCGTGGCGTCCCGCAGATCGAGGTCTCCTTCGACATCGACGCCAACGGCATCATGCACGTCACGGCGAAGGACCTCGGCACCGGCAAGGAGCAGAAGATGACCGTCACCGGCGGCTCCTCGCTCCCGAAGGACGAGGTCGACCGCATGCGTGAGGAGGCCGAGCGGTACGCGGAGGAGGACCACCAGCGCCGCGAGGCCGCCGAGTCCCGCAACCAGGGCGAGCAGCTCGTCTACCAGACCGAGAAGTTCCTCGCGGACAACGAGGACAAGGTCCCCGGCGAGATCAAGACCGAGGTCGAGGCCGCCGTCGCCGAGCTGAAGGAGAAGCTCAAGGGCGAGGACAGCGCCGAGATCCGCACCGCCACGGAGAAGGTCGCGGCCGTCTCCCAGAAGCTGGGCCAGGCCATGTACGCCGACGCGCAGGCCTCCCAGGCCGCGGGCGGCGGGGCCGGTGCGGGTGCCGGTGACGGCAAGGCGGACGACGACGTGGTCGACGCCGAGATCGTGGACGACGAACGTAAGGATGGTGCGGCGTGACCGAGGAGACCCCGGGCTTCGACGAACAGTCGCAGCAGCCCGACGTCCCCTCAGGCGTTCCGGTCGACGACGCCGAGCCGAAGGCCGCCACCCCCTCCGCGGAGGAGGCGGCGGCCCCGGCCGGGGACTCGGGGCCCGATGCCGGGCTGGTGGCCCAGCTGGACCAGGTGCGTACGGCGCTCAGTGAGCGCACCGCGGACCTCCAGCGGCTCCAGGCCGAGTACCAGAACTACCGCCGCCGGGTCGAGCGCGACCGGATCGCGGTCAAGGAGGTCGCCGCGGTGAACCTCATGACCGAGCTCCTGCCCGTGCTCGACGACATCGGCCGCGCGCGGGAGCACGGCGAGCTGGTCGGCGGGTTCAAGTCCGTCGCCGAGTCGCTGGAGTCGACCGTGGCGAAGATGGGCCTGCAGTTGTTCGGCAAGGAGGGCGAGCCCTTCGACCCGACGATCCACGAGGCCCTGATGCACTCCTACGCCCCGGACGTCACCGAGACGACGTGCGTGGCGATCCTGCAGCCCGGGTACCGCATCGGCGAGCGCGTCATCCGCCCCGCGCGGGTGGCGGTGGCCGAGCCGCAGCCGGGTGCCCAGCCGGGCAAGCCGGCCGAGGAGGGCACCGAGGCGGCGGCGGACGACAAGGAGACAGGTGGCCCTCAGGAGGGCTGACGCCTTCGCCGGCGTCCGCACGCCGGCGAAGGCGGGCAGGACAAGCAGGTCAGGAAAGACCGGCAGGGCAGGAGAGGAGGGACGGCGGGGATGAGTACCAAGGACTTCATCGAGAAGGACTACTACAAGGTCCTCGGCGTCCCTCAGGACGCCACCGAGGCCGAGATCAAGAAGGCGTACCGGAAGCTCGCCCGCGAGTACCACCCGGACGCCAACAAGGGCAACGCCAAGGCGGAGGAGCGGTTCAAGGAGATCTCCGAGGCGAACGACGTCCTCGGTGACCCCAAGAAGCGCAAGGAGTACGACGAGGCCCGCTCGCTCTTCGGCAACGGCGGCTTCCGCGCGGGGCCGGGGGCGGGCGGTGCCGGGTCGTTCAACTTCGACCTGGGCGACCTCTTCGGAGGCGGCCAGGGCGGTGCTCAGGGCGGCGGCCAGGCCGGCGCCGGCGGCTTCGGCGGCGGGATCGGTGACGTCTTCGGCGGACTGTTCAACCGCGGCGGCACGGGCACCACGCGTACCCAGCCCCGGCGCGGCCAGGACATCGAGTCCGAGGTCACCCTGAGCTTCACCGAGGCGATCGAAGGGGCGACGGTCCCGCTGCGGATGTCCTCCCAGCAGGCCTGCAAGGCCTGTTCGGGCACCGGCGACAAGAACGGCACACCGCGCGTGTGCCCGACCTGCGTCGGCACCGGGCAGGTCGCCCGGGGCAGCGGCGGCGGCTTCTCGCTCACCGACCCGTGCCCCGACTGCAAGGGCCGCGGCCTGATCGCGGAGGACCCCTGCGACATCTGCAAGGGCAGCGGCCGGGCCAAGTCCTCGCGGACGATGCAGGTGCGCATCCCCGCGGGAGTCAGCGACGGCCAGCGGATCCGGCTGCGCGGCAAGGGCGCTCCGGGCGAGCGCGGCGGCCCGGCGGGCGACCTCTACGTGGTCGTGCACGTCGGCAGTCACCCGGTGTTCGGCCGCAAGGACGACAATCTCACCGTCACCGTCCCGGTCACCTACCCGGAGGCGGCGCTCGGCGGCGAGATCCGCGTCCCGACGCTCGGCGGTCCGCCGGTCACGTTGAAGCTGCCCCCGGGGACACCCAACGGGCGGACCATGCGGGCACGCGGCAAGGGAGCGGTCCGCAAGGACGGCTCGCGCGGTGATCTGCTGGTCACCGTCGAGGTGAGTGTTCCCAAGGACCTTTCGGGGAAGGCTCGTGACGCACTGGAGGCGTATCGCGAGGCGACCGCGGATGAGGATCCGCGGGCGGAGCTGTTCCAGGCCGCGAAGGGAGCTTGAGGGCGATGGACGGTCGTCGACGCAATCCGTACGAACTGACGCAGGACAGTCCGGTCTACGTCATTTCGGTGGCAGCCCAGCTCTCCGGGTTGCACCCGCAGACGCTGCGTCAGTACGACCGTCTGGGGCTCGTCTCGCCGGACCGCACCGCCGGCCGGGGCCGCCGCTACTCGGCCCGTGACATCGAACTGCTCCGTCAGGTGCAGCAGCTGTCGCAGACCGAGGGCATCAACCTGGCCGGCATCAAGCGCATCATCGAACTGGAGAACCAGGTCGCCGCGCTCCAGGCCCGGGTGGCGGACCTGGAAGGTGCCCTGGACGGCGTGGCGGCGACCATGCGTCAGCGCGAGGCGGCGGTGCACGCGTCGTACCGCCGGGACCTGGTGCCGTACCAGGAGGTCCAGCAGACCAGCGCGCTGGTGGTGTGGCGGCCCAAGCGCCAGCAGCAGCCCGACTGACGGCCGGCGCGGTGCACATGGCCCTCAGGGCCCTCACGGCCCGCGCCTGATCGCCGTCGGTCGGCGGCCGGACAGCTGCCGACCGCCGACGGACATCCGGTGCCCGGTATCCGGTGACTGGTGGCCGGATGCCGGCGACCGGCGACCGGCGACCGGCGACCGGCGTGAAAACGTCGGCGCGGTGCGGTGGCGCCTTGACGAGAGTGCTCCCGTGTGACAGCCCCGGTCCGACGGGGACATTCCGTTTGACGCAAAAGTGAAGTGCCCGGAAGGCCTGGAGGGTCCGTCGAACCTCCAGGCCTCGCCTGTGCGTGCACTGTTGACGGCTAGTCAGCCGGAACTCCGTGCGCCCCCGCGTACGCCCCGCGCACGGCTGTGAGCAGCACGTGTATGCGCGTGTAGAGGATCTGTGCGAGTCTTTCGCCGAGCCCACA
Source organism: Streptomyces chlorus (assembly GCF_042655885.1). Classification (NCBI taxonomy): domain Bacteria; kingdom Bacillati; phylum Actinomycetota; class Actinomycetes; order Kitasatosporales; family Streptomycetaceae; genus Streptomyces; species Streptomyces chlorus. Next base: position 44,643 of record NZ_JBHSOA010000028.1, read on the forward strand.
CGACTTCAGCGCACGGTGCTGTGTTCATCTCGTTAAGTAGTTGGTCTTGACGCCAGTGGTCGCTGGAGCGTTGGCTTTTCAGTCACATGGGCCGCAATGTTGTGCCCACGTCCAAAACGCACTGAAGTGAGCCCTCGTATGCGTCGTATCGCCATATCGGTTGCCGCCACCTCGATGTCCGTCATGCTCGCCGGCTGCGGCGCACTCAACGTGACAGGGAGCAGTGACGGAGCGAGCCCCACCAAGGGGAACGATGTCACCATCGGGCTCCTGCTGCCGGAAACGGCCAACACCAGGTACGAGCATTTCGACTACCCCATCTTCAAGAAGAAGGTGGAGGAGCTCACCAGCAACAAGGGCAAGGTCGACTACGCCAACGCCGATGCGGACGCGGACAAGCAGTCGAGCCAGATGCAGCAGATGATCGAGGACGCGGTCGACGTCATCGTGCTGGACGCGGTCGACGCGCACGCCATCGCCGGGGACGTGACGAAGGCCAAGGACGCGGGCATCCCCGTCATCGCCTACGACCGGCTGGCCGAGGGCCCGATCGACGCGTACATCTCCTTCGACAACGAGCTGGTCGGCGAGGTCCAGGGCCGCTCCCTGCTGGAGGCGCTCGGCGGCGACGGCGGGGTCACCAGCAAGATCGTCATGATGAACGGCTCGCCGACCGACCCGAACGCCAAGCAGTTCAAGGCCGGGGCGCTCTCGGAGCTCAAGGACGCGGTGACCATCGCCAAGACCTACGACACCAAGGACTGGAAGCCGGAGAACGCCGAGGCCAACATGGCCGAGGCGATCACCGCGATCGGCGTCGGCAACATCGCCGCGGTCTACTCCGCCAACGACGGCATGGCGAGCGGCGTCATCAAGGCGCTGAAGGCCGCCGGGGTGACCGAGATGCCCCCGATCACCGGCCAGGACGCCGAACTCGACGCCGTGCAGCGGATCCTCCTGGGCGACCAGTTCATGAGCGTCTACAAGTCCTACCCGACCGAGGCGGACAACGCCGCGGAGATCGCGGTGGCGCGGATCCAGGGCAAGGCCATCCAGTTCGACGCGCTGACCGGCGACCGCGTCGACAGCCCCACCGACAAGGACATTCCGGCGAAGCTCGTGCCCGTGGTCGCTCTGACCAAGGAGAACATCGCGGACACGGTCGTCGCCGACGGGATCTACAAGCTCTCGGACATCTGCACGGCCGCCTACAAGGAGGCGTGCGACAAGGCCGGGCTGAAGTAGCCTTCCCGCCCCGGCCCTCGGGCCGTGGAACGTCCTGCCGGGGAGCGCGGATCACCGCGCTCCCCGGCAGTGCTGTTTCCGCACGCCCCCGCACCGCCGGTCCGCGGCCGGCAGGGCGGGAACCGTCGGTGTTCGGCCACCCCGCCCTCCGGGAGACCGTGGATCTCTCACCGATCAGCACGTCTTCGTGGCGGGCCCGCCAGGGTGATGGTCCGGAGCAGCCACTCGGCGGGGCCGTGCCGGAAGCGCCGCGACCATGCCGTGCTGATCGCGAGTTGAAGGCCGTACACGGCGCACACGAGCACCATCAGTGCGGCGGTACCCATGCGCCCGTAGAGAGAGAAACCGTACGCGGTCGCGAGGACGGTCAGGATCACGGACTGCGTCAGGTAGTTCGTCAGTGCCATCCGGCCCGCTGGGGCGAGCCACTGCCGGACTCCGTCTCCCCGTGACGAGCGGAGCAGGAGCAGCAGCAGGCAGGCGTAGGCGCACGTCAGGGCGGGAGCCGTCAGTATTCCCACGCCAAGTCCCAGGTACTGCCATCGCTCACCGAGCGGCCCCAGCGAGGCGGATGCGAAGAAGAGCGCTCCCGGCCCCCCGATGATCAGTCCGACGGTGGCGCACCGGATCAGCTGGGAACGGGACGTGCCGTCGTGCGAGAGCAGGGACCGCTTGCCTGCGGCCAGCCCGAGGAGGAAGGCGGCGAGAACCCCCGGGGCCATGATGAGGACACCGAGGACGGCATCCGGGAATCGGTCCAGATTCGCCTGGAGGACCGTTCCCGCATCGCCGCGGTATGCGCTCACGGCTTCTGCGATCTTCCCTTGATCGACGCCACTCCTGTGTGGGTCGAATGCCGCGAGTGCGCCCAGACACGTCAGGACGACACCGAAGATCCCGTAGATCCAGGCGGCGGTCTTCACCGCGGTGGCCGGTGTGATCCGCCCGGCGCACAGGAGGACCAGTCCGAGGAGGCCGTAGGTCATGAGGATGTCGCCGTTGTACAGCAGCACGGCGTGCACCAGGCCCAGCGACAGCAGGCCCAGTGACCGGCGCAGGAAACGTGGTGTGAAGTTCGCGTTCTCCCGGTCGGCCGAGGCCGTCTGGAGCGTGAAGCTGTAGCCGAACAGGAACGAGAACAACAGGTAGAACTTGGTGGTGGCCAGTGCCGTCACCAGCCACATGGCGAAACTGTCCACAAAGGCCGCGCCGGGCTCGCGAACCCCTTCCGCCGCATAGGGATCCATGATCTGCGCGCTGTTGACCATGAGGATGCCCAACAGCGCCAGTCCCCGGAGTGCGTCGATGCCGGGCAGGCGCCGGGCGGTCACCGATGTGCTTGGGCTCACGAGGCCGCCCGCCGCCGGTAGCCCAGCCATCCACAGCACGCGAGAACGGTCGCGTAGAAGCAGAATGTGCTCAGACCTGTCAGGGGGGCCAGGTCACTGCCGATCAGCGCCCTGGTGAACCCGTCCGGTTGCTCCGCGCCGTTCATCGCCGCCCGGGCGGCTGCGAACGGGAGCCAGGACCGGACCTCGTCGGCACCTGTGACGGATGCGACGGCCAGGCCGAATATTCGCTCGAGGAGAAGCGGCCACAGGATGATGGAGAGCACCGCCACCAGTCGGCTTCGGACCAGCGAGGCCAGGCCTCCGGCCAGTATCGGCAGGAACGTCATGACGATCAGGTACCTCAGCAGAGGGCCGAAGGCCGCCGGCCAGTCGGGCTGTGGCAGCCCTCGCACGGCGAGGGCGGTCGAGCCTGCGGCGATGCCGAGGCCGAGGGCAACGGTGGAACCGGTCAGCGCGCCCAGCGCTCCCACGAGGAGTTTGGCCGCATACGACAGACCACGGCTGCCCACCGTCAACCAGGCCGTGCGCGCCGTCCGGTGCCTGAACTCCGAGGCGATCGGGCCGGTTCCGAATACGAACACCAAGAGCCAAGCGTTGAGGGGGAGTTGCATGGCGATTGCGTTGAACTGCAGTGTGTCGACCAGCCGGGCGACCTCGACAAAGGGCTGCCCTCCCCTCTCCGGCTCGGCTGCCTCCATCGGGAGCAGCACGCCGTTGAGCAGAGCCAGAACGGTCAGCGACCCCAGCACGGCCCAGGTTGAGCGCAGGCCCTTCAGCCTCAGCCATTCGAAGTCCACAGCCCGTTTGAGCGCGGTCCCGGCCAGGGGGACGACCGGGACCGCGCGATCATGGGTGGCGGTATCCGCCTCGTTGGTCACCAGGGGACTCATCGGCTCTCGTATTCCTGATCGGCAACGGAAAGGTAGAACTCCTCCAACGAGGTCGCCCGCTCGTCCAGCCAGTGCAACGGCACCGAGTGTTCGGCCGCCAGGTCTCCGACCCGGAATCTCGACAGTCCTGTGATGTGGGCGGTACCGGGACCGGTGACGACGAGGGTCCCCCTCGCTGCTCGACCAGTTGCGTCAACTTGTCCAGCGCGGGGCTCTCCACGCCGACTCGTCCGTGAGCGATTTTGGAGAGATCCGCCATGGACGTGTCGGCGACGACTCGGCCTCTCGTGAGGACGACGACCTCGTCGGCCAACTGCTCCATCTCGGCCAGCTGATGGCTCGACACCAGAACGGCGCGACCACCGTCGGCGAAGTCCCGGAGGAAGCCACGCAGCCAACGCACGGAGTGAGGGTCGAGTCCGTTGGTCGGCTCATCGAGGATCAGGACGCGGGGATCGCCCAGGAGCGCCTGCGCGATCGCCACGCGCTGCCCCATGCCGAGGGAAAGACGGCCGAGGCGCAGCCTGGCGGCCTCCTGCATGCCGACCCGGCTCAGGATCTCGCCCCCACGTTCATCCGGAACGCCGATGCCGGCGGCGACCATCCTCAAGTGCGTCCGCACCGAGTGCTCGGGGTGTCCGGCGACGCCGCCGAGAGCTGCGCCGACCACCTCGGCCGGAGCGCGCCACTGCGCGAGGGAGCGCCCCATGAACAGCGTTTCACCCTCCCCCGGCAACAGGCCGAGCATCATCCGGATGGCCGTGGTCTTTCCCGCCCCGTTGGCCCCGAGGAATCCGGTCACCCGGTGCGGGGACAATTGCAGGGAAACATCGGAAAGTACTCGGCGGCCGCGGAAGTCTTTGGTCAGGCCCCGGGCGGTTGCCAAAGGTGACGGGGCTGCCGGATCAGCCATGGTTCAACCAGAAGAGACATCCGGACACGATGAGCAGGGTGAACGAAAACAGAGCGCCGATGCCGAGCTTTTCTCGCCGTGCCAGACACCAGAGGCTCATGCCCACGGGCGGTATCCAGCCGCAGTAGTAGAGAACCCAGCCGGCCGTTCTCGCGCTCTCGGTATGAATGAAAACAAACGAAATGAAAGAAGCGCAGACGAATAACGCCGCCATTCCCCACATGTTGTCCGCGACTGCCTGTCCGAGCGGCTTCTTCATACGTTCTTCCTCTCATGGAGCGGGGTTCCTCCCCGAGGTCGGGAGGAACCCCGCTTCGTTCGATCAGACGACCTGCTGGACCAGCCAGGCGATCAGCTCACTGATGATGTAGCTCGGCGACGCCTTGATGGCCCACTTGAAAGGATTGAGGTTCGAAAGGCTGTTGACCCACCTGTCGAAGGCGGCCTTCCCCTTCTTCGCGGCCTCCACGGCTGCCTTGAACAGCGGCTTGCTCTTCTTGAGCAGCGTCTTGAGCGCGCCGAGCTTGCCCTGCGCGACCACCTCACCCTCCGCACGGCCGCGGCCTCGGAGCTGAGTTCGACCTCGGGGTACACCTCCACCGTGGCCGACGGCGCTGCGGCACTGTGTGACGACGCGACAGTGGCAACAGTCCGATGAGCAGAAACGGCCGACGCCGCGGGTGCAGCCACCCCCAGAGCCGCAGCGGCCACCACCGAAGCAGCGATCATGCGTGTCTTCTTGTGCATAGTCCCTCCCCTTAATCCCCTTGGGGCGCCCCTGGCGGGTCGCCCAGCCGGCCTGTCCGGCCGACGGGAATCAAGGTGCCGTACGGGAGACTGTTCTGCCCATTGGACCTTGGGGCATAGCCCTTACGGGCACTTCTCCAAGAGACATGCCTTCACTGTGCAGGTTGGAGACCAGGGCTGCTTCGAGGCGCGTTTGAATGCCCGTTTCCGCATCAGGCTTGTCAGGTGTGCTTTCACGGTGCGTTCCGCTATGCCGAGCCGCCTGGCGATCACGAGATTGGATGGACCGTCAGCGAGAAGTGTGAGGACCTGTCGCTCTCGGTCCGTCAGCTGATCGAAATCGAAATCCTGTGAGACGCGGAGGCGATTTTTCGCGTTCTGGGTCGTCCTGGGTCGTTCTGGCGCCGCTCGGCGTGACGGTGATTTTCGTTCTGTTTTCCTCCTCGGAAGGAATCGCGGGACCTGCTTTGTCGGTCGATTCGTTGGCGTCCCACCTGGTCACAGTGGTTTTCCCCTTCCCCGTGGTGCGTCGGTGCGGTGACTGCCACCGTGGTCGCGGCAGCGTCAGGTGCCCGACGGAATCCCTGGGCGATCATCGACAATCGCATCACTGCGTGCCCGGACACCACCCTCATCTTGTTGTCATGAGACGTGTAGCGGGGGTTGATATACGGTGATTTGCAGGAGGAAAAGGGGCTCCTGTGTGGCCGAGCCGTGTTGCGGAGCAGGGTGTGTCCGCGCATAGTTGCGCATCGGAAAGTGGCTGAACCGGGGGTGGGACGGGCAATGGCGGGGCGCGGGACGGACGAGCATCCGCATGGTGCTGACCGACTGTGCGACATCGGGGATCGCGTGTATTCCCGGGCCGTACGGCGCGGGCGGGTGCCGCGCCGGGACGCGGAGCCGGTGCCCTGCCTCCTGGACCTGGCCCTGCTGCACCCGGATCCCGACGCCATGGACTGGCTGGTGCCGACCGCCCCGCAGGAGGTCATGACCCGGCTGCTGCGCGGGATGTACGACGAGGTCAGCGCGAGCCAGCGCCGGGTGGGTTCGGCCGTCGAGGCCTTCGAGTGGTATGCCGGCCTCGGCCACCAGGGACCCGCCTCCCCCTCGGCCACGGAGGGCCCGGCGATCCGGGTGCTGGACGGTGTGGCCCGTATCCAGGCCGCGATGGACGAGGCGACGCAGGCGTGCACCACGGAGGTGCTGACGGTCCAGCCCGGCGGCATCCGGCGCGAGGCGGAGCTGTCGGAGGGCCTGCACCGGGCGACGGCGCTGCGCGGGCGCGGGGTGCGGATGCGGGACCTCTACACGCATGTGGCCCGGCACGGCCAGGGACTGCACACGTACCTGGAGCTGATGGGCGACGCGGTGGAGGCACGCACCCTGGACGAGGTGACCGAGCGGCTGATCCTCTTCGACCGCACGGTCGCCTTCATCCCCGCCAACGCCGAGCGCTCGATGGCCCTGGAGCTGCGGCACCCGGCGCTGGTGGAGTACCTGGGCACGGTCTTCGAGCGGCTGTGGCGGCTCGCCCTCCCGCTGGCCGCCCCGCTCCCCGACACCGGCATCGAGGGCATCTCGCACCGGGAGCGGTCCATCGCGGCGCTGCTGGCGGAGGGCCACCAGGACGCGGTGATCGCGGAGCGGCTGGGGATCAGTGTGCGCACTTGCCGGGCCCACATCGCCCGCCTGTCGGAGACGTTGGGCGCGGCCAGCCGCACCCAACTGGGCGTCAAAATGGCCCAGGCCGGCCTGGACGGCCCGCCGCGATCGGCGGCGGCCTCCGTCACGGTTCCTGATCGAGGATCCCGGACTGCCCGATGAGGTAACCGAGCTGAGCCCGGCTCTGACTGCCCAGGGTCGTGGCGAGCTTGGCGATGTGCACGCGAGCGGTGCGGACGTTCATGCCGAGACGGTCGGCCATGACGGCGTCGGTGTGGCCTTCGACGAGGAGGCGGGCGAGGGCGCGTTGGCGGGGCGTGACGCCGTCGACGCTGGGCCGGCGAACGAAACGCGGGTACATCGGCGTGGCCAGATGCCAGAAACGGTCGAAGGCGGTGGCGAGGTAGTCGACGATCGTCGGGTGCCGGATCTCCAGCGCGACGCGGCCGTCACTGTCGGAGGGGACGAAGGCGACGGCCCGGTCGACGATGATGAGACGGTCGGTCACTTCGTCGAGAGTGCGGGCCTCCGCGTCCCCCTTCAATTGCTCGTATCGCGCGATGACCATCAATACGTGGCGTTGGCTGTGCGGGTACAGGGTACGGATACGGCCGCCGCGATCGAGGAAGGCCTGGTCGCGTTCCAGGGCGAGGGCCTGAGCCGCCACGCCGCGCCCGGAGCTGTAGTGGTTCCTGTGCGGCTGGACACACAGGAGTTCATCGGTTCCTTCCGCCAGAGCTTCGAAGAGGGCCCTGTTGATCCGTTCCGAGCCGCTGAGAACCCGGATCATCGGGGTGTCCGCCCCCGTTGTGCGGTGCCCGCCGATCCGCATGAGCGGCTGGAATGTCTCGGCCAGCCGCTCCTCGCGCCGCCGTTCGTCCGTGATCCGCACCTCGCAGGCCCGCAGCATCCGGTGAAGGGCGACGGTCGGTTCGACGGGCTCCAGGCGGTTCGGATCGTCGACGGCCGGATGCAGCAGCCCGAAGTCGACCAGGCAGGGAGCAGCACGCGCCTCCTGCGCGCGGACGTGCCCCTCACGCAGGGAACGGGCGTACAGCTCCACCCCCGCCCCGCACAGTTCCTCCGTTCCGTGGTCGTGCGACTCCGCCGTCACGTGTGGCTCGCTCATCCCCGGTTCTCAGTGCTCCTGTTCGAGGATCCCCGACTGGGCGATAAGGTAGCCCAGTTGGGCGCGGCTGCCACTGCCGAGGGCGGAGGCCAGTTTGGCTATGTGAGCGCGGCAGGTACGGACGTTCATGCCCAGGCGCCGGGCGATGGCCTCGTCGACATGGCCCTCCACGAGGAGCTTGGCGATGGAGTGCTGGATGTCCGTGAGGCCGTCCGAGGCCGGTTCGTACGGGGCGCCCATGCTCAGGGGGACCGCGCGGGTCCACATGAACTCGAAGACCTTGATCAGGTAGCGGACGAGGCCGGGGTGGCGCAGTTCCAGGGCGACCTGACGGTCGTCGCGGGTGGGGATGAAGGCCACGGTCTCGTCGCAGATGACGAGCCGCTCCACGAGCTCGTCGATGGTGCGGTACTCCACCCTGCTGGTGTCGAACCGTGCCACGTACGCCAGCGTCTCGGGGCTGTGGCGGGCGGTGTGCTGGTAGAGGGTCCGGATGCGCACCCCCCGCTCGGTCAGCTGCTGGTCGCGCTCCAGCCCTTGGGCGAGGGTGTGTTCCAGCCGACGGCCGCCCGGCTGGACGGTGAGCATCTCGGACCGGCACTGTGCGGTGGCCAGGTCGAGGGCGGCGTTGATCCGGTCGAAGCCCTCCAGCACCGTGATCGAGTGGGTGGTCATCGTCGTCTGGGCACTGAGGGCCATGAACGGTTCGAAGGCGTCGGCCAGTTCGATCGACATCCGCCGGCGCTCGGTGATCTCCCGTTCCAGCGGGTTGAGCCGGTGGGCCAGGGCCACCGCCGGGGATAGAGGGCGCAGCCAGGTGGGGTCGTCCGGGTCGGGGTGCAGCAGGGCGAGCTCCATCAGGCAGGGAGCGGGCTCCACGTCCGTGCGCGTGATGCGGCCGGCGCGCAGGGCGTCGGCATAGAGGCGGCTGCCGGCCTCGCACAGTTCGGTGACCGCATGGGGATGTGTCGCGTTGGTCTGATTCATTGTCAAATCTCCACCCCCCAGGGTCCTGAACATGCAGGAACATGATGCACCGATTGTGTGGCCACAACGTGCCCGAATGAGCCATCGTCGTACTGACGGGGGAAAAGGGTGATCTTCAAGTGAGGACGAAGCCGACTATGCGTAAGAGAACGCTTCGCTCGGTGCTTGTCGCCGCACTCTCCGCCGTCGTGGCCTTCGGCGTGCTGAGCGGCATGGCCGGCACGAAGGGTGACGTCCGGGCGGACAGCAGCTGGGGACCGGTGGTGGGCGCCAAGTCCGTGGTTGCAGACAGCAGTTGGGGTGTGGCCGCTCCCGTGGTCGCGAACGACAGTAGTTGGGGCTGAGCGATGACCACGCCTCCCGACGACCGATCCTTCCGCCGCGAGATGGCCACCGCCTACCGCTCCGGTTGGCACTTCATCGACCTGGTCACCGCCATCCCCCACAGCGGTGACTCCCTGATGGTGACCGTGTTCGGTGAACCGGTCGTCGTCACGCGCGAGGAGGACCAGGACGTACGGGCGTACCGGTGTCTGCGGCGGCCCCGTGGGGCGCCGCAACCCGTGCGGTGTGCCATCCGGTACGGAATGATCTTTGTGAACCTGGATCAACGGGACCATGAGCAGGTGGAGTCCGTCTCTCCCGCTCCCCGGACCCTCTCGGCCACCCCCCGCAGCGCCTGACGCGATTCCCCCGTCGTAAAAGATCGCGCAGGTGCTTCCCCCGGCAGTGGCGTCACCGTGACCTGAACACGGTGACGCCACTGCGCTTTCCGGGGACATTTCCGGGTATGGCCAGGATCGAGTGATGGCCGGAACCGGTCGTTGGACGATACGGATCTTCACCGCTGTCTCACCCCTGCCCCCTCGCGCGTGTGAGCGCGATTGCCATGATCTCCCGCGCCTGATCCGGTACCGGCGGTGCCCGCCTGTGGCGCCCTGCCCGCCGCACCTTTGCCGCGCGCCCCGGTCGTCCCGCGCGACGCACCGCCGCCCTCAGTGTCGCCCACCGCCGGCGGTTGTCGTCCTCCGCGTGCGGACCCGCCGTGCGCCTTTCGCGTCCGCGCCGCGCCTTCACGTCCGCCTCGTGCGGTGACGCTCGCCGTGCTCCGTTTTCGCCGTGTGCATGCCCGTGGCCGACGTGCGCGGGCGGTGGTCGCGCCGGAAGCTGGAATGCCCGGGAATCCGGGAGTGCGGGAGCCCGGGAACTCGACCGCTCCGGCCCTCCCCTCCTCACCTTGAGTGGAATAGACTCAAGTTTGTGTACGCTGGCCGAGTCAGCCAAGCCGAGCCAGCCCTGAAGGCCGCTGAACGGTGATCGCAAGGAGGAGAACGCGCACGTGGACGCCGAGCTGACCAATCGGAGCCGGGACGCGATCAACGCAGCCGGCAATCGGGCCCTGACCGGGGGACACCCCGACCTCACCCCCGCCCATCTGCTGCTCGCCCTGCTCGAAGGGCAGGACAACGAGAACATCACCGACCTGCTCGCCGCGGTCGACGCCGACCAGGCGGCCGTACGCGCGGGGGCCGAGCGCGTCCTCGCCGGGCTGCCGAGCGTCACGGGGTCCACCGTCGCCCCGCCCCAGCCCAACCGTGAGCTGCTCGCCGTCATCGCGGACGCCGAGGCGCGCGCCCGTGACCTGGGCGACGAGTACCTCTCCACCGAACACCTGCTCCTCGGCATCGCCGCGAAGGGCGGCGCGGCCGGCGAGGTGCTGGCCGGGCAGGGTGCCACCGCGAAGAAGCTGCAGGACGCCTTCCAGCAGACGAGAGGAGCGCGCCGCGTGACGACGGCCGACCCCGAGGGCCAGTACAAGGCCCTGGAGAAGTTCGGGACCGACTTCACCGAGGCCGCCCGCGAGGGCAGGCTCGACCCGGTGATCGGCCGGGACCAGGAGATCCGGCGAGTCGTGCAGGTGCTGTCCCGCCGCACCAAGAACAACCCCGTGCTCATCGGCGAGCCCGGCGTCGGCAAGACCGCCGTCGTCGAGGGCCTCGCCCAGCGGATCGTCAAGGGGGACGTGCCCGAGTCGCTGAAGGACAAGCGGCTGGTCGCGCTCGACCTGGGGGCGATGATCGCCGGGGCCAAGTACCGCGGCGAGTTCGAGGAGCGGCTGAAGACCGTCCTCGCCGAGATCAAGGACTCCGACGGGCAGATCATCACCTTCATCGACGAGCTGCACACGGTCGTCGGCGCCGGTGCCGGCGGCGACTCCGCCATGGACGCCGGCAACATGCTCAAGCCGATGCTCGCCCGCGGTGAGCTGCGCATGGTCGGCGCCACCACCCTCGACGAGTACCGCGAGCGGATCGAGAAGGATCCGGCGCTGGAGCGACGCTTCCAGCAGGTGCTGGTCGCCGAGCCGTCGGTCGAGGACTCCATCGCTATCCTGCGCGGTCTGAAGGGCCGTTACGAGGCGCACCACAAGGTGCAGATCGCCGACAGCGCGCTGGTGGCGGCGGCGAGCCTCTCGGACCGCTACATCACCTCCCGCTTCCTGCCCGACAAGGCCATCGACCTGGTCGACGAGGCGGCTTCCCGGCTCCGTATGGAGATCGACTCCTCGCCCGTCGAGATCGACGAACTCCAGCGCGCCGTGGACCGGTTGAAGATGGAGGAGCTGGCGATCGGCAAGGAGACCGACGCCGCCTCCCTCGAGCGTCTGGAGAAGCTGCGCCGCGACCTCGCCGACAAGGAGGAGGAGCTGCGCGGCCTCAACGCCCGCTGGGAGAAGGAGAAGCAGTCCCTGAACCGGGTCGGCGAGCTGAAGGAGAAGCTCGACGACCTGCGCGGCCAGGCCGAACGCGCCCAGCGCGAGGGTGACTTCGACTCCGCGTCCAAGCTGCTCTACGGCGAGATCCCCGGCCTGGAACGCGACCTGGAGGCCGCCTCCGAGGCCGAGGAGGAGGTCGCCAAGGACACCATGGTCAAGGAGGAGGTCGGCTCCGACGACATCGCGGACGTCGTCGCCGCCTGGACCGGCATCCCTGCCGGCCGTCTGCTGGAGGGGGAGACGCAGAAGCTGCTGCGCATGGAGGACGAGCTGGGCAAGCGGCTCATCGGTCAGAGCGAGGCCGTCCGGGCGGTGTCGGACGCCGTACGCCGCAGCCGCGCCGGAATCGCGGACCCGGACCGCCCCACCGGCTCCTTCCTCTTCCTCGGCCCCACCGGCGTCGGCAAGACCGAACTGGCCAAGGCGCTCGCCGACTTCCTCTTCGACGACGAGCGGGCGATGGTCCGCATCGACATGTCGGAGTACGGCGAGAAGCACAGCGTGGCCCGCCTGGTCGGCGCCCCGCCCGGCTACATCGGGTACGAGGAGGGCGGCCAGCTCACCGAGTCCGTGCGCCGCCGCCCGTACAGCGTGGTGCTCCTCGACGAGGTGGAGAAGGCCCACCCCGAGGTCTTCGACATCCTGCTCCAGGTCCTCGACGACGGGCGGCTCACCGACGGCCAGGGCCGCACGGTCGACTTCCGCAACACGATCCTGGTGCTGACGTCCAACCTGGGCAGCCAGTTCCTGGTCGACCCGCTGACCACCGAGGAGCAGAAGAAGGAACAGGTCCTGGAAATGGTCCGGGCCTCCTTCAAGCCGGAGTTCATCAACCGGCTCGACGACCTGGTCGTCTTCTCCGCGCTGACCAAGCCCGAACTGGAGCGCATCGCCGCACTGCAGCTCGACCGGCTGGGCCGGCGCCTCGCCGAACGCCGGCTCACCCTGGACATCACTCCCGAGGCGCTGGCCTGGCTGGCGGAGGAGGGCATGGACCCGGCCTACGGTGCCCGCCCGCTGCGCCGCCTGGTGCAGACCGCCATCGGCGACCGGCTCGCCAAGGAGATCCTGTCCGGCGAGATCAAGGACGGCGACACGGTCCGCGTGGACCGCGCCGGCGAGGGCCTCCTGGTGGGCCCGGCCACGGGCAAGACGCTGTAATACCCCCCAGGGGTACGGTCTCCATGGTTATCGGAATGTGATCATGGAGGCCGGCGCGTGGGGGTACCTCTCGGCCAGGCAGGTTGCCCGGCACGTGCCAAGAGAGAGAGGGTGGGACATACGTCTGGTCCCATCCACGGCCGGACGCCAGACGACCGCAGGAGTGTCCCAGATGTCCATCGACCCGTCCTCGATTCCTAGCTTCGGGGGCCAGCAGCCGGAGCCGCAGCCCCAGGGCCCCGCGGGCCCCGTCGTCCCGGATCAGGACCTCGTGAAGCAGCTCCTCGACCAGATGGAGCTCAAGTACGTCGTCGACGACGAGGGTGACCTCGCGGCGCCGTGGGAGCAGTTCCGTACCTACTTCATGTTCCGTGGGGAGGATGACCAGCAGATCTTCTCCGTGCGGACCTTCTACGACCGGCCGCACGGCATCGAGGAGAAGCAGCAGCTCCTCGAGTCGATCGACGACTGGAACCGCCGCACCCTGTGGCCCAAGGTTTACACCCACACCCATGACGACGGCACTGTCCGTCTGATCGGTGAGGCCCAGATGCTGATCGGCACGGGCGTCAGCCTGGAGCACTTCGTCTCGTCGACGGTCAGCTGGGTGCGGGCCGCGATCGAGTTCGACAAGTGGCTCGTCGAGCAGCTCGGCCTGGAGCAGGAGATCAACGAGGCGGAGAAGCCCGAGGACGACGAGTAGGAAGCCCTCCGCTTCCCGCCCGCGTACACGCGTACACACGAAGGAGCCCGATCCGGAACCGACCCCAGAGGTCGCCCGGATCCGGGCTCCTTCGGCTTCCCCACAGGCCCGCTGCCCGATCCTTCTCACGCGGGGCGGCAGAGGGCGTGGTCGACGAGGTCGCGCAGCGCGTTCTCCTGGCTTGAGCTGCCGCCACCGGGCAGCCTGCGCGCGATCGTCCAGGAGCATCGACGCGATCATGCACCCCGGGTTTCCCGAGGGGTGCACGCACACGGTCACAAGCGCGGCAGGGGAAAGCTCCCCCGCCGTATCCTGACCCCACACGGGAAGGAGCCGTCCATGAGTGTCGACGCGATCGCGCACACCGAGTTCCCCAAGGGGTACACGGTCCTGTTCGGGGCCGAGGGAAAGGTGATCATGACTCCGCAGAGCGAAGAGCACTCCAGCACCATCAGATCGATGCAGATCGACTCCGCTCTCGCTCTCGGCCGTCACGCGAAGGTCACCTCCGACGTCTACATCGACTTCCCCGCCGACGAGAACTCCGCCCCCGATCTGGCGATCCTTCGCGAGGACGCCCGTCGGGAAGGCAAGCGCTACAGCTTCGAAGACGTCCTGCTGATCTCCGAGGTCGTCTCGATCTCCTCCGCACGCAAGGACTACGACGACTGCACCACGAAGTACGGCCGCTACGGCATCCCCATCTACCTGGTCGTGGACCCCTACGCCCAGGAAGTCGTCCTCCACACCCAGCCGACCGCGACCGGTTACATCGCGGCCCACACCCACAAGTACGGCACGGGCAAGCTCCCCGTCCCCCTGGCCGACGGCCGCACCTTCACCCTTGACCTCGACGAACTCCCGCGTCCGGAGCCCGAGGTGGACGCCCGCTGACGTAGGGCTCCCGGCGACGCCGTTCGTGGGTTCAGGACGCCAGGCGCCGCAGCCGGCCGGCGGCTTCGTGGAGAACGTCGTCCTTCTTGCAGAAGGCGAAGCGGACCTGGCTGCGACCGGCTTCCGGGTCGTCGTAGAAGACGGATACGGGGACGGCGACGACACCGCAGCGTTCGGGGAGGGCGCGGCAGAAGGCGTAGGCGTCCTTCTCGCCGAAGGGGGCGATGTCGGTGGTGATGAAGTACGTGCCCCGGGGCTGGTAGACCTCGAAGCCGGCAGAGCGCAGACCGTCACTGAGCAGGTCGCGCTTGCGCCGGTGGGCTGCGCGGAAGTCGTCGAAGTACGACTCCGGCAGCGCGAGTGCCTCGGCGACCGCGTACTGGAACGGGCCCGCGGAGACGTACGTCAGGAACTGCTTCGCCGAGCGGACCGCCGTCACCAGTCCGGGTGCCCCCGTCACCCAGCCGACTCCTCGTTCGTACACTCATTCACATGTCGCGCAACAGGCCCACCAGGGGCATCTCCAGCACCACCGCCGGTGAGCCGGCGGCGGTCTACTGCCGCATATCCCAGGCGGACGACGACGACCAGACGGGCGTCGACCGCCAGGAGCGCATCTGCCGCGAGATCGCCGAGCGGCGCGGCCTCGTCATCAACCCCGCCCACGTCTTCGTCGACAACAGCCGCTCCGCCTGGAGCCGCAAGCGCAAGCGGCCCGGCTGGGACCGCTTGCTGGAGGAAGCCCGGAACCGCAGCTTCCGGCACGTCATCGCCTACCACCCCGACCGGCTCATGCGGCAGCCGCGGGACCTGGAGGAGCTGCTCCAGGTCTCCGACGACCACGCGATCACCCTCCACGGCGAGGCGAACCGGCGGGACCTCGCCGACCCCGACGACCGCTTCATCCTCCGCATCGAGGTCGCGCACGCCTGCCGCTCCTCGGACGACACCTCACAGCGGTTGAAGTCCGCCATGCAGGACCGGGCGCGGGAGGGCAAGCCGCAGGGCGGGGTGAGGCGGTTCGGGTACACCAAGGACGGGATGACGATCGTCGAGGAGGAGGCCGAGGTCGTCAGGGAGGTGTTCGACCGCTACCTGAAGGGGGAGGGCCCGGCACCGATCGCGAAGGACCTGCACAGCCGGGGTATCCGCACGGCCGGCGGCAAGGCATGGACCGGCGGCACCGTCCGCGCGCTGCTCGACTCCCGGCACGTCGCCGGAATCCGCATGCACCAGGGCGAGGAAGTCGGTCCCGGCACCTGGCCCGCGATCATCGACGCCGGAGTGTGGGCGGAGGTGCGGACGCGCCGCGAGTACCGGTCGGCGGTCTACCGGGAGGCGCTCGGCAAGCCCGCGCAGCGCTACTACCTGCTGCGCGGCCTGGTGATGTGCGGGCGGTGCGGGACGCTGATGTCCGGCACGGCCAAGGGCACCGGGCCTGTCTACCAGTGCAACCGGCGGGGCCGGAACGACGAGAAGAAGTGCACCCGGTCGATCACGGCCCAGACGCTGGAGGACTTCGTCGTGGACGCCGCGGTCGAGCTGCTCGGCAAGCTGCGGGTGGACGGCCGGCTCGCCAGCAGCAACCTCTCCGAGCGCGTGTCCGAGGAGCTGGAGGACGACCAGCGGCAGCTCGACGAACTCAACCAGATGTGGACCGCGAAGGAGATCTCCACTGCGGAGTACCGCAAGATGCGCAAGGAGATCACCGACCGGATCGCCAAGGCGCAACGCAAGGTCGTGGTCCGGCCGATGGTGCTCCTCGACGGCCTCACCGGCGCGGGAGCGCGGGCCGCCTGGGACGCCGAGGACATGACGGACGAGCGGCGCAACGCGGTGCTGCGGTTCCTCTTCTCCGGGATCGTCATCGACGAGCCGAAGAAGTTCGGCCGGTACATGGACTGGGACCGGATCAGCGTCGAGCAGAACCCGCTGTAGCAGGGCGAGGCCGGTGGAATCCGCCCTGCCGGCCGAGGTGATGAAGGGCGCAACATAGCCGACGATCGCCGGTTGGGGAAACCGGCGATTCTCCGGAGCATGGACGTCCCCAGCCTGCCCGCTGGCCCTCACCACACGCCGGTGGGCCGCCGATCGAACGCCGCCCTGAGGACGTCCATGCCCCAACGCCAGACCGAACCCGCCGTCATCCAGCCCGTCGTCGCCCCCGAGGGGGCCCGCGCCGTCCGTCAGAAGGTGGACTCGGAGAGGGAGGCCGCTCTCCAGCGCGTATGCGCGGGGTTCACGACGACGATCAGTCCACAGAGTGCCGCGCGGCTCGCGGACCTGCTCTCCACCTCGACCTACGTCCAGGCGGCCTGACCCGAGCCGGAGGAACGGAATCGCCCCGTCGGTGAGTCCGAGGACGACCGGCACGGCCGGCACATGGCTGTCACCAGCTCGCAGGGCAGCCTGGCAGGCGCCATCAACCGGCATCAGCGCGGCCGGCCTCCGGCCTCGGAAGCGCCGCCCAAGACGCGTTCGCCGTGAGCTGTGCGGTTTCTCTGCCGAGCGCTGGATCTTCGCGCGCGGGTGTGGCTGTCTTGGTGCTGCGCCCGGAGCGCTGGCCCGCGGGAACGGAAACTCCAGCGCGCCAGGGCCCAGAAATCCGCAGTGGCCGGGCCCATCGCACCCGCGCCCTCGCGACCCTCACCGACACGGGGGACCGCGCCCCACTTACACCCTGTGCACGGCCCGCAGAGGGCCCGTCGCATCCACCTGCCCTGATCAAGGAGCCGCCACCCGATGAGCTACGAAGCCCGCGAATGGGTGTGGGACCACAGCAGCAGCAAGGGCACCGCCCGTATGGTCCTCGCCCTGATCGCCGACCGGTGCCGCGATCGCCGCTGCATCGCGTACGCGTCTCTGCCCACCCTCATGAAGCGCGCGAACGCCTCCCGTACGGCTGTGCGTGACGCCCTCACGAAGCTGATCGCCGGCGGTGAACTGGTGCAGCTCGCGGGCCGCAAGGGCCCACGCGGGGAGACGTACTACCACCTCCCGGCCGCCGCCCGATTCCTCGCCGAACAGGCCGCCGCGGGGGACCGGAATCCGGCCCCCAAGGGGGAGCAGATTCCGACCCTCGGGGGGCCGGAATCCGACCCTGCCGAGCACTTCGAGGGGGGATCGGCATCCGACCCCGGGGAACGGAATCCGGCCCCCGGGGGGTACGGGTTCCGACCCGGCGGGGGTGCGGATTCCGACCCCCAGAACAGTAGAGAACCGAAGGTGAACGGTAAGAGCAGCAGCAGCTCTGTCCCGCTCATCTCCGCGACCGAGTGGCAGATCGACGACGGCGCCCGTGCCTGGCTGCAGCGCCACGGCCACCTCGACCGACTCGGCGAGCACGCCCTGCACGCCGCCGACGAGAAGTGGCGCACCTACCGGGCCTCATGGGCGCCTCGCACCGCCGCCGCGTGGGCCGCCGACTGGCGCGCGTGGATCGCCCGGGAGCACGCCCCCACTCCTGGCAGCCCGAACCTCTACGCCCTGCCCGGCGGCGCGCCCGCCTCAGCCACCGGCATGACGCGCTCCGAGGCGCACATGGCCGCCCTGCTCGCCGCCCTCGACGAACCGACCGGAACGGAGTAACCACCCTGGAGCGCAACGAAGTCGCCGCCGTCCTGGCCTACATCGGCCGCCTCGACCCCCGCACCATCCGCACCGGCACGGGCGAGGCCCGTGACCAGATCGCCCAGTGGCACGAACTGCTCCACGACGTGCCTTTCACCACCGACCACGGCTGGGACGTCCGCGAGACGATTCGGACCCACGTCCTGGACTCCCCGTACCCGATCCTGCCCGTGGACGTCGCCCGCAGATGGCGTGCCCACCAGCGCGACCGCCTCGACCGGCACACCGACCCCACACCGGTCGCCGACCCGGACGACCCGGCCGCCTGGCAGGCCGAGTTGCTCGGCACCCGGCACGCCGTCGCCGCCGGAGTGGCCGCGCTCTCCACGCACCGGCAGATCACCAACGGCGGTCCGCACCCCGACGTCGAGGCACGCCTGTGCGCCATCGGCTCGTGCATCCCACCGGCCGTCCGCGCCCAGCTCGTCCCCTACCGGCCGGCCCGCGCCGCACGCGAGGCCGCCGTCGCCGAGGGGCTCCCGGACGCGCTCAGTGTCCGGTGCCGGTGGTGCCAGGCCCCCGAGGGCGAACCCTGCCGCAGCCGACGCGTGGGCCTCGACGGCCGTGCCCGGGGCAACGCGCCCCGCACCACGCCCCACCCGACGTGTGTGGACCTCGCCGCTGCGGAGCCCACCCGGCAGAGAGCTGCATGACCGACCCCAACTTCCCGCCTCTCGCCGCTCCACTCGAACCCTCGCCCCTTCTCGCGGTCGTCGCCACGGTGCCCGTGGTTGCCCTGCTACTGGCCGGATGGCTCATCCGGCAGAGCCGGACCCGTACCGGTGGCGAGCGATCCGGCATCCCCGCGGTCTGGGTCGCCGCCCTCGCCGCGATCGGGTGCACCGCCTACAGTGCCGACACCAGCCGGCGGTTCGTCGCCGACCACCTCGACATGGCCGGCACGGCGGAGCGCGCCGGCACGCCACGGCCCTGGCCACCGTCGACCTGCCCTCTCCCTGGACGGCATTCGCGTGGGACGAGGAAACAGCGGGTGAGGCACCTGCACTCCACCGCCGGTCGGTCCCCGACCGGATGACAGGCGGGGACCGTCCCGATGGGGAACAAGCGGGACCGTGCACGGGGACCGAGCCGACCACACGTGGGGACCGGGATCCAGCCGGGGACCGTCCCAGGAGAACAGCCCAAGCCCGGTCAACGGGACCGAGGAAAACACCCACGGGGACCGCGGCGAGGCCGGTCCCGGGGACCGCGGGACCCCGATTCCCGGGACCGACGAGGCCGCAGGGGACACAGAGGGGACCGGTGCCCATACACCCAAACTCGCTGCTCAGGGCGCCAGAGGCACGGTCCCGCAGCCGTCCCCGACAACGGAGACGAGCACGCGGAGCCGATCCGGGGACCGCGCGCTTCGGGGACCGTCCCCACTCGGACAGCGATGCCGGGGACCAGGGTCCCGCGGACACCGATGCGGGGACCGAGCAGAGCGGGGACCGTCCCCGCACGGTCCCCGTGAAGAGGAAGCCGCAGCCGGAAGGCCCTCGGATCCGGTCCCGAGGCGGACTGGCCAAGCGAGTGGGCAAGCAGCCCCCGCTGACCGTGGATCAGATGGCCGAACAGGTCCGTCCCCACGTCTCCGCGCTGCTCGAGCGCGACGGAAACGAGGCCGTCACCTGAGTCCAACTGCGGGAAATCCTCCGTGCCCAAGGTCTCCAGAGCAGCCGGAACGAACGCCTGACGCCGGTCCTGGAACGACTCCGCAGCGAAGCCATCACCACCACGACAAGGAACAGGACTCCGTGAAGATCCCGATGCCAAGCCCAGACCCCACCGCAGGCCAGTCGGCCCTCAACTCGATTCCGTCAGGAGCAAGTTGGAGGTCCGGACACTCCCCCGCGGGGGGAGCGCCCGAACCCGACCCCGCCCCGGGGGTGGCGGGGTCCTCCCGACGCCAAGGGGCGCCGGACGGGAAGGCTGCGGCCGGGGGCGGACCGCAGCCGGGCAGGGCCGGCCACAAGGCCAGGGCCAGGAAGGGGAAGTCGCGTCCGCGCGACAAGAAGCAGCGCCCCGCCCACAGCGTCCGCCTCAACGAGCACGAACTCGCCATCATCCGATCCGGCGCCGAGCACGTCGGCATGAGCGTGGCCGGGTTTTTGGCCTACTCCGCCCTGGCCACCGCCCGTGACCAGTCCCGCACCGCGGCCGCCATCGCCACCGAGCGCGATGTCCTGACCGCGCTGTTCGGCGTACGCCGCCAACTCGGCTGGGCCGGCAGCAACGTCAACCAGATCGCCAAGGCCCTCAACTCCGATGCTGACGCACCGCACTTCGCCGCCGCTCTCGCCGATCTGCGACGCGCCGCGCAGGCCGTCCAACGGGCGGCCGACAGGATCACCAACCGGCGGGAGGACGAGGCGGCTTGATCCCCCGGATCCACCAACAGGGCAGCAACACCCTCGGCCTCCTGCACTACCTGTACGGCAGGGGCACCCACGAGGAACACATCGACCCCCACCTGGTCGCCTCCTTCGACAACATGGCCCCCGACCCCGGCCGCGACCCCTCGGTGACGAAGAAGGACCTCCAGCACCTCCTCGACCAGCCCCTGTCCCTCCTCGACCCCGGCCAGCGCCCGGACAAGCACGTCTGGCACTGCTCCGTGCGCGCCGCCCCCGACGACCCGATCCTGTCCGACGAGCAGTGGGCCAAGATCGCCCGCCGCATGGTCGCTGCCACCGGCATCGACCCCGGCGACGGCGCCGGCTGCCGCTGGGCCGCCGTCCGCCACGCCACCGACCACATCCACATCATCGCCACCCTCATCCGCGAAGACGGCCGCCGCCCTGACCACCACCGCTCCGGCAAGCGCGCCCAGGCCGAGGCCCGCCTCATCGAAGCCGAGTACGGCCTGCACCGCGTCACCCCTGGTGACGGCACCGCCGCCAAGCGCCCCACCAGCGCCGAACGCCACAAGGCCGAGCGCCAGGGCAGGGAACGCACCGTGCGGGAGGAGCTGCGCGAAACCGTCCGCCGCGCGGCGGCCGGCGCCGCCACCGAGACCGAGTTCTTCGACCGGCTCAAGGCCGCCGGGCTTCTGGTCCGCACCAGCGTGCTGCCCTCCGGTGACCTGCGCGGTTACACCGTCGCCCTGCCCGGCGATCGCAACAAGGACGGCGAACCGGTCTTCTACGCAGGCTCGACGCTCGCCCCCGACCTGTCCCTGCCCCGCATCCGGGACCGCTTCAACACAGCTGCCGTCGCGTCGGCGCCGGGCAGCACCGGCCGCCAGGACCATGGGGCCGCACAGCAGCCAGCGCCGTCCGCCGCACGGCGCACCGCCACACACGCGGCATGGGCGGCCCTGCTCGTCATCGACCACGGCGACGACGGCGCCGCGGCAGCGCAGATCGCCGCCACCGGCGAGGTCCTCGACGCCCTCGCCAAGACCTCCGCCCCCCCATACCCGACAACAGCTACGCGAAGCGGCCTGGGCGTTCGAACGGGCCTCCCGCTCCCACACCCGAGCAGAGTTCTGCCACAGCCAGCAACTACGACGCGCAGCCCGAGACCTGGTCCGTAGCGGCCCGGCACTCGGCCGGGGCGAGGACGGCGCCACGACCACCATGGTGATCGACACGCTCTTCTTCCTCGCCCTCGCCGCCGCACACTGGCACGCCCAGCGCCAGCACGCCCAGCAAGCCGCAGCCGCACGGCAGGCCGCCACCCACCTCCAGGCCGCGTACGCCGCGGCCAGCGAGGAATCGATGGCCCGCCTGCGAGCCCAGGGCCTGCGCCTGGCCCAGCCCGTACGCGACTGGTCCGCCGCCCTTCTGCGCACCACCGCGCCACAGATCGCCGAGCGGGTGCTCGGCGAACCGGGCTGGTCCGCCCTGGCAGCCACCATCACGCACGCCTACCAGGCTGGCCATGACCCACAAGCGCTGCTGCACGAAGTCGTCGCCCAACGTGAACTGCACACCGCCGAGTCCGTCAGCGACGTCCTCGTCTGGCGTCTGCGACGCATGGCCGACCTGCCCGCCAACGTGACGGTGATCTCCCCGCACGGCACCCGGGCCACGGACTCACTGCCCTACGCTGCCCCGCTCGGACCCGTCTCCATCGCTGTCGACCAGCACCGCCGACACCGCAGGTAATCACCAGCAACGGCGGGGCCGTTCAGTGTGCTGATGTCCAGGATTCCTTGTCTTCGTAGCGAGAAGCCTCCCTGAACGCCGTCGGAGGCATCCCCCTCCACCGCTTGAAGGCCATCGTGAAGCTGGCCGGATCCGTGTAGCCCAGCTTGCGGGATATTTCCGCTACAGAGTGATCTGTATGCGAGAGCAGATCGCAGGCCAGGTCACTCAAAGTCTCGTCCCGTACCCGGGCGAAGTCGTTTCCCGTGAGTTCAAGCTTGCGTTGCAGGGTGCGTGGGGAGACTCGCAGCGTCGCGGCCACATTTGCCAATGTGCGGTTGAGACTGGGTGCGGCCCTTATGGCTTTCGCGACAGTGTGGGGCCAGTCGCCAGTCGCCCTGAACGAGTCGATGATCTGGGCATCCGCTTTGACCCATGCCTCGTGCTGGAAGGCGTTGCCGAAGGGGAGCTCCTCTGTTGATATCGCAGGGTCCCACCACAGCCGCAACGCCTCGGCACAGCAGTCGATGGTGCAGGAGACGTACGTCAAGGCCTCGGGCGAGACTTCCGCGAGAGGGACTTCGATGCGGGTGAAGGGGAAAGCGCCGCCGTACAGCCACGCGAGAGATGGGGTGGCGGTACAGAGATCGCGGTAGACGCTGAACGGGATCAACTCCTCCGGGGCGTCCGGGTAGGTGAATTCGATTCCCGTCACCCTCCCATCCGGTTCCCGAAGAGGCGTGATCTCGAGGAGCCCAGGGGCGTTATCAGTCGCGCTGGCAACTTCTGCCCACGCCGCAACGGTCGGTGCGGTCGCGAGGGCCATTCCGCGAGCGCCGTAGGTGCTCGTCGCGTAAGCGCGCGAGGCTCGCACCCAAAGATCGACGCGATCTCTTGTGAGAGCGACGAACTGAAGCTGGAAGGCCAGCTCCTTCCTCGCAGGAATAGTGCTTCCCGGTCGGGTCAGCGCGTTGGGGTCGATCTCCGCATTCGCGAGCGCAGTTCGCCAGTCGAGATCCGCCTCCTCGAGTACCTGGCGCAGGTTGTGAACACTGAAGTTCGGCACGCGCAAGTTCTGATAAGAGCTCAGCTTCATCGCTGCACTCTTTCGCCGCCGACGCATGGAGGCGGTCCGGCGTGTCCAGGAACCCTCTGAGGAAGCCGCGTCCACCTGCCGCGGTGGGGAGCCGGCCGGCCAAGGAGTCCCGGCGAAGCCGACACGGATGTCGTTCCACCGCAAGGCATGTTCGCTCGGCTGTCGGGAGGAACGGTTGCAGAACGCATCTCTCTCCTCTTCGTCGAGGGGATGGGGTGCCGCTCCGGAAGCACTACGGCGGCTGGAGCACCACCAGGCATCTGAAGTAACGCCAGCAGCTTTACATCTTGCGCCGCCGACCGGCAAGAGGAGGCGCTTTGGCGCGTTTTCCTGCGTTGATGGCGTCTCCTACCATGACGGTCCGGTGCTGCCTGCTCTTAGCGTCATGCGTCAACGGGGGTCGGCGGAGAAGCCGACTTACCGACATCGAAGGAGATCCGGGGAGCACCCCCAACGTACGAGATCGCCCTCAGCGGCAGGGTCATCATCGTTGCTCGCCATAGGCGACATCGCGCACGTCTGGAAAAACCACGACGACGCGGATCGCGTATACGCCGCCATCACAATTGGCTGCAACCAGTAGGCCAAGAATGCGGCTCGCCATACATCCAGTGGAGAGCGCAATCACAATCGGGCACGTCCGGTCGGCACGCCACCCGCGATCGCGACAGTCGAATCCCTTTTCGCACGATCCGATCCGGCCCAGGTGCTCTTCGGTATCCCAAAGACACAACGATATGGAGAAAACCAATGACGCAGAATGTCGCACCCCGTGATTTCGTCGCTGATCACACAGTCGAACGTTCTCAGCGGCCCATGATAGGTGGCCCGAACAAGTTCAAGGTCGCGATTTTCGGCGCGAATGTGACTACCGGCCAGGGCGGTCTCAACCTCGCCGAGAACACGATCAAGCTCGGCAACTGGGGCGAGATCCAAGGTCTCGCGCAGAAGGCCGACCGCTACGGTGTCGACGGGTTCATCCCCATCGCCCGCTGGCAGGGTCTCTCGGGCCCCGACCGCCCGTGGGGCCGGCAGTTCGAGACGTTCACGTGGGCCGCAGGTCTGGCAGCAGCGACGCAGAACATACAGATCTTCGCCACCTGCCTCGTCCCCTTCATCCACCCGGTGATGGCGGCGAAGATGATGGCCACCGTCGACCACATCAGCGGCGGCCGCATGGGCCTCAACGCCACAGCCGGCTACTTCAAGCCCGAATACCACATGTTCGGCGTCGAGGTGCCCGAGCACGACACGCGCTATGAGCTCGCCGACGAGTGGATGACCATCGTCGAGCGGCTCTGGGCAGTCGAAGACGACTACCAGTTCGACTTCGACGGGGACTTCTTCCACCTCCAGGGTGCGCAGTCGTGGCCCAAGCCCGTTCAGACGCCCGGGCCGATGGTGATGAGCGCGGGCTCCAGCCCCGCCGGTCAGCAGTTCGCGTTCAAGCACGCCAACATCTTGTTCGCGGCGATCGGCAGCGTCGAGCACAGCCAGTCGGTGACGCCGAAGCTGCGCGAGAACGCCGACGCGGCCGGGCGTGAGGACCTCGGCCTGTGGGCCGGTGTGCACATCATCTGCAAGGACACGGAGAAGGAAGCGCGGGAGTACCTCGAGTACGTCGAGGAGAAGGGCGACTACGAGAGCGCCCTCCGCTACAAGCACATCATCCAGAACGGCGACTCCCGCGGGTGGAGCTGGGATCACTACAAGAAGTCCGAGGACCCGAAGCAGGACGAGAGCATCAAGACGTTCTTCCGGGCCGGTCTCGTTCCGCTCGTGGGCACGCCCGAGATGATCGTCGACGGGCTCCAGAAGCTGCAGGACTCGGGCATCACGGGCATCTGCACCGGACTCGTCGACTACGACGAGGGCCTCGACCGGATGAACGAGCAGATCTTCCCGCTCATGCGCGACGCGGGCCTGCGCGCCTGACATCCGACCATTCACGAAGGAGTGAAGGCAGATGACATTCCCTGACCCCAAGCAGTTTCGGCTCATCGTCGCGGGCCCGACCGAGTCCGGCGGCGCCGACTTCCTCGACGCGGGCCCTGCCGCCGAGTTCGACTTCCCCGGCGTGTCCGCAGGTGCGTTCTACTGGGCCGTCGAAGGCGGCCACAGCAAGGAGAACTTCGGTGCCCCGCCGACCAGGGTCGCTCTGGCAGGACCCAATGGATCCACCTTCGGCGTGAGCAGCTTCCCTGCGCACTCGTCGGGCGAGGTGGGGGCCGACGATCTCGGCGACAGCATGACCGTCACCGATGACGACGGCGACGCCGGAATGCATGCGAGCGACACCATCGACTACGAGGTCGTGATCTCGGGCAAGGTCGACCTTCACCTTCCCGGCGGCAAGAAGCGCACGCTCGTTCCGGGCGACCTGCTCGTCATGGCGGGCGTTCCCCACGCCTGGAAGAACCCTTACGACGAAGACTGTGTGTACATCGTCGTGACCGTCGGCTTCAACTCCCCGACGGTGGCATCGTGACTCTCACTGCCCCCGGCAAGGCGCTGCGCGCGGTCTTCGAGAGCGAGGAGACGGCGCTGATGCCGTTCGGTTCGCTGCCGATCCACGCGGCGATGGCGCAGCACGCGGGCTTCGGGGCGTTCCAGCTCTCGGGCGGGATGTCGGCATGGTGGCAGGGCATCTCGGATGTGGGATGGCTCACCCTGACCGAGGTCGTCGACCACGCGAAGCGCACGGCGCGCGCTGCGGACATCCCGGTCTACTGCGATGCCGACACCGGTTTCGGCGCGCCGATCAATGTGCAGCGCACGGTGGCCGAGTTCATCGACGCCGGTGTCGGAGGCATCCACATCGAGGACCAGCGCGAACCGAAGAAGTCGGGTGGTGTCGCCGGCATCGAGCTCGTGTCCGACGCCGAGGCGATCGGGCGCCTGAACGCCGCTGTCGACGCGCGTGACAAGCTCGACGAGGATTTCGTGATCGTCGCCCGCACCGACGGCTACGGTGCCGCCGGGGGTGGCGTCGACGAGGCGATCCGTCGTGCGCAGCTCTACAAGGCTGAGACCGGCGCCGACGTGATCTTCTTCGAAGGCATGCACACGTGGGAGCAGGCCGAGCTCGCGCTGAAGGAGACGCCCGGCCCGGCATACGCCGTCAGCGTGGGGCTGATCGGTCGTAAGACCGTCGCCGAGATGACCGCGCTGGGGCAGGCGATCCAGCCTGTTCCGTTCGTTCTGCCGGGCATCCACGAGGTGTGGCGACTGCTGGCCGACGTCAAGGAGTCGGGCGAGGCCACGCCTTTCGCCGAGTACCTCGACCGCATGGGTGCCGACGCCGGCACGGATTACGACGTCGGCTGGGGCGCCGTGTTCGGGCGCCCGTCGACCGACTACGTGCGCGAGACGGAGGAGAAGTACCTCCCGCAGAGCGCCCAGCGCGACTACGACAACAACGCCCACGTCGGAGAGCACTACTGATGACGCGGCTCGTGAAGGGAAAGGCCGGCCTCGTGACCGGCGCAGCATCCGAGATCGGGCGGGCAAGCGCGCCGGCGCCGGCGAAGAACGGCGCGCACGTGATCGTGGCCGATCGGCAGAGAGGAGAGGTGTGAAATGGGAATCAACGACGAACTCGATTTCAACGCCCGTGTGGCGATCGTCACGGGTGCGGGACAGGGAATGGGGCGCGAACACGCGAAGATGCTCGCGTCGCGAGGGGCGCGTGTCGTCGCCAACGACATCAACGCCGAGCGCGCCGCCGAGACGGTGGCCGAGATCACCGTCGACGGTGGCGTCGCGGTGGCCGACAGCAACGACATCGTCACCGCGGCGGCGGACATCGTCCAGACTGCGCTCGACGCGTTCGGACAGCTCCACATCGTCGTCAACAACGCCGGCATCAACGCCTTCGGGCGGTTCTGGGAGATGGACTCCGAGACGTGGTGGCGTGTCTTCGATGTCAGCGTGAAGGGGGTCGTCGAGGTCTCGCGTGCTGCGATGCCGCACCTCATCGCCTCCGGCAGCGGGCGCCTCATCAACGTGTCGTCGAACGCCCTCATGGGTGTTCCGCTCGACTCGGCGTACGCCGCCGCCAAGTCGGCGATCTGGGGTCTCGGCAACACTCTCGCCGCCGAGGCGAAGGATGTCGGTGTGCAGGTCAGTACGGTGCTGCCGGTCGCCTGGACGCCGATGACAGAGGATGCATTCCGCGATCCCGTCGTCCAGGACGCCATGCGGGCGCACGTGCCCGCAAGTGCTGTCTCGGCATTCGTGGCATGGCTCGCGCACCAGGACACCACGGTCTACGGCGAAGCCTTCGAGGTGGCAGGCGTCGCCGCCGCCCGCACGGCTTTCTCCGTGATGCCGCGCATGAAGACCGCTGAGCCCACTCCCGAGAGCTGGGCGGCAAGCGTGGGCGACCTCATGCAGGACGGCGATCTCGAGCCGCTTCGGAACGCGAGCCAGTCGTTCCGCGGTCAGATGGTCTACCTCGCGCCCGAGCTCGATACCGTGCTGTCCGCCGACGCGGCAGACGTGTCAGTGAGGTGACGCAGATGTCTGTAGAGACGAAGGCGCAAGGAACCGTGATCCAGAACAGCCTGCGTGAGTTCGATGCCGATCCGATGATCGTGCGTCAGACGTTCGCCCAGTTTCCTTCGGGCGTTGCGGCGCTCGCGGCCGACATCGACGGAGCGAAGCACGCGCTCGTCGCATCGTCCTTCATGGTCGGCGTGTCCCTCGAACCGTGCCTCGTCGCCGTCGCGGTGCAGAAGGCGTCCGTGACGTGGGAGCAGATCTCGAAGGCGGGCCGCCTCGGCGTCTCGATCTTCGGCAAGGGGCAGGGCGGTCTCACCCGACAGCTCGCCCATAAGGATCGCGCTGCGCGATTCGAACAGGTCGCGATCGAAGTGAGCGATGACGGTGCGGTATTCATCGACGGTGCGGCGCTGTGGCTCGACTGCTCCATCTCCGCCGTCTCGGAAGCCGGCGACCACTGGATGGTGCTGCTCGAAGCACACCGTCTCGGTGCCGGTGAGAACGAGCCGCTCGTCTGGCACGGTTCGACATTCCGCGAGCTCGCATCTCCTCCCGCAGTCGACGCCGCGTAACGGAATCGAGCACACCGCCTCCGCGCCGCATCTCCGACGCGGAGGCGATCGGGCGGCTGAATACGGCTGTTGACGCTCGCGACCGCCTGGATCCCGACTTCGTGATCGTCGCGCGCACCGGCGGATTCGGCGCTGCGGGTGGAGGTATCGACGAGGCAATTCGCCGTACGAATCTCTACCGGGTCGAGACAGGAATCGATGTCATCTTCTACGAGGGCCTTCAGACGTGGGAGCAGGCCGAACTGGCGCTGAGAGAGACGCCCGGGTCGAATGCTTCAGGACATCAAGCAAGCCCGCGAGGGTCTCTACAGGCGAGCCGCCGATCGGTTCATATGTGATGTCCACTGATGTGGCCCCTGACCGCACCAAGGAGGATTCCATTGCTCCAGACAACTCGGCAGAGCCCGGCCAGGCGCCTGACAGCGAGCCGGCCGTTCGCGATCGAAAGCCTTCAGTCACACGACCAGGTCGTCACCGGCGTCGTCCAACACGGCGATGCCCGCGGACGACTGCTGGGTTTTCCCACCGCCAACCTCACCATGGCGACCAACGCTCGCCTCGACGGTGTCTGGTCCGCCGTAGTCGTCACGGAGGATGACGGCCGACACTGGCCTGCTGCGGTCTCCATCGGACGGAGAACCACCTTCTACGGCCGCCACGGCCAACGACTCCTCGAAGCCCATCTCCTCGACGTGGAGATCGAGCTGTACGACCGGGAAATATCGGTCCATCTCGTGAACCGACTCCGCTCGCAACGCCGGTTTCGTGACGTCGAGGACCTTGTGGGGCAGTTGGCGAGAGACATTGAGGATGTCCGCAACTGGGCGACGTCGATCTCGCTCGAAGCGGGCGCGCGATGACCCCGCGTCGACCGCCTCGGTGGGCAATTCTGCGCGTTGTGGCCGCTGTGGAGGCGCAGCGTCGCGCCGGGTGCGCACGGATCGACGTCGGCCTGCTCGCACGGCGAGTCGGACTCAGCCGAAGCATGACGTCCGCTTGCCTCTTCGCGGCAGATTCAGAGCGCTCCACGCCGGCGTCCCCGCATCGTGCGGTCGGCGTGCCGTAGCCGAGCTGACGACGCTTTTCGGGTCGGGTGCGGGGGTCGGGAACGGTCGACAGACGGGTGACGGTGAAGGAGTGCGGCGGCATGATCTAGCAGGCGAGGATCGGCAATGGGTGTGTTGCCTGAGCCAGAAGATGTCGAGTAGCCGAGGGGAATCTCACCCCTCGGCTCTCATAGAAGCCGTGCGTAACAGTCTCCCGTTACACGGCTCTTGCCACTCTGAACACCAGGCCACGGACGCCACAGTGGTCCAACGCCAGTGCGCGAACATGCGGGGATACCGATCAGCGATCTCCCACATCTTCTGGAGCGCCTTGCGTAGCGCCGCGAGCTTCTTGTGTTTCTGGCGAATCCATCGCACCAAGTAGGCATTGATGCGCGTCAGGAGGGGTGTCAGCGCCGACCGGTAGAACCGGCCGAAATACTGCATCCATCCCCGCACGGTTGGATTACTGATTTCGGCGCTTTGAGGTCTGACCGGTGACAGCCCGCTTGGGTGGCGGTACGCGGCGACAGCGCTACACCGGAAGGTGTGAGGTGCGCAGACAGCGGCGGGATGGACGCTCAGGAACGCGCGCGGCGCGAGCCGCTGCGCCTGCAGGCCGCCGAGCTGTTCGCGGCCGGGGCCAGTGCGCCGGAGGTCGCCGAGTTGCTGCGGGTGATACCGAAGTCCGCCTACCAGTGGCGGCGCGCCTGGGTTGCCGGAGGGCCGGCGGCGCCGGCCTCCCGGGGCCCGGTGGGCGGCGCTGCAAACTCCACCCGGCGCTGTGCGGGAAGCTGGCCGCGATGCTGGAGCAGGGGCCGGTCGCGCACGGCTGGGACGAGGACCAGTGGCGGGCCTGCGCAGGTCCACCGTGACGGCTCCCACTGCGGCGACCGCGGCGAGGCAGAGCAGGCCGTCGCTGATCAGCGGCGCAGCTCCAAAGGGGCGTCAGCCACAAGGCCGGCACGCATGTTGCCGATGTCCGACAGCCCTGAGGCAGGGCGTCCGACGGGCCGGAGACAGTACGCTGAACCGAGCGGGATCGGGCCCGCCGCACAGTGTCCGGGAGGTGCTTCATGACGGCCGAGATGGTGGCCCCGGCGTGGATGCACGAGCAGATCACGGCGGAGGAGTACGAGTCCTGGTCCGAGGAGCAGTGCGCCGGCATCGAGATCGTTGACGGGATGGTCGTCGTGAGCCCGAGTGCGTCCAAGCGGCACAACCGGCTGGCCCGGATTCTGGCGAACGCCCTGGATGCCGCCGCGGGGCCGGACTGGAACGCAGACACCGACTTCGACGTCCGGCTCCAAGACGTCCCGCTGACCAATCGCCGCCCGGACGTCGTGGTGTACCGCGCGGACACGATCGACGTCACGCCCACCCGGCCCGAGCACGTGCTGCTGGCGGCGGAGGTGGTGTCACCGGGCTCGGAGACCACCGACCGGATCGTGAAGGTCGACCAGTATGCCAAGGCAGGCATCGGCTTCTACTGGCGGATCGAGCAGGCCGCGACAGGTGTTCCTCTGGTGTACACCTACGTGCTCGACCCTGCGACGAAGACGTACCGGGAGGGTGACGTATTCACCGGCGTCGTC
This sequence comes from Streptomyces chlorus, assembly GCF_042655885.1. Lineage (NCBI taxonomy): Bacteria > Bacillati > Actinomycetota > Actinomycetes > Kitasatosporales > Streptomycetaceae > Streptomyces > Streptomyces chlorus. Next base: position 75,638 of record NZ_JBHSOA010000028.1, read on the forward strand.
AAGGTCACGGCTCCGTTCCCGGTGGAGATCGACCTCGGGCAGATCTGACCCACATGCTGCTCAGCGGCCCGCTGTGCGTGAGCGGACGGTGCCGCACGGGGCATCACGGAGAAGGCCGTGCGACACCTGTCACGGGCTCTGACCAGGCAGATCCGGGCAGTGGAGCACCGTCCGGAACCACCCGGCACACCCCCACCAGCCCTCGTAATGTGTAGGTCTCATCTCTGTCGACCGCCCCAGTGCACGCACGCCAGAAGGCGGATCGCCAGTCCGTCGGCGCCGACCAGCCTGAGGTGGCGGATGGGGGTCCTCCTGGGAGCCATCGGGGAGCCGACTCGCTCTCCGAGCCCCTTCGAGACCACTCGAGACCACTCGAGACCACGACAGCCCGACGCTCTGACCAGGGAAAACGCCATCCGTCCTGGCGAGCTCAGCAACCGAACCTCATTCGGGACGAAGGGGGCGTGAGTTCAGGACGAGAGGTGTCGCAGACGGCTGGTGGCCTCGGCGAGAACGTCCTCCCTCTTGCAGAAGGTGAAGCGGACCTGGCTGCGGCCGGCTTCCGGGTCGTCGTAGAAGACGGAGTTGGGGACGGCGACGACGCCGCAGCGTTCGGGGAGGGCGCGGCAGAAGGCGTAGGCGTCCTTCTCGCCGAAGGGGGCGATGTCGGTGGTGATGAAGTACGTGCCCTGGGGCTGGTAGACGCCGAACCCGGCCGCGCGCAGGCCGTCGCCGAGCAGGTCGCGCTTGCGGTGGAGGTCGGCGCGGAAGCTGTCGAAGTACGCGTCCGGCAGCCGCAGCGCCTCGGCGATCGCGTACTGGAAGGGGCCCGCACTGACGTAGGTCAGGTACTGCTTGGCCGTCCGGACGGCAGCGACGAGCGGGGCGTCCGCCATGACCCAGCCAACCTTCCATCCAGTGAAGGAGAAGGTCTTGCCAGCGGACGAGATGGAGACGGTGCGTTCACGCATGCCCGGCAGGGCCGCAATGGAGTGGTGCGTGCCTTCGTAGACCAGGTGCTCGTACACCTCGTCGGTGACTACGAGCAGGTCGTGTTCGATGGCGAGGGCGGCGATGGCGCTCAGTTCCTCGGGAGTGAGGACCATCCCTGTGGGGTTGTGGGGTGTGTTCAGGAGCAGGAGGCGGGTGCGCGGGGTGATCTTCGATCGCAGCTCGTCCAGGTCCGGGCGGAAGGACGGGGCACGGAGGGTGAGCGGGACGCGCTTCGCGTCGGCCATCGCGATGCAGGCGGCGTAAGAGTCGTAATACGGCTCGAAGGCGATCACCTCGTCGCCGGGCTCCAGTAGGGCGAGCATGGTCGCGGCGATCGCCTCCGTCGCGCCCGCGGTGACCAGGATCTCCGAGTCGGGATCGAGGCTCAGGTGGTAGAAGCGGCGCTGGTGGTCGGCGATCGCCTCGCGCAGTTCCGGGATGCCCGGGCCCGGCGGGTACTGGTTGCCGCGCCCATCTCGCAGCGCTCGTACGGCGGCCTCGCGGACAGACTCCGGGCCGTCCGTGTCCGGGAAGCCCTGCCCCAGGTTGATCGCACCCGTCGCCGTCGCCAGGGCCGACATCTCCGCGAAGATCGTCGTCCCGAGACCGTCCAGCCTGCGGTTCAGCAGTGGCCTGGTGTTCATCTCTCCACCGTTCTCACTTGAGTCCCCATCAAGCTTCCAGGCCCCATCCTGTCTCATCGAGGTTCCCCTCCCCACGGGGTGCGGACAGAGCGAGGTGCCGCCCTTCCGGTTCGGTAGTCGGCTCCCGGAGGATGCCAGCCTTCGCTGAGATGTCGCGCAGGAGTGCCTCCCGCAGGGTGTGCAGCGTCGCGATCTTGGAAACGAGGAGGCGCGCTGTGGCGTGCAAGGGTTCGGCGCTCCGACGGAAGTCGGTGCGCGTGAAACGGTCGGGCCAGGTGAGGGCCAGAGATTTCAGGCGGAGGGCGGAGATCTCGCGACGGGTCTGGCCCTGCGCGAGATCTACGATCGCGTTGCTCCGGCTCCGGAGTTCGTGGAGCAGCCACCAGCCGTCCTCGTCATCCAGAGGCCGTACAGCGACGACGCTTCTGAGGGGGGTCGCCGCTCGGCTCGACACTGCGATGTGCGCGCCGTCGGAACGGGTGCTGAGCATAAAGGTCCCTGGAGGATGTACCGCGCCGTCGCGGGCCGGGCCGCTCAGACGGAACCGGTGGACGTGGGGCACAGGAAGGTCGTAGAGGTCTCTGGGCGCGATCAGGTCGACAGCGGCCTCTGCGGGCGTCGGTGGCAGTGAGCTCTCGGAGCCTCTGCCCGTCTTCAGACGGGCGACCTTGGCGAGTGTTCGTGTGTCCCACGACGGCTCTGAAGCCGCCACGTCGTCGTGGAGCGCGTCAGCCAGTTCCATTGCCTTGCGCGCGGTGTGTTGGTAGAGCGAGACCATCTCCTCGATGAGGCTGAAGGTCCGGTGGTATGCGGTGATGACGTCTGGCGGAGGCAGCGGAAACAGCATGCGGTGGAGGGTGTCGAGGCTGATGGTGGGCTCGACATGTGCCGTCACGTCCTCGTCGATGCGAGCCTTCGCCGTGGGTGTCTGTAGCCAGATACGCAGCCATCGCACGATGTGCGACTCAGCGCGGATGATGCCGACCGACCTGGTCGCTGTACATCCCGCGTGCTCGGCGGTGACCAGTGCGGAATCGCCCACCCGTCGGACGAGGACGACGGCCAGGTCGCCCTCCCTGAGGGTTGCCCGGCTGGGCGGGGATTCGTCCGGCCGACACCCGTTGGCCCTGGGCGCGAGGATCCTGCCGTCCTGGACGAACGTCGAGCTGACGACTCCTGCAGTCTGATCGGCAGCCGCGTCGTCGAGGAAACCGGAAGTGGTGTAGATACGCCTGCGGAGCCGCTCGATTTTGATGGAGGTCGTCTGCCAAGCCGCTTTACCCGAGGCGACCTGGTCGTCATTGGCTTCCATCAGATCTCCTCCAAGACGTCCAGCAATCGGAGTTCCAGGTCGCGCATCTGGTCGAACTGATCGGCCAGTTCGAGCTTGAGCTGCTCGACCCGGCTCCGTGTGTCCCGCTCGGGGCTGGGAGGCTCCACGGCGTACGAGGTCGGCATCAGGCTGGACTCGCGGTCGGCGATCTCCTCGGTGGAGCAGCTTCGGGACCAGCCGGCTGCGTCGTTGTACGGCGAGGCCGCGGCACCGTTCTCGGAGAGGCCACGCCAGGCCGCCAGGGTGGTCAGGATCAATGCCGTGTTCTTGTCGCCCAGCCTCCTTGCTCTCGACTCCGGGACCGGTTCGAAGGCTCGCCGCGCGTTGACGAAAAGCACCTGCCGGCGACGGTCCAGGACACCCCAGCCGGGGCGCGCGCTCTTGTCCCTGTTGAGCACCCACAGACAGGCGGGGGCTTTGGAGTGACCGAACACGCGAGGTGGCAGAGCGATCACGCACTCGACGAGATCGTCACGCAGGAGGCGTTCGCGGAGCCTTCGGGTGATGGGCTGTCGGGTGTTGGCCACGCTGTCGGCCATCAGGAAGACGGCACGTCCGGCCGGGGCAAGCGCGTGCGCGATGTGCTGAATCCAGGCAGAGTTGGCAGATCCTCGAGACGGCGGTTCTTCCGGCCACCGGGGATCGACAGGGACAAGGGGAGCCGGTCGGCGAGCGCTCTGCTCCGTCTTGTCCTCCGGCGCCCAGTCGCGCTGGTTGAAGGGAAGGTTGGCCAGGATGATGTCGTGGCGCTCGGGTTCGGGCTCCGCGAGGCTGTCCCCGGGCGGGAAGACGTGGGCCGTGATCCCCCGCACCGCGAAGTTCATCCGGGCCACCTGTGAGGTGTGGGCGTGTTGCTCCTTCCCCTGCAAGGACATGGTCGGGTCCAGCTCGACGCGTTCGCGGACGTAGAGGTGACTCTCGACGAGCAGTCCCCCTGAACCGCAGACCGGGTCCAGCACTCTGTGTCCGTCGCGGGGGACGGCCGCACCGACCATGAGACGTGCCATGTCTCCCGGCGTGAAGTAGTGGCTGCCGTCAGCCTGGGCCTGGTCCGCCGAGAGGTCACGGAGGCACTGGTCGAGCAGGGGCCCGACCCGTTGGGTAGAGCCGATGGCCTGGATGAGAGCGTGCAGTGATCCTTCGGAACCGGAGGGCGGAACGGGCATCAGGCTCCTCGTGCCCATGTCTGCGCTCTGTTCGTCGGCTGCGGGAAGCCAGTGGCTCAGACACTTGCTCACGGCAGCGCGGATTCCCGAACCGCGCTCTGCCGGCTGCCTCAGCAACCACGACCATGTCGGTACGTTGGTGCCGGGAGCGGCGTGCGCCTTCCGGCTCAGGTACAGCAGCCCGATGACGAGGCGCGTCGCGTCGTGGGCGTTCATCAGCCGCGAGAGGTGCGTGCGGTGTCGGCGCACCTCGGCGAGCATCTCGTCGAGCGAGAAGGCACTCTCGGCCTGCACGTGTCCTCCAAGGGCACTCATGTCATTCACGAACCCACCACACCCAGAGCGCCCATGACCACGATGAGGAGCGTCAGGGAGCCGGCGAAGGTCAATGCTCCGGTCTTGAAGGCCGCCGTGGGACGCCCTCCCTCGGCGAGGGTCACGACGCTGCCGGCCAGAGCGGCGACAAGCGCCGTGAGGACCGCGATGATCACGTACATCAGCCTCAGCTGCACGACGTGGTTCCTTCCTGAGGTCGGGGGATCTCCCAGCAGAAGAGTGAGCCGGTGATCCCTGGCTTCAGGAAGGACAGTAGAAGACGTAGGCCACGCGCTGCTGGGCGCACGCCGTTTGGGATTTCTCTAGGCGCGCGCCCGGAGTTGAAGCATTTTCGGTGAGTGCACGCCGTTTGGAATCCAAGACACTGAGTCGGTGAAAGGGTGTGCTCGGGCGTCCGCCTCCCGATCTGAACAGGTAGGTGAAGCAGCCTTGACCCAGCCGACCTTCCAGCCAGTGAACGAGAAGGTCTTGCCGGCGCTGGAGATGGTGACCGTGCGGTCCCGCATGCCCGGGAAGGTCGCCAGGGGTACGTGTTCGGCGTCGTCGAAGACCAGGTGCTCGTACACCTCGTCCGTCACCACCAGCAGGTCGCGCTCCACCGCCAGCGCGGCGATCGCGGCCAGCTCCTCGCGGGTGAGGACGGTGCCGGTCGGGTTGTGCGGGGTGTTGATCAGCAGCAGGCGGGTGCGGTCGGTGACGGCGTCGCGCAGTTCGTCGAGGTCGAGGTGGAAGCGGCCCTCATGGGGGCGCAGGGTGACCGGCACGCGCGTGGCGCCCGCCATCGCGACGCAGGCCGCGTACGAGTCGTAGTACGGCTCCAGGGCGACCACCTCGTCGCCCGGCTCCAGCAGGGCGAGCAGCGACGCGGCGATCGCCTCGGTGGCGCCCGCGGTGACCAGGACCTCCGTGTCGGGGTCGACGGACAGGCCGTAGCGGCGCTGCTGGTGCGCGGCGATCGCGGTGCGCAGTTCGGGGATGCCGGGGCCGGGCGGGTACTGGTTGCCGCGGCCGTCCCGCAGGGCCCGTACCGCCGCCTCCCTGACCTCCTCGGGGCCGTCGGTGTCCGGGAAGCCCTGGCCCAGGTTGATGGAGCCGGTGCGCAGGGCCAGGGCGGACATCTCGGCGAAGATCGTGGTCCCGAACTCGGCGAGCCGGCGGTTCAGGAGGGGACGCGCGCTGGAGGTCATGCGGGCCATCCTGCGCCGAACCTCTGGAGTTGCTCAACTCTGCTTTGGGCCGCGCGGCCACCGGGCATCTCCCGTCCACACGCGTGAGCGAGGCACCCACGGGGGGCGCTTCGGGGGAATCGCGGGGGAACGAAAGGACGGTGACGTCATGGTCATCGGCATCATTCTGGCTCTGGTCCTCATGGTGGTGGTCGTGTCCCTGGTGGCCGCGGGCCGCCGTTCCGGGCGCCGGGCGCGCCGCGGCGGCAGCGGCGGCGGCGGGGACGGCAGTTGGTGGGCGGGCGGCGGGGCCGTCGCCGCGTCCTGCGGCTCGTCGCACGGGGGCGACGGGGGCGGAGGCGACGGGGGCGGGGGAAGCTCCGGTGGGTCGTCCTGCGGGGGCGGGTCGTCGTGCGGGGGCGGCGGCGGATGCGGCGGAGGCAGCTGACAGGGAGCCCGCTGAGGGGAGAGGCGGCCGACGGCTGAACGGGTTGGCCGCCGGCGGCGGAGGCAGCAGACGGGGGAGGCCGCCGAGGGAACAGTGGGGTCCGCGCCTGGGGCGGGCCCCACTGGCCGCGTTCATCACCCGGACGTCGGCATCGCCAGGTGCGCGTCAGTCGTGCGTCAGTCGTGTGCCAGGCACGTGCCGGATGTGCGTCCGTCATACGCCAGGTGTGCGCCACCGTGAACAGGTGATCCGATGAGCCCCCCAGGGGATGGAAAGCGCACGAAGTTGGGTAAAAACGCTGTGGTGGGGCCATAGTTCATGGTTCCCTCTCCTTACCAGCACAGCCCTCGGACCTCCTGCGGACCTCATCCGACCGGCCGACCGGGCTGGCGGGCCGAACCCCGGTACGACCGGGGCGTAACGGGCGCCCGCGTCCCCTTCTCCCCGCCCCTTCTCCCTGTGCGCTTGCGGAGCCGTTCCATGCTCACGACCCTGACCACCTCCTACACCGACACGCGTGCGGCCGATCTCGCCTGGGCCCTGGGGTGCGAGCCGCTGCCCGCGCTGGCCACGCTCGACCTCGAACTGACGGGAGCCAAAGTCCAGCTGAGGCTCCTCGGCGCGTCCCACCAGGTGCTGCTGGAGGAGGAACAGGGCACCTGTTCGGAGACCGTGGCGTGCATCCGGGGCTCCAGAACACCCCTCCCGTTGGGCGTCGCCACCCGGGTGGGCGACTGGGAGTACGAGTTCGCCGCCCGCGTGGAGATGCTCTCCCCGGGTTCCTTCGCGGGCCGCGCCCAGGAACTGCTCGCCCTGGTCTCCGACCATCCGCACGGTCTCGCCGGCGTGTTCCCCGGGAGCCCGCACGCGTTCACCGCGATGCTCGCCCAGCGCCAGGAGAGCCAGGTCCACTGGCGGACCTGGCACGCCTACCCGCAGGACGGCCAGGTGGTGGCGACCCGGACACGGGTGGGCGTACGGGTGAAGGCAGCCGTATGAGCGCCGTATGGGCGCCGTGTGAGAGGTGTCCCGTCGGCGACCCGCGCGAGGTTTCCCGGTCGTGCCACCACCGGTCAACGGTAAACAAACACCACACGTGTGGGTGACGGCCCGCAGTGGAGGCGTGACGTAACGTCGCAGAGTGATCGAACCGCAGGCCCCCGCTCCGCCCGGCTCCACGCAGCTCCGGGACAGGTCGCGCGGCAACGACAGCGACAGCGACAGCGGCGGAGGCAGCGGCTCGGGCAGTTCGCTGCGGCTGCCCGTACGGCAGGGCACCGGGCGGTTCCTGGTGCTCGCGGGTGTGTTCGTCTGCGCGGCCTGCGGACTGGTGTACGAACTCGAACTCGTCGCACTCGCGGCGTACCTGATGGGCGACTCGGTCACTCAGACGTCGGTCGTGCTGTCCGTCATGGTCTTCGCCATGGGCGTCGGCTCACTGGCCGCCAAGCGGCTGCGGCGGTACGCGGCGGCCGGTTTCGGCGCCGTGGAGGCCGCCCTCGCCCTCGTCGGCGGATGCAGCGCGATGGCCCTGTACGCCGTCTTCGCCTGGACCGGCGGCTGGGGCGGCCCGTGGGCGCACGGGCCCCTTGCCCTGCTGGTCGTCTTCTCGCTCGCCGTCGGCCTGTTGATCGGGGCCGAGGTGCCGCTCCTGATGGAGCTGATCCAGCGGATCCGCCGCCAGGACGCGGGCGGCGCGGTGGCCGACCTGTTCGCCGCGGACTACGTCGGCGCCCTCGTCGGCGGGCTCGCCTTCCCGTTCCTTCTCCTGCCGTTCCTCGGCCAGCTGACGGGGACGCTGATCACCGGCGCGGTCAACACGGTGGTCGGCGGCGCACTGGTCCTCGGCCTGTTCCGGCAGGATCTCTCCCGCCGCGCCCGCCGGCTGCTGGTGGCCGCCAACCTCTGCGTGCTGACTGTGCTGGGGTCGGCCACCGTTCTCGTCGACGACTTCGAACGGGCCGCCCGCCACACCATGTACGGCTCGGACGTCCGGGTGGCCCTGCGGACCGACGTACAGGAAGTGGTACTCACCGGCGACCGGGACGGCCGTGCCCTCGGCCTGTTCCTCGACGGCCGGCTCCGGGTCAGCAGCCGGGACGAACCCCGGTACCACGAGGCCCTGGTGCACCCCGCGATGACCGGCCCGCACGAGCGCGTGCTCGTCCTCGGCGGCGGCGACGGGCTGACCGTCCGCGAAGTACTGCGCCACCCCGGCGTGCGGCGGGTCGACGTCGTCGAACTTGACGCGGGCGTGGTGCGGCTGGCCCGCCACGACCCCGCCCTGTCCACGCTGAACGACCACGCCCTCGACGACCCGCGCGTACACGTCACCACCGAGGACGCCTTCGACTGGCTGCGCGGGGCACCCCCGGCCGCGTACGACGTGGTGGTGTCCGACCTGCCGCACCCGGAGATCACCGCGAGCACCAAGCTGTACTCGCAGGAGTTCTACGGCCTGGCCCGGCGCGCCCTCGCCCCCGGCGGACGGCTCGTGGTGCACGCGGGGCCGGTGACGTCCCGGCCCGAGACGTACTGGACGGTGGAGTCGACGCTCCGCTCGGCCGGCTTCCGCACCGCCCCGTACGGCACGGGCGGCCGGCCGGCCGGTCCCGTCACCGGGCCCGGCCGCACCCCGGCGGACACCACCCGCGCCCTGCGCGACCGGGGCTTCGTCCTCGCCGCACGCACGGACCCCGAGCTGCGCCTGGACCCGTCCGGCCCCCGCCCGCGCACCCTCACGGACAGCTCCCTCGCCGTCGGCGCGCGGGCCGCCGAGCGCACCCGCGTCCCCGGTCTCCCGCCGTCGACGCTGGTCCATCCCCGGTACGCGCGATGAGCCACGACCGCTGACGCGCGTCCACGCGGGCACGTGTGCCGAGCCGTGCCCGCTGCGCCTTTCGTGCCGACGGGGATACAGTCCGGCGTTCCCGTGGGTAGGCTCCGCAGTCATGGAGCACGAGGTGTTCGTTCCGGTTCCGGTGGAGCGGCTCAGGGAGGCGCTGGACGATCCCGCACGGGTCGCCCGCGCGGTGCCGGGGCTCCAGCACGACGTCGGAGCCGATCCGGTCGCCGGCCGGCTGAAGGTCCGCATCGGCAGTCACTCCATCACCTACCGGGGCGCCGTCCGGGTGACCCGGCGGGACGACGGTTCCTACGCCGTCGAGGGCGACGCCGTCGAGACCCGCGGCACCGGCGCCGTGAAACTGGCGCTGCGGCTGAGCCTGCGGGACGCGGAGGGCGGTGCCACGGTCGTCGTCGACGGCACGGCGACGGCCGACGGCCGGGTCACGGAGCTGCCGCCGGACGCGGTGGCCTCGGCGGTGGCCCGCCTGCTGAACCGCTTCGCGGCGAACCTGGGGACGACTGCGGGGACAACGGCGGGGGCAACAGCGGGGGAGGACTCCGAGAAGGAGACGCCCGAGAGGGCGACCCCCGAGGAGGCGACGCCCGAGGAGGCGACCCCTGAGGAGGCGACACCCGACGAGGCGACACCCGACGAGGGGACGTCGTCCTCGGAGGAGCCTTCCGCTCCGGAGTCGCCCTCGGCCCCCTCCGCCCTCGACGCGGAGATCCCCCTGCCGTCCCTCGAACCCGGGCTTCCGGACGATGTGGACGAGACAGTGGACGGGACAGTGGGCGGGAGAGCGGATCAGACGGACGGGGAGGACGCGGCCGACGACGTCGACGACGCCGACGAGGGCGCCGTCGCCGAGGCCGCGCACGCGCGCCGCACCATGATCGGCCGCAGCGCCGAAGAGGTGGACCACGCCCCGCCGCGGGGCCGCTACGCGCCCGTCCCCGCCCCCCAGACCGTCTCCACCTCCACCCCGCTGCGCTGGGCCGCCCCGGCGGCCGCCCTGGCGGTGGCCTCGGCGATCGTCGCGGTGCGGGCCCTCCGCAGGCGCGGCTGAAGCCGTATCCGGGTGGCGGGGCCGGCCCGACCGGCGGAGGCACTCTTGATCACCCCAGTAGGGTCGTCCCGTGAGTGACGAAGACATCACGCTGACCGCGGGCGACGCGGAGGTGACCGTACGGCCGGGGAACGGCGGGCGGGTCTCAGGACTGCGGGTCGGGGGAGTCGAACTGCTGCGGCAGGGCGACCGTTTCGGGTGCTTCCCGATGGTCCCCTGGTGCGGGCGGACCAGGGACGGCCGGTTCCGGGACGGGGCGACCGTCCACCAGTTGCCGTTGAACGCCCCGCCCCACGCCATCCACGGCACCGCCCGTGACGCCGCCTGGCGCACCGCCCGCAAGAGCGCCGACGAGGCCGTGCTCACGTACGACCTCGTGGAGCCGTGGCCGTACTCCGGGCGGGTGACGCAGCAGTTCACGCTCGGCGCGGACGCGCTGACGCTGGCCATGGCCGTGGAGACGTACGAGTCGTCCTTCCCGGCGCAGATCGGCTGGCACCCCTGGTTCAACCGCAGCCTCGGCGGCGCGGACGCCCAGGACGTACGTCTCGACTTCACCGCCGCCTGGCAGGAGGAGCGCGGTGACGACCACCTGCCCACCGGCAACCGGGCCGACCCCCGCCCCGGCCCCTGGGACGACTGCTTCGGCATGCCCGACGGGGTCGACGTCACCCTCACTTGGCCGGGGCGGCTGGAGCTGAAGGTGACCAGCCGCGAGGAGTGGGTGGTGGTCTACGACGAGCAGCGCGAGGCCGTCTGCGTGGAGCCGCAGACCGGGCCGCCCAACGGGCTGAACACCCACCCGCGTCTGGTCACCCCCCTGGAGCCGCTGGAGGCCACGACCACCTGGACCTGGCGGCGGCTCTAGAGCGATGCCCTGCGGGGCATGGCTCGGCGCCGTCTACCCTGGCTGCCATGAGTGACGTACGTGGCGCGCTGCTGCAGCAGATCAAGGACAAGGCCGTGGTGCACGGCAAGGTGACCCTCTCCTCGGGGCTCGAGGCCGACTACTACGTCGATCTGCGCCGCGTCACCCTCGACGGAGAGGCCGCCCCGCTGGTCGGCCAGGTGCTGCTGGACCTCACCGCCGAGCTGGACTTCGACGCGGTCGGCGGCCTCACCATGGGCGCGGACCCGGTGGCCGGCGCCATGCTGCACGCCGCCGCGGCGCGCGGTCGGCGGCTGGACGCGTTCGTGGTCCGCAAGGCGGCCAAGGCGCACGGCATGCAGCGGCGGGTGGAGGGCCCGGACATCAGAGGCCGTCGGGTCCTGGTCGTCGAGGACACCTCCACCACCGGCGGCTCCCCGCTCACCGCCGTCGAGGCCGTGCGCGAGGCCGGCGGCGAGGTCGTGGCCGTCGCGACCATCGTCGATCGGGCGACCGGCGCCGCCGAGAAGATCCAGGAGGGCGCCGGAGTGCCGTACCTGTTCGCCTTCGGCAAGGACGAGCTCGGCCTGGACTGACCGGCCGGCACCACCACATCGACCGGCCGGCACCACCACATCGACCGGCCGGCACCACCACATCGACCGGCCGGCACCACCACATCGACCGGCCGGCACCACCACATCGACCGGCCGGCACCACCACATCGACCGGCACCACCACACCGACCGGTACCCAGTACACCGACCGGTACCCAGTACACCGACCGGTACCCAGTACACCGACCGGTACCCAGTACACCGACCGGTACCCAGTACACCGGCCGGCGCCCAGTACACCGGCCGGCGCCCCGGCCCCCGGATCGGCGCCCCGGCCCCCGCCCGACATCCCCCGCCCGACATCCCCCGCATAACGACTCGACCGGCGCCGTCGACGGCCGGGGCAAGTCTGGGAGGATGGATCCGACAACGACGTCGCATCCAAGGTTCCAGGTCAGGACCGACAGTACGCAGTACGCCAACCCGCACGCGCATGCATAAGGAGCGGACAGATGCCCATCGCAACTCCCGAGGTCTACAACGAGATGCTGGACCGGGCGAAGGCAGGAAAGTTCGCCTACCCGGCCATCAACGTCACCTCGTCCCAGACCCTGCACGCGGCACTGCGCGGCTTCGCCGAGGCGGAGAGCGACGGCATCGTGCAGATCTCCACGGGCGGCGCCGAGTTCCTGGGCGGTCAGCACAAGAAGGAGATGGTGACCGGTTCGGTCGCCCTGGCCGAGTTCGCGCACATCGTCGCCGAGAAGTACGACGTCAACATCGCCCTGCACACGGACCACTGCCCGAAGGACAAGCTCGACGGCTACGTCCGTCCGCTGCTCGCGATCTCCGAGGAGCGCGTCAAGGGCGGCCGCAACCCGCTGTTCCAGTCCCACATGTGGGACGGCTCCGCGGAGACCCTCGCCGACAACCTGAGCATCGCCCAGGAGCTGCTGGAGCGTGCCCGCGCCGCGAAGATCATCCTCGAGGTCGAGATCACCCCGACCGGCGGTGAGGAGGACGGCGTCTCGCACGAGATCAACGACTCCCTCTACACCACGGTCGACGACGCGATCCGCACCGCGGAGGCGCTCGGCCTCGGCGAGAAGGGCCGCTACCTGCTGGCCGCTTCGTTCGGCAACGTGCACGGCGTGTACAAGCCGGGCAACGTCGTCCTGCGCCCGGAGCTGCTCAAGGAGCTGAACGAGGGCACAGCCGCCAAGTACGGCAAGCCGGCCGGCTCGCAGCCGTTCGACTTCGTCTTCCACGGCGGTTCGGGTTCCTCGCCGGAGGAGATCCTCACCGCGCTGGAGAACGGCGTCGTGAAGATGAACATCGACACGGACACGCAGTACGCCTTCACGCGTCCGGTCGCCGACCACATGCTCAAGAACTACGACGGCGTCCTGAAGGTCGACGGCGAGGTCGGCTCCAAGAAGACCTACGACCCGCGCACCTGGGGCAAGCTGGCCGAGGCGTCGATGTCCGCCCGCGTCCTGGAGGCCTGCCAGAACCTGCGTTCCACGGGTACGAGGATCAAGTAACCCGGCGACTCACCGGCAGCGCGCACCCGAGCCCGGCACCCCGCCCCGTCCGCACCCGTTGCGGCGCGTGCACAGGGGGTGCCGGGCTCGGCCCGCTTCCGTATGCTCCGAGCATGCCCGGTGTCCGGCTGGCCTCACCGCAGGGCAAGTGGATCCTGCTCACCACGGTGCTCGGTTCGAGCATGGTCCTGCTCGACTCCACCGTCGTCAACGTCGCCCTGCCGCACATCGGCCGTGACCTCGACGCGGATCTCGCCGCCCTGCAGTGGACGGTCAACGCGTACATGGTCACGCTGGCCGGCCTGATCCTGCTGGGCGGGGCGCTGGGCGACCGGTTCGGGCGCCGGAAGGTGTTCGTGGTCGGGGTCCTGTGGTTCGCCACGGCCTCTCTGCTGTGCGGTATCGCGCCGAGCGCCGGTGTGCTGATCGCCGCCCGTGCCCTGCAGGGGGTCGGTGGCGCGCTGCTCACGCCCGGCTCCCTCGCCCTGATCCAGGCGTCCTTCCATCCCGACGACCGGGGCCGGGCGGTGGGCCTGTGGTCCGGCTTCGGCGGGATCGGCGCGGCGGTCGGCCCGTTCCTGGGCGGCTGGCTGGTGGACGGGCCGGGCTGGCGCTGGGTGTTCCTGATCAACGTGCCGCTGGCCGTGCTGTGCGCCCCGATCGCCGTCCGTCACGTACCGGAGTCGGACAGCGGGGAGCAGGCCCGCGGCCGCTTCGACGTGCTCGGCGCGGTGCTCGGCGCGCTCGCCCTCGCCCTGGTGACGTACGCGCTGATCGAGGCCGGTGAGGGCTCCCTCGTGGTCCCGGTCGCCGGGGTCGCCGGACTGGCCGCCGCCGTCGCCTTCGTGCTCGTCGAGAAGCGCCGGCCGCGCCCGATGATGCCGCTGGACATCTTCGCGTCCCGTCAGTTCACGGCGGTCAACGTGGTCACCCTGTGCGTGTACGCGGCGTTCGGCGGCTTCTTCTTCCTTGCCGCGCTCCAGCTCCAGGTCGCCGTCGGCTGGTCCGCGCTCGCCGCCGGTACGGCGCTGCTGCCCACGACCTTGCTGATGCTGCTGCTCTCCGCCCGATCCGGCGAGCTCGCCACCCGGATCGGGCCGCGCATCCCGCTCACCGTCGGACCGCTGCTGTGCGCGGCCGGGATGCTGCTGATGACGCGGGTGGGGCCGGGCGCCTCGTACCTCACCGAGGTGCTGCCCGCCCTGCTGGTGCTGGGTCTCGGCATGGTCACCCTGGTGGCGCCACTGACCGCGACCGTCCTGGCGGCCGTGGACACCACGCGAGCGGGCCTGGCCAGCGGTGTCAACAACGCGGCGGCCCGCGCGGCCGGCTTGATGGCGGTGGCCGCGCTGCCCCTGCTCGTCGGGATGGGACCGGAGACGTACCGGGTGCCGGACGCCTTCAACGAGGCGTTCCACCGGGCGATGGTGCTGTGCGCCGGGGTCCTGGTGGTCGGCTCGGTCATCGCCTTCGCGACCGTACGGCGTCCCGCACCGGGCTGCCGCCGCCCCGAATGCCGTACGCACGGCAGTGTGGCCGTGCCCCCGCTGGAACCCGCGACCGAAGGGGGGCCGGGCGGTGGTGTTTCACGTGAAACACCACCGCCCGAGCCCCGGCAACCCGGAACCTAGGCCCCCCGGGGCAGGCCCTGATGCAGACGCTAGGCCCGCTTCAGCTCCTCGTACGCCTCGGCGCTGCTGTCCTGGAGGAACTGCTTGCAGCGCTCCGCCTCGTCCTTCTCGCCGATCGCCTCGGCGGCGCGGGCGAGGGCGGCGAGGCAGCGCAGGAAACCGCGGTTGGCGCGGTGGCTCCACGGGATCGGTCCGTGGCCCTTCCAGCCGGCCCGGCGCAACGAGTCGAGCCCGCGGTGGTAGCCCGTCCGGGCGTACGCGTACGACTCGACCACTCGCCCCGCCTCGAAGGCGTCGTCGGCGAGCATGGCCCAGGCCAGCGAGAACGTCGGGAACTTCGCCACCACCTCGGCGGGCGGCAGGGACTCCTCGCCGAGCAGGCGGTACGCCTCCTCGTTCTCGGGCAGATGCGTCGGGTCCGGGCCGCCGAGCAGGTTCTTTTGAGTGGTCATGACGCCAGTCTGCCACCTGTCGGGGGCCGTTCTGCCGGGCCGTGGTGCCGCGCCGCGGGCTACGCGCCGTGCCCGGGGCGGGGAGCCCGGGCGGCGTCCGGGGCCGGGGCGGTGGTGCCCGTGCCCCGTGCCCTATGCCCCGTGGTGCCCCCGTGCCTCGTGATGCCCCTATGCCCTGTGCCCCCGTGCCCCCGTTCTCCGTGGCCCGTCCGTGATCGGGCGGAGCTTGCGAGGCTGGGGGACCATTGCGGAGGATGCAGTACGGGGACCGGGGCCCCCGTGTCGGTAACGGCAGGGGCGGACCGCTACCCGGAGCACAATTCAGGAGACAGCGATGTCCCACGAGGCTTTTGAGCCGGAGACCCCGCATCTCGACTTCGAGGGGACGACCCCCTACGAGGACTACGTCAGGGCCGATGTCCTCACCCACCTCCAGCACCCCCTCTCCGAGGACCCCGGAGAGATGGTCTTCCTGGTCACCACCCAGGTGATGGAGCTGTGGTTCACCGTGATCGTGCACGAGTGGGAGACGGCGGCGAACGCGCTGCGGGGCGACGACATCCCCACCGCGGTCGACGCGCTGAAGCGGTCCGTGCGGGAACTGGAGGCGCTGAACGCCTCCTGGAAGCCGCTCGGACAGCTCACCCCGGCACAGTTCAACGCCTACCGCGGCGCGCTCGGCGAGGGCTCCGGCTTCCAGTCGGCGATGTACCGGCGCATGGAGTTCCTGCTGGGCGACAAGTCCGCGTCCATGCTCGTCCCGCACCGGGGCGCGCCGCGGACGCACGCCGAGCTGGAGAAGGCGCTGCACGAGCCGAGCCTGTACGACGAGGTGCTGCGCCTCCTCGCGCGCCGCGGGCACGCCGTCCCCGGCGAGGTGCTGCGCCGCGACGTGTCCCGGCGGTACGAGCCGTCGCCGCGGGTGGAGGAGGTCTGGACGGCCGTCTACTCGGGTGACGAGCGGGACGAGGTCGCCCGGCTGGGCGAGGCGCTCACCGATGTCGCCGAGCTGGTGTGGCGTTGGCGCAACGACCACCTGGTCGCCACTCGCCGCGCGATGGGCGCCAAGGCCGGTACGGGCGGTTCCGCCGGGGTGGCCTGGCTGGAGAAGCGGGCGCGGAACAACGTGTTCCCCGAGCTGTGGACGGCGCGGTCCTATGTCTGAACCGAGGCTCAGGGCGAAGGAGCTGGACGCGGCCGACGGACTGGCCGCCCAACGCGCCGAGTTCGTGTTGGACGAGGGCGGCGAGGCGGTCTACCTCGACGGCAACTCGCTGGGCGCGCTGCCCGTCGCCGTCCCCGGCCGGGTCGAGGACGTCGTCCGCAGGCAGTGGGGCGAGCTGCGCATCCGGTCCTGGACGGAGGGCGGCTGGTGGACGGCGCCCGAGCGGATCGGCGACCGGATCGCCCCGCTGGTGGGCGCGGCGGCCGGGCAGATCGTCGTCGGTGACTCCACCAGTGTCAACGTCTTCAAGGCGGTGGTGGGTGCGGTGCGCCTGGCCCGGTCGGCGGACGGCGCCGCCGGACCCGCCGGACCCGCCCGTGACGAGATCGTGGTCGACGCGACCACGTTCCCCACGGACGGCTACATCGCCGAGTCGGCGGCCCGGATGACCGGCTGCACCCTGCGTCCGGTGCCGCCCTCCGAGGTCCCGGACGCGCTCGGCGACCGTACGGTCGCCGTGCTGCTCAACCACGTCGACTACCGCACCGGCCGGCTGCACGACCTGCCCGCGCTCACGGCCGCCGTGCACGCGGCGGGGGCGTACGTCGTCTGGGACCTGTGCCACAGTGCGGGCGCGCTGCCGGTCGGACTGGACGAGCACGGCGTGGACCTGGCGGTCGGCTGCACCTACAAGTACCTGAACGGCGGCCCCGGTTCACCGGCGTACCTCTATGTGCGCGCGGAGTTGCAGGACCGCTTCGACTCCCCGCTGCCCGGCTGGAACTCCCACGCGGAGCCCTTCGGCATGCGCCCGGAGTACGCACCGGCGCCGGGTGCGCTGCGCGGGCGGGTCGGCACTCCGGACATCCTGTCCATGCTCGCCCTGGAGGCGGCACTGGACGTCTGGGACGGCGGCGGCGTCACGATCGAGGCGGTACGGGCCAAATCCCTTGCCCTGACGGACTTCTTCCTGGAGTGCGTCGAGGCGTACGTCCCCGGGGGCAGGGTCGAGTGTCTGACCCCGAGGCCGCACGGGGAGCGGGGCAGCCAGATCGCCCTGCGCTGTCCGGACGCGGGTGACGTCATGAAACGGCTGATCGAACGCGGGGTGGTCGGGGACTTCCGCCACCCGGACGTGCTCCGCTTCGGCTTCACCCCGCTGTACGTCGGCTTCGCGGATACGGAGCGTGCGGCACGGGTGCTGGCGGAGGTGCTGGCGGAGACCGGGGCGTAGGGCGCCGAGGCGGCGGCCGGCGGGCCCGTGAAAGGGGTGGGATCCGCCGGCCGCCTCCCGGGAGGTTCACCGAGTGTGATATCCCCATGTCCGCGCACATGATCGTCCTGTTACCGGCCCGGCCCACGGACGAATACTTCTCTGGTCCGCCGGATACGTTTCCTTGCTGAGAGGTTGGAGCATGACGGACGACGCCGCAGCCGCCCGGGCCGCCGCCGAGGAGGAGTCGGTCTTCTCCCATCCGCCGGTCGACCCCGACGCGACCGCGGCCTACGGCGACGACCCGGACCAGCTGATCGACTTCTACGTCCCGCGTGCCACGGGCGGTCCCGGCGGCCCCGCGCCCGTGGTCGTCGTCCTGCACGGCGGTGCCTGGCGGGCGCCCTACGACCGGCGGCACATCAGCCCCTTCGCCGATTTCCTCGCCCGCCGGGGCTTCGCCGTGGCCAGTGTCGAGTACCGACGCGGGGCGGGTGAGACCGGTGAGGCGGGCGGCGGGGACCCGGTGGCGGGGCGCTGGCCCGACACCTTCGACGATGTCGCCGCCGCGCTCGACGCGCTGCCCGGGCTGGCCCGCCGGCACCTGCCCGGAGCCGACCCGCGCCGCACGGTGGTCACCGGTCACTCCGCCGGCGGCCATCTGGCGCTGTGGGCCGCCGCTCGCCACCTCCTCCCCGCCGACGCCCCCTGGCGCACCGACCGTCCCGTGCCCCTGCGGGGCGTGGTCGCCCTCGCCCCGATCGCCGACCTCGCGGTCGCCGACAGGCTGGACGTCTGCGGCGCTGCGGTACGCCAACTCCTCGGCGGTGACGAGGGGTTCGTCGAGCGCCGGTCGTACGCCGACCCCGCGCTGCTGCTGCCCACCGGCATCGCCACCGCCGTCGTCCAGGGCCGTTGCGACGCCGATGTCCCGCAGGCGGTCGCCGAGTCGTACGCGGGCGCGGCGGCCAAGGCCGGCGAGGTGGTGGGGCTGACGTTGCTGGAGGGCGTCGGCCACTTCCCGCTGATCGACCCGGCGGCGGACGCCTGCGCGGTGGTGGCGGAGGAGATCGCCCAACTCGCCCGGTGAACATGGTGTGTTGAGGTACGTCCGGCGGGGTCCCTCCCAAGTACCGCCGGTCATACCTGAGAGCCATCCCGGAAGTGAGCTCCCCGGTGGGACGCGGACTACCTGCGCCGATCCGTAACTTCTTTCCCTGACGGGCCCGATGAGCGGGCGAACGGGCAGGGGGGCCGACCATGGGGTACCGGTGGCGCCGTGCCGTACTCGCCGTGCTGGTCGCATCGGCGGTGACGCTGCCCGTGATGGGGGCGGCCCGGCCCTGGGTCCCCGCCCCGCCGCCGGTCACGCTCGCCCCGCCGACCGCGGCCACCCTCGACGCCACCTACGCCGCCCACCGCGCGGGCGCCGGGAAGGCCGCCCGGATGGCCGCGGACCACGGCGACCGGCGGCGCGCGGCGGCCGACCGCGCCCTGGCCGACCCCGCCCGGCAGCTGCTCTCCTTCGACGGCCGCGGCGCCGGGCTGGTGACCGAGGTCCTGGGCGACCTCGCGCACGCCGACCGGGTCGCCGTCCTGGTACCCGGCTCCGACACCGGTATCGACACCTACGGCCGGTTCCGCGCCGCCGCCCGGGCCCTGCACGCCCGGCTCACCCGTGAGGCCTCGGCGGGCACCCGCACGGCGGTCGTCGCCTGGCTCGGCTACGAGACGCCCGCGACGATCGGCCTCGCCGTCGCCACCACCGACCGCGCGGACCGGGCCGCACCCGAACTGCGCTCCCTCATAGCGGACTTACGGACGGTCACCGGCCCGCGCCCGCGCATCTCCCTGCTCTGCCACTCCTACGGCTCGGTCGTCTGCGCCCGTGCCGCCCCCGGTCTGGACGTCGACGACATCGCCGTCGTCGGCAGCCCGGGCACCGGCGCCGACACCGCCGCCGCCCTGCGCACCCGCGCCCGGATCTGGGCGGCCCGGGGCGCCGGCGACTGGGTGGAGAACGTTCCGCACCTCGCCGTCGGCCTGTTCGGCACCCGCGTCGGCTTCGGCACCGACCCCGTCTCCCCGGCGTTCGGCGCCCGGGTCTTCGCGGCCGGCGACGGCGGCCACAGCGACTACTTCGCACCCGGCTCCACCTCCCTGACCAACCTGACCCGGATCGTCCTGGGCGAGACCACGGCGGTGACCCATGACTGACCCGACCTTCCAGAGTTCCCGGCACGGCATACGGCACGGCATACGGCACGGCATACGGCACGGCATACGGCACGGTGCCGAGCGCGTCGACGCGGCCACCCCCGCCCACCGCGACCGCGCCGTGGACGCCCTGCGCGCCGTCGCCGTCCTCGGGGTCGTCCTCGGCCACTGGCTGGTCACCGCGCTGGTCGCGGACGGCCGCACCCTGCGCACGGCCGGCCCGCTGCAGTACATGCCCTGGCTGACCCCCGTCTCCTGGCTGTTCCAGACCCTCGCCGTGTTCTTCCTGGTCGGCGGTCATGTGGCGACCCGCGGGTATGCCTCGGCCCGCGCCCGCGGCGTCCCGTACCGCCACTGGCTGCGCGGCCGTCTCGCCCGGCTGTTCGGGCCGGTCGCCGCCGTCCTCACCCTGTGGACGGCCGTCACGGTCGTGCTGCTGCTCTCCGGAGCGGAGTTCGCCACCGTCCGCACCCTGGTGAAACTCGCCCTGTCCCCGCTCTGGTTCCTGCTGGTCTTCGCCGCCCTCACCGCCGCGACCCCGCTGCTGACCCGGCTCCACCCGCTGTGGCCGCTCGCCGTCGTCCTGCACGTGGACGTGCTGCGCTTCGGCCTCGGCGGCCCCGCCTGGCTCGGCTGGATCAACCTCGCGGCCGGCTGGCTGGTCCCCTACACCCTGGGCGCGGCCTGGACCCGGGGAGAGCTGGAGCACCGCCGTGCGGGCCGGTTCCTCCTCGTCTCCGGTACGGCGGCCACGGCCGCGCTCGTCGCCTGGGCCGGCTACCCGGCCTCCATGGTCGGCGTCCCGGGCGCCGGGGTCTCCAACCTCAACCCGCCGACCCTGGCCGCCGTCACCTTCGGCCTGGCCCAGTGCGGACTGGCGCTGCTGCTTCGCGAACGGCTGCGGGGCGCGATGCGTAGGCCGGTCGCGTGGGCGGCGGTGGCGCTGGTCAACCTCTCCGCGATGACGGTCTTCCTCTGGCACCAGACGGCCCTCATGGCGACCACCGTCACCGCGCTCCTCATGGGCCGCCTCCCCGGACTGCACACCGTCCCCGACGGCCTCGGCTGGGTCGCCGCCCGGCTGGCCTGGCTGCCGGTGTTCGCCGTCGCCCTCACCGTGTGCTGGGCCGCGTTCCGGTCGTGGGAGCAGGACGACGGGCGGCGTCGGCGGACCCGGGTGGTGCGCGCCCACCGGCCGACGGCGGACCAGGACACCCGTCGGGGAGCACGACATGTATAGAACAGAATCTAGGCTGGTGCGGATGACGGAATCGGGGGTCGTTCGAGTGGTGGTCGGCCGGCTGCGGCGCATCTGGGGCGTGCTGCGGGAGGACCTCGGCACCGTCCGCACCGACCCACTGCCCCCGTCCGTCTGGCTGCGCTGGCTACCGCACGGAATGCTGTGCCTGGCCGCGTTCGGGACATTCCTCGGGGGCATGACCCAGCTTCACGACCATGCCTTCATAGTGGCCGGATACGGCGTCCCGATCGCGCTCGGGCAGAGCGGCGCCGTGCTCGTCGCGATGCGTCGGCCGGTCGCCGCCTGGTGGATCTCGCTGGCGGCCACGGTGCTGGGCGCGGTCGTGGTCCATCACCAGATGTACGGCCCGGCGGCCGGGTTCCAGTGGCCCTGGACCGTCTCCGGCATCGCCTCCCATCTGCTCGTCCTGCTGCTGGTCGCGCTGCGCGTGCCCACCCGGGTCGCGGTCGAGGCGCTGGCCCTGACCGCGCTGGTCACCTACGTCCTCCAGGGCCTGTGGGGCGGCCCGGACTACGAGTCCACCGGCATGGTCGCCGTCATCCTGTTCGCCACCGCCGTCCTTCTCGGCACCGCCCTGCGCGGCCGCCGCGAGGCCCGCGCGGAACTGCGGCAGCAGACCACCCTCACCGCCGAGGAACGGGCCCGGCGCACCCTGCTGGAGGAACGCAGCCGCATCGCACGCGAGTTGCACGACGTGGTGGCCCACCACATGTCGGTCATCTCCATCCAGGCCCAGGTCGCCCCGCACCTCGTCGACAACCCGTCCGACGAACTCAGGGAGAACCTGGCCGGCATCCGGCAGAACGCCCTCGACGCGCTCACCGAACTGCGCCGTGTCCTGGGTGTACTGCGCTCCGAACATCCCGACTCCCCTGTGCACGAGGACGGTTCCGGCGCCGCCCCGCACGCCCCGCAGCCCACCCTGGACCGGATCGAGGCGCTGGTGGAGAACACCAGGGCCGCCGGAC
Organism: Streptomyces chlorus; assembly: GCF_042655885.1. Taxonomy (NCBI): domain Bacteria; kingdom Bacillati; phylum Actinomycetota; class Actinomycetes; order Kitasatosporales; family Streptomycetaceae; genus Streptomyces; species Streptomyces chlorus. The sequence continues at coordinate 97,514 of NZ_JBHSOA010000028.1, forward strand.
TCACCGTGACCACCGAAGTCACCGGTGAGCGGCGGCCGTTGCCGCCCGGCGTCGAACTGTCGGCGTACCGGATCGTGCAGGAGGCGCTGAGCAACGTGCTGCGCCACGCCCCCGGCGCCACCGCCCATGTCGTCCTCACCCACGAGCCGCACGGGCTGCGGGTGGAAGTGACCAACACCCGGCCCACGGGCGAGGCGCCTCCGTCCGCCGGCGCCGGGCACGGGCTGCTCGGTATGCGGGAGAGGGCCGCGATGCTCGGCGGCAGCCTCACCGCCCGCCCCCGGTCCGACGGCGGCTACCGGGTCGCCGCCCACCTTCCCGCAGACTCCCGCACCGGGACCGCCGACCAGGCTCCTCAGCGCAAGGACGACACCCCATGATCCGCGTACTCGTCGCTGACGACCAGCAGATGGTCCGGCAGGGTTTCACCGTGCTGCTGAACACCTACCCCGACATCGAGGTGATCGGCCAGGCGGTCGACGGGCTGGACGCGGTCACGCAGGTCGCCGACCTCGCCCCGGACGTCGTCCTGATGGACATCCGCATGCCCGAACTCGGCGGCATCGAGGCCACCCGCCGCATCACCGCCGCCACCCCGCACATCCGGGTGCTGGTGCTGACCACCTTCGACCTCGACGAGTACGTGTACGAGGCGCTGCGGGCCGGCGCCTCCGGCTTCCTGCTGAAGGACGCCTCCAGCGACCAGCTCGCCGAGGCGGTACGGGTGGTGGCGGCCGGCGAGGCGCTGCTCGCGCCCGGCATCACCCGGCGGCTGATCGCCGAGTTCGCCCGCCTCGAGGACAGGCCCCGCATCCCACTGAGACAACGCGTCGCCTACCTCACCGAGCGGGAGACCGAGGTACTGGGACTGATCGCGCAGGGTCTGTCCAACGCGGAGATCGCACTGCGGCTGGTGGTCGCCGAACAGACCGTGAAGACCCATGTGGGCCGCATCCTGGTGAAACTGGGCCTGCGGGACCGCACCCAGGCGGCGGTCTTCGCGTACGAGTCGGGGCTGGTCCGGCCGACGGGGTACTGACGCGAGGGGCGGCCCGCCCGGGTGCCATGTGAGCCGGGGCGCCGGGGGCCGCCGGCCCTCTCCCCGTACGACTTATCGCCCCCTTGTAGTACCTGAGACGGAGGCCCGGGAACCCCTCTCAGCGGGGACGCCCCCGGTCACCCGACCGGCCTAACGTGTGACCGTGACCGAGACGACCCACGCCCACCCCGCGGCCCCGCCGCCCAGGGACGGGGCCAAGACCCGCAGCCCGGAGTACCGGCTGGCCTACCGGCTGGCCCGGAACGCCCTGCGCGGGCTGCGCCACGACCTGATCCACAAAGCGTTCGACTATCGGCCGCTCCCGCGCCGCGAGACGAACGGCCGCCTGGTGCGGCTGCTGCCCGGCCGCCTGCGGGAGTACGCGGGCTGGGCACCGCACGCCCTGATCGTCGCGATCTCCTTCCTGGCGTTCGGAGTCTCCGACCTGGCGTTCGGAGTCTCCGACGGCTCCTTCGGTGTGATCCTCGATCTGCTCGCCGGGATCCCGGTCCTGATGACCCTCGTCCGGCCGGTCGGCGCGTTCTGGATGTCCATGGGGGCGACCGTCGTCTCCACCCTGTTCGGCGACATCGGGGACTACTGGCCGTGGCCGGCCGGCTCCTTCGTCTGCCACCTCACGGTGCTGACCGTCGTCGCGCTGCGGACCAGGCCCCGTACGGCCGCCTGGATGTGGGTGCTCACGGCGCTGTACGGCATGTCGGCCAAAATCCTGATCGGCCCTGTCGATCCGTATTACCACGGCATCAACACCGGCCCCATGCTGGTCCTCTCGGCGTTGATCCTGCTGTGCGTGGCCGTGTGGCACATCCGGCGGACAGCCGAGGAGGAGGTGACCGCCCAGCAGACGGTCACCGCGCACGAACGCTCCCGGCGCACGCTCCTCGAGGAGCGCACCACCATCGCCCGCGAGCTGCACGACGTGGTCGCCCACCACATGTCGGTCGTCGCCATCCAGGCCGAGGCCGCGCCCTACCGGGTGGAGAACCCGCCGCCCGAGCTGGAGCGCGCCTTCGCCACCATCCGCGAGAACGCGGTGGCCGCCCTCACCGAGCTGCGCCGGGTCCTCGGCGTGGTCCGCGCCGAGGACTACGAGGCCCCCGACGCCCCGCAGCCCACCCTCGCCGACCTGGACGCCCTGCTGGCCAACGTGCGGGACACCGGTCTGGACGTGGAGAAGGTGGTGACCGGGGCGGTGCGCGAGCTGCCCCAGGGCGTGGAGCTGTCGGCGTACCGGATCGTGCAGGAGGCGCTGAGCAACAGCCTGCGGCACGCGCCGGGCGCGAGCGCCCGGGTCGAGATCGGGTACGTCCTCGGTGGCCTCGGCCTGCGCGTCGTCAACGGCCCGGCGCCCCAACCGAACCTGATCAAACCCTCGCCCGGCGCCGGTCACGGCATCACCGGCATGCGCGAGCGGGTCACCATGCTGAACGGCGAGATGACGGCGGGCCCGGCCGACGACGGGGGATACGAGATCGCGGTGTTCCTGCCGGTCGACGCGGCGGACAAGGACGAGGCATGAGCGGGGCGGGCGGCATGAGCGGGGCAAGTGGCATGAGCGCGGCGGGCCGAGCCGGGGCCGGCGACGGGGGCACCATCCGCGTCCTCATCGCGGACGACCAGATGATGGTGCGCGAGGGCTTCTCGGTCCTGCTGAACGCGATGCCGGGCATCGAGGTCGTCGGCGAGGCCGTCAACGGCCGGCAGGCGGTGGAGCGGGTCCGTGAACTCGCCCCCGACGTCGTGCTGATGGACATCCGCATGCCCGAGCTGAACGGCATCGAGGCGACCCGCGAGATCGTCGCCGCCGACGGCGCCGCGAAGGTGCTGGTGCTGACCACCTTCGACCTCGACGAGTACGTCTACCAGGCGCTGCGCGCGGGCGCCTCCGGCTTCCTCCTCAAGGACGCCTCCGCCCGCCAACTCGCCGACGGGGTAAGGATCGTCGCGTCCGGAGAGGCGCTGCTCGCCCCCACGGTGACCAAACGGCTGATCGTCGAGTTCTCCAAGCTGTCCGAGGCCCCGCGCCCGATGCCGTCCGCCCAGGCGGCGTACGGCGATCTGACCGAACGCGAGACGGAGGTCCTGGTGCTCATCGCGCAGGGTCTGTCGAACGCGGAGATCGCCGGGCGGCTGGTGGTCGCCGAGTCGACGATCAAGACGCATGTGAGCCGCATCCTGGTGAAGTTGGGCCTCCGCGACCGCACCCAGGCAGCAGTCTTCGCCTACGAGGCCCGGCTGGTGACACCGGGCTGACCGGGCTGACCTGGCTGACCGGCGAGTTCGCACCACACGTACTTGCCCCGGTTGCCGAACCTGGAGAGCGGCTGCCAGCCCCACAGGTCGGAGCAGGCCCTGGCCAGGGAAAGTCCTCGGCCGCCCTCATCGGTGGCGCTGCCGTTCAACTCCGTGGAAGCGTCCGGCGGTTCAGGGTTCGCGTCCCACGCGCCGATCCGCAGCACGCCGGCCGACCAGCGCACCCGCAGCGCGGCGGGCCCCTTGGTGTGCGTCACGGCGTTGGTGATCAGCTCCGCCGCCAGCAGTTCGGCGACGTCGACCAGGCGGATCAGGCCGTGCATCGTGAGGATCAGGCGGAGGGTGCGGCGACTGATGGTCACGGCGCGCGGATCGTTCGGGATGTACAGGGAGTACTCCCAGGACTCGTTTTCGGGCATGCGCCGACTCCGTTCGGTGAGGTGAGGGGTGCCCCAACTGGACACCGGGCTTCGTGATTCGCCCACGGGCGCAGCCTTCTGCGATGCACAGGCTCAACTGAAATGGCTTCGTACGTTGTTCCGTAAGGTGGAGAGCGCGGCGCTGGACCCTGTGGCGTCGCGAGATGTCATCCACCGGTTGGCGAAGGAAGTGTGAGGCACACGATGACGGCGGCCCTGAACTGGCGGAAGTCCACCTATTCAAGCGGCGGCGACGGCGACACCTGCGTAGAGATCGCGGAGTCGCACCCCCGAATAGCCATCCGCGACTCCAAGGCCCCCACCCGCGCCGTCCTCTCCGTTCCCGCCCTCTCCTTCGCGGCCTTCGTCGAGCACGTGAAGCGAAACGCTCGGGCCGGGGCGTGACCAAGGGCGTTCAGTGGCCTCCCTGGTTCCTGACGCAGGGGCCCGTCCCCGGCTGGGGCTCGATGTAGGCGCCGTGCACCTCGCTGGTCAACTCGTCCTCCGCCACGCGACCGGACACGCACGCGACTCCCGTGTGGACGCTGTAGAACCCGGGCCCGACATACACGCCGTGCTCCTCACCGCAGCCGAGACGGCTCAGCGCCGCCGCGATCCGCTCCTCGCCGAAGGCGCCGTATTCACCGGCACCGCCTTCTTGCCGGACCTTCTCCAGCTCTTTGAGGATGAGCTTCGCCGACGCCTCCCCCCAGGCACGCTCGTCCGCCGTCATGGATGCTTGCGTGCGGTAGGCGTGGTTCTCGGCATAGTGGGGAGCCTGGTCCCCGTTCTCCCCGTTCTCCTTCTGGGATGTGCCGGTCACGCTCGGAACGGGAGATGACCGCAGATCCGAAGGCACCTCGACGGGCTCCGCGCACGTCGGTCGGGGCGTCACGGAAGGCGGCGGACTCGCCGACTGCGTCTGCTCGCCCCGCTGGGTTCCACACGCGGCCACAGCGACCGCGACGAGGGAGACCGTGGCTGCCGCGACTGATCGTCTGATGGACATGGCCAGAGTCTGCCGCCTCGCACGGCAGACGCCATGAGCGCGGGTACGCATCCGGCCAAGGTGCTGTGCGAGGCACTGACCGGTCTCGCTCCGCAGGTCGCAAGGGGCAGCCCTTGCCGGCCCTTCCTGCCACCGTCGGGAAAGCCGCTTTTGATGAGGGCTCTGGGCACGGACCCGGTCGACGTCCTATGGTCCGTCCATGACGGCTGAATCCGACCTTGCGTTCGACCCGTGGGACCCGGCGTTCCTCGCCGACCCGTACCCCGCCTACGCCGAACTGCGCGAACGGGGCCGGGTGCACTGGTTCGAGCCGACGCACCAGTGGCTGGTTCCGCACCACGCGGACGTCTCCGCGCTGCTGCGCGAGAGGCGCCTGGGACGGACGTACCAGCACCGCTTCACCCACGAGGAGTTCGGCCGGACCGCCCCGCCGCCCGAGCACGAGCCGTTCCACACCCTCAACGACCACGGCATGCTCGACCTCGAGCCGCCGGACCACACCCGCATCCGGCGCCTGGTGTCGAAGGCGTTCACCCCGCGCACGGTGGAACGCCTGAAGCCGTATGTCGAGGGGCTCGCGGCGGACCTGGTGTCCGCGCTGGTCGACGCGGGCGGCGGCGACCTGCTGCGGGACGTCGCCGAACCGCTCCCGGTCGCGGTGATCGCCGAGATGCTGGGCATCCCCGAGGCGGACCGGGCCCCGCTGCGGCCCTGGTCGGCGGACATCTGCGGGATGTACGAGCTGAAGCCGTCGGGGGAGTCGGCGACGAAGGCCGTCCGGGCCTCGGTCGAGTTCTCGGAGTATCTCCGGGAGCTGATCGCCGAGCGTCGCGCGAAGCCCGGCGACGACCTGATCTCGGGCCTGATCGCGGCCCACGACGAGGACGACGACCGTCTCACCGAGCAGGAGATGATCTCGACCTGCGTCCTCCTTCTGAACGCGGGCCACGAGGCGACGGTGAACTCCACGGTCAACGGCTGGGCGGCGCTGTTCCAGAACCCCGGCCAGCTGGCCGCCCTCCGCGCGGACCACTCCCTGGTCCCTTCCGCCGTGGAGGAGCTGATGCGCTACGACACCCCGCTCCAGCTCTTCGAACGCTGGGTCCTGGACGACATCGAGATCGACGGGACGGTGATCCCCCGGGGCGCGGAGATCGCCATGCTCTTCGGCTCCGCCAACCACGACCCGGCCGTCTTCACCGACCCCGCCCGCCTGGACCTCACCCGCGCGGACAACCCGCACATCTCCTTCAGCGCCGGCATCCACTACTGCATCGGGGCACCCCTGGCCCGTATCGAACTCGCGGCGTCCATGAGGGCGTTGCTGAAGCAGGCTCCGACGCTGCGCTTGGCGGAGGAGCCGAAGCGGAAGCCGAACTTCGTGATCAGGGGGATGGAGGGGCTGGCGGTCGAGGTCTGACCGGCCGGCCGGAGCCGCCTCGGCCCGCCGAGGGCGCGTCCCGCCGAGGGCGCGTCCCGCGGGCAGGGCTCCGGCACGGTCACTTCGTCTCCAGGTCCCGCCGCTGGAAGCCCGCCAGGCCCAGCCACACCAGACCGGCGGCGACGAGGGACAGCAGGAGCAGCGGGGTCCAGTTCATGTCCGCGGCGGGGAGCCGGGGGACATGGCCGAACGGGGAGAGGTTGTTCATCCAGTCCGGGAACTGGAGGATCTGGCCGAGGTAGCCGACCACGAAGGCGTACACCGGCACGATCCAGGCCGCCTGGCTGGCCCGCGGGAACCAGCCGAAGAGCACCACGGCCACGCCGACCGTGACCCACAGGGCGGGCGCGTACGCGAGGGCCGCACCCACCAGGTCCGGCACCAGCCCGGCGTCACCCGTCGAGGCCGCGCCCGCGATGCCGAAGCCGAGCCCGGCCAGCAGCAGCACGAACGTACCGCCGCCCATGGCCACGGCCAGGTGGCCGCCGACCCAACGGGCGCGCGAGAGGCCGGTGGCGAGAAGGGGTTCGGCGCGGCCCGCCATCTCCTCCGAGCGGGGTCGCAGGGCCGCCATGACGACGTACACCGCCGCCACGACCGTGAGGACGACCATGACCATGGAGGCGAACGACTCGGCGATGCCGGCCCCGCCGATGCGGGCCAGGGCCTCCTGGATCTCGTCGATGCCCTTCAGCATGTCCTCGACGTCCCCGAGGATCGATCCGTACATCGCGCCCATCAGGAACAGGCCCGCGCCGAAGGCGATCAGCATGCCGCGGTGCAGTCGCAGGGCGAAGCCGAGCGGTGTGGTGAGCGCGTCGGAGGCCGTGGGGCTGCCCAGCTTCTCCGGACGCAGGCCCGCGCCCACGTCCCGCCGGGTGGAGAGCACGAAACCCGCCGCCGCGCACACCACCGCGAACACCAGGCAGAGCAGCAGCGGCCACCAGCGGTTGTCGACGTACGGGTAGCTGCGCTGCACCCAGCCGATCGGGGACAGCCAGGACAGGGCGCCGTTCTCACCGCTGTCGCCGGCGGCACGCAGCACGTAGGCGACGCCGATGACCGCGAGCGCCATGCCGGACGCGCCGCGCGCGTGCGCGGTGAACTGGACGGTGACCGCGGCGACGGCGGCGAAGACGAGGCCGACGGCGGCGTGGTCGAAACCGTAGAGCAGCGAGCCTGCCGTGCCGCCGCCGTCCTCGAGCCCCATACCGGCCAGGCCGAAGGCCAGCAGCAGCGCCAGGGCGAGGTTGGCCAGGACCGCGACGGACAGGGCGGCGGCGAGGTGGGCGTGGCGGCCCACGACGGTCGAGCGCACCAGCTCGGCGCGGCCGGTCTCCTCCTCGGCGCGGGTGTGCCGGGTGATGACCAGCACGCTCATGAGGCCGACGAGGACGGCCATGAAGCCGAGCATCTGGTGGCCCAGCATGGAGCCGAAGGTGTAGTCGTCGAGGTAGTGGCGGGGGCCGGACATGGCGAGGCCGGCCGGGCTGTCCATGCTCCTGACGGCGTTCGCCCGGTCCTTCGGGTCGCTGTACAGCGCCTTGAAGTTGCCCGCCGTGGCGAGCGTGCCGAGGAACAGGGCCAGGACCCACACCGGGAGCCGGATCCGGTCCCGGCGCAGGGCGAAGCGGATCAGCGTCCGGGTCCCGGCCAGCGCGTTGCCACCCGCGACCGGCCCGGCCGGTGCCGGCGCCTTGGGGACGGCGGTCGCGGTGGTCATCGCGGGTCTCCCTTCGTACCGTGCCCGTTGGCGGCGAGCTCGCTGCCGTAGTGGCGGAGCATCAGCTCCTCCAGGGTCGGCGGGTGGCTGATGAGACTGCGGATGCCGAACTCGGTGAGCTTGCGGACCGCTCCGTCGACCTGGCCGCCGTCGACGGCGAAACGAACCCGGCCGGTGGCCTCGTCGAGGGTCTGAAGGCCGTGGATGCCGGGCAGTTCGCCGAGGCCGGTGACCGGCCGCTCGGTCTCCGCCTCGATGGTGGTGCGGGTCAGGTGGCGCAGCTCGCCGAGGGTGCCGGACTGGACGGTGCGCCCCAGCCGGATGATGCTCACGCGGTCGGCGAGCTTCTCCACCTGGGCCAGGATGTGACTGGAGAGCAGGACGGTCCTGCCGGCCGCCTTGGCCTCGCCGATGACGTCCTGGAAGACGACCTCCATGAGCGGGTCCAGTCCCGCGGTCGGCTCGTCGAGCAGCAGCAGCTCGGCGTCGGAGGCGAGCGCGGCGACGATGGCGACCTTCTGCCGGTTGCCCTTGGAGTAGGCGCGGCCCTTCTTGGTGGGGTCCAGGTCGAAGCGCTCGATGAACTCGGCGCGCCGCCTCCTGTCCAGGCCGCCGCGCAGCCGCGCCAGCAGGTCGATGGCCTCGCCGCCGGTGAGGCCCGGCCACAGCTCGACGTCGCCGGGGACATAGGCGAGGCGGCGATGGAGCTCCACGGCGTCCGCCCACGGATCGCGGCCGAGCACCTGGACGGTGCCCGAGTCGGCACGCAGCAGACCGAGCATGACGCGGAGGGCTGTGGACTTCCCGGCGCCGTTCGGGCCCAGGAAACCGTGGACCTCGCCGGTCTCGACCTCCAGGTCGAGGCCGTCGAGCGCGTGCGTGCGACCGAACGACTTGTGGAGTCCGGACACGGTGATGGCCTTCGTCATGCTTCGGAACGTACGTTGGTTTCACAAATTTGTGAAGTTAATGAAGTGTATGAATGTCGGACTAGACTGCCCCGGCCTCACGTGAGCAGCGGATATGTCACGGACGCGCTGAGCGGGGCGCCAGGACACGTACAGGCCGGGACGAGAGATGAGCGGGTCATGACCGAAGAAACGGGGCGGCCGGAGCGGGACCCCGGAGGAGTCTCCCGGTTCGTCGAGCACTTCGCCGCGCAGCTGGTGGCGGCCGGAATGCCGCGCATGCCGGCCAGGGTCTTCGCGGCTCTGCTGGTCTCGGACACCGGGGCCGGCACCTCCGCCGAACTGGGGGAGACGCTGCGGATCTCGCCCGCCGCGGTCTCCGGGGCGGTGCGCTACCTGGACCAGCAGCACCTGGTCTCCCGCGAGCGGGAACCCGGCTCGCGCCGCGAGCGGTACCGGGTGCACGGCGACCAGTGGTACGAGGCCCTCACCAGCCGCGAGGCCGCCATCCGGCGCTGGCAGGACGCACTGCGCGAGGGCGTCGCCAGCGTGGGCCCCGACACCCCGGCGGGCCTCAGGCTGAGGGAGACGCTGGCCTTCTTCGAGTTCGTCGAGAAGGAGATCGAGACGATCATGAAGCGGTGGCGGGTCCACCGGGACGAGACCTTCGGCCGCGACTGACCCAGGGCCCGTCCGGCGAACCGGCTCCTCAGGCGGCTCCGGCCCGCCACCCGGCACCGGCGCCGGCGCCGAGGTGATCGGCCCCGGCCTGTTCGCCGCACCCGACCGCTCCACCCCGGCCAAGGCCAGGATCGAGGACCACCTCGACTTCCACTTCGCCTGCTCGGTCACGCGGCACTGCGGCTCACACCGGCAGCGTCAGCCCCCAGGCGTCCTCCCGGGCCACCCACGTCCGGGTGCCCACCGGCCCGGACACCAGGGCGTCCGCGCGGTAGCGGAAGTGTGCTCCCGACACCGTCACCGTGTGCCCCTCGGCCAGCAGCGGTGACGCCTTCGCGCCGATGGACACCGGCCGCACCTCGACCCGGGCGATCCCGCCGGGGCCGGGGACGACGGAGACGGCTTCCACCGGCTGGTGGAGGTCGACGAGCGTCTTCCCGTCGACCTCCACCCGCAGCCGGGCCGGCCCGCCCCCGGGGGCGGAGGCGACCCGGGGTGGTCTGACCGGCACCAGGGTCCGTACCAGGGACTGGCAGGTCCGCAGCCACGGATGCTGCCCCGCCCCGGGGTCCCCGTCGGTGTCCTCGGTCTCTTCGGCGGCCTCCTCCCGCACCTGAGCGGCACCGGCCGGCGGAATCCGTACCGCGCCGAGCACTACGCCGTCGCTGTCGTCCACCAGCAGATTCATCCGCCGCTCGGCGCCGTCCAGCACGGCGCGCGCCGCGGCCACCGCCCCCGTGGGCACCCCCAGCGACCGGGCGAGTGACAGCGCGTCCCCCACCGGCACCAGGGACAGCGCGCAGCCGGTCAGCTCCCGCTGCCGGTGCAGCAGCCCCACCGCCCGCATCAGGGCCCGGTCGTCGCCGACCAGCACCGGGCGCCGGGAGCCCCGCCGAGCGAGCGCGCGGGCGAATTCCTCCGGCCCGTCCGGCAGGCACATCTTCGTCGTCGCACCCGCACTGAGCACGTCTTTCGCGATACGCACGGACTCGCCGTCCCAGCGGCGGGCGACCGGATCGATGACCACCAGGAGCTGATCGGACGTCGGAGAAGTCGCCACCTCGGCCATGCCTCGCTTCCTCGGGTAGCATCTTTGTGCAAGAGCCCCTTGCGCTGTTGCGCAGGGGCTTCGTCTATTCCGGGGCATCCGGTCCGACGGTTGGCGGCCAACGGTGGTCGCTGTGTGTGCGCGGCGGAGATCCTCCGCGTACGCCCCTGACCCTGGACATGCCCCGCCCGGAAGGGGTGTACGCGCGTGCCCGCACTTGTGCTGCTCGGTGCTCAGTGGGGTGACGAAGGCAAGGGAAAGGCGACGGACCTGCTCGGCGGATCCGTCGACTACGTGGTGCGTTACCAAGGCGGTAACAACGCCGGCCACACGGTGGTCGTGGGCGACCAGAAGTACGCCCTCCACCTGCTCCCTTCCGGAATCCTGTCTCCCGGTTGCACTCCCGTCATCGGCAACGGCGTCGTCGTCGACCCCTCTGTCCTGTTCTCCGAGCTGAGCGGGCTGAACGAGCGCGGCGTCGACACGTCGAAGCTCCTGATCAGCGGCAACGCACACATCATCACGCCGTACAACGTGACGGTGGACAAGGTGACGGAGCGCTTCCTCGGCAAGCGCAAGATCGGCACCACCGGCCGCGGTATCGGTCCGACCTACGCCGACAAGATCAACCGCGTCGGCATCCGGGTCCAGGACCTGTACGACGAGTCGATCCTCACCCAGAAGGTCGAGGCGGCCCTCGACGCCAAGAACCAGATGCTCACCAAGCTCTACAACCGGCGCGCGATCGCCACGGGCCAGGTGGTCGAGGAACTGCTGGGCTACGCCGAGAAGCTGCGCCCTTACGTCACCGACACCGTGTTGGTCCTCAACCAGGCGCTGGAGCAGGACAAGGTGGTCCTCTTCGAGGGCGGCCAGGGCACCCTGCTCGACATCGACCACGGCACGTACCCCTTCGTCACCTCGTCGAACCCGACCGCGGGCGGCGCCTGCACGGGCTCCGGCGTGGGCCCGACGAAGATCACCCGGGTCATCGGCATCCTCAAGGCGTACACGACCCGCGTCGGCGCCGGCCCCTTCCCGACGGAACTCTTCGACGAGGACGGCGAGGCGCTGCGCCGCATCGGCGGCGAGCGGGGCGTCACGACCGGCCGCGACCGCCGCTGCGGCTGGTTCGACGCGGTCATCGCCCGCTACGCGACCCGCGTGAACGGCCTGACCGACTTCTTCCTCACCAAGCTCGACGTCCTCACCGGCTGGGAGCAGATCCCGGTCTGCGTGGCCTACGAGATCGACGGCAAGCGCGTCGAGGAGCTCCCGTACTCCCAGTCGGACTTCCACCACGCGAAGCCGGTCTACGAGATGCTCCCCGGCTGGTCCGAGGACATCACCGGCGCGAAGTCCTTCTCCGACCTGCCGAAGAACGCCCAGGCGTACGTCAAGGCCCTGGAGGAGATGTCCGGCGCCCCGATCTCCGCGATCGGCGTGGGCCCGGGCCGCGACGAGACGATCGAGATCAACTCGTTCCTGTAGTCCGATCTTCAGTCCGAGCGGTACGTGAAGCGTCCCGGTGCCCCTTGCGGTCGCTGGGGCGTTTTACGTGCTCGGGCCGGGGAATTCGCGGTCGGTGCGGTCGGTGCGGTCGGGGCAGTCGGGGCAGGGTACGGAGGCTTCGAGGCAGAGGTGCAGGGCCGTGCTCAGCCGTTCGTCGACCGCGGCACGTTCGGCGGGGACCGCGGGGAGCCCGGGCGGTGTCAGCGCATAGGGCAGAGCCGTGGTGAGGACGGCGAGCGTGGCCGTGTCCTGCGCGGCGCCGGGCGGCAGATGGCCGGTCACGTGTTTGCTGAGCCAGTGCCAGGCCGTGTCGTGCCACACCGTGCTCAGTCGCAGCACGGCGGTGTGCGTCAGGGCGGGTTCGGTCCGGGCCATGGTGGCGACGACAGGGTGCTCCCGCAGTATCCGGGCCGCGCGCACGACGACGCGGACCGCGTGACAGCGGGGCGGCGGCAGCGGTCCGGGCGCGTCACGGGCGACGTCCAGCACACGTTCCAGTTCCCGCAGTGTCGCGGCCCGGACGAGCGCCTGGGCACTGGGCCAGTTCCGGTAGATGAACGGCCGGTTGGTGTCGGCCAGGCGCGCGATGTGTGTCACGCCGGTGCGCCGCGGGCCGTACTGGGCCAGAGCGTCCAGCGCCGCGCGGTACACGGTGCCCATTCCCGGCGGCGCGTAGAGGGAGGAGAAACCGTTCATACCGGGCAGGGTGGCGCCGGGGGAGGGTGGTTGTCAGGGAAAAGTGTGTCGGTTTCCCCGAAAGTGTCACAGTTTTTTGGAGAGCAGTGTCTCCCGGACGGTCAGGAAGGCGGACCAGGCCTCGCGAGAGACGGTGACCACGGCTCCACCGGCGACCTTGGAGTCCCGGATGCGTATGGCCTCCGCGCCGGACGGGATGGCGGCTTCCAGGCATTCTCCGCCGCTGACGGTCTGCGCCAGGGACTGGCGGGGCGCGTCGGGGCGCTGCCCGCCGTCGAAATCGTCGAGCTCGACTTCGCGGGTGCCTCCACCGCGGGAGCACTCCTGCGTGACGGAGTCGAGTAGCGGCTCGGCCATGCGGTCCCTCTGTCCCGGCCCGCACCGGACTGGCCGAACGGACGTCATGTTCCGACCGCCGATCCGGACCAGTATGCGGACATGCCCCCTCGTCCGCGCCATCAGGCTGCCACGGCAGCGTTGACCGATCCTCTGCGCCGACGACCGCTGCCGTCCGGCCTTCCGTCCGGCTTTCCGCCCGGTCCTCCGTCCGGCCTTCCGCCCGGCGGCAGCGGAGGCCGGCAACCGTGCGACCGGAGGGCGACACGGATATCGGGCACATGTCGAGATTCGGCGCGCGTGTCGACGGGGAGGGACTCTCCCCGCTGCGGTGAGCCTCAGCTGAAGACGATCATCGAGCCCTGGGCCAGGCTGCGGGTGGCCGCCGCGTGCAGGCCGAGCCAGACGTGGCGTTCGCGGGCGAAGGGGCTGGGGTCGTACGGTGCCGGGACGGCGGGCTCCTCCAGCTCGGTCGGCCCCTGCGGGGGCTCGGGCGCGGCCGGCGGGTTCGCCGGGTCGATGCCGAGGGCCGGGGCGACGACTTCCAGTTCCCGCAGCAGTGCGTGGGAGGAGCCCAGCGGGCCGCCGCCGGCGAGGAGTTCGTCGCTGGAGAGCGGGTGCGGGAAGTCCACGGGGACGTAGGCCCCGGCGTGGTCGTAGTGCCAGACCAGGTGCGACTGCTGGGCCGTCGACTCGAACATCTCCAGCAACTGCTCGTAGTCGCCGCCCAGCTCGCCCACCGGGGTGACCGGCAGTCCGCACACCTGGAGCAGATACGTGCGCCGCAGGAAGTGCAGCGCGTCGTAGTCGAAGCCCGCGACCGGGGCGACCTCGCCGGACAGTCCCGGCATGTACTGGTACACCGGCACCGGCGGCAGCCCGGCCTCGGCCAGCACCTCGTTGTACTGCGCGATTTCCTCGGCGAACGGATTGTCGGGGGTATGGCACAACACGTCGACGAGCGGTACCAGCCACAGGTCACAGGCCAAAGAGAACTCCTCGTATAGCGCGTCCACCGCATCCGGTACGTCCGGTACATCCAGTACGGAGGTCAGGGAAGGGTACCGGCGGGGCACGAGGGTGGCACCCCTCGCGCAGATCCTCTACCCATACGAACACAGACGACGCGGGGCCCGGCCCCCGGGCTCCACTTCGCCTTCCCTCCGGGCCGTTCAGTCCGCGGGGAGCCGTTCGACGAGGGCCAGGGAGTGGGCGTTGTACGACGCGACGACCGCACGGGCGGAATCGATGTCACGGCGCACCAGCGCGTCGACCAGATCGGTGTGATCGGACCACAGCTGCCCCCGCAGATCGGGCAGTCGCCGCAGATGCTGGACCACGCAGACCCAGGTCTGGACGCGGAGCCGGTGCAGGAAGGCGGTGAGGAAGGGGTTGCCGAACAGGGCTCCGAACTCGCGCCAGAAGCGCAGGTCGTAGCCGATCAGCACGGTGAGTTCCCCGGCGAGGGCCGAACGCTGGGCCTCCTCGCCACGCCGCCGGACCCCGGCGAGCGCGGCGGCGACCCGGGGCTCCTCGGGCCGGATGTGGGCCAGACGGCCGTTGGCGTCGGTCAGGGCGTGGAACATCCCGTCGATCACCAGCATGCGGGCCTCGATCATGCCGCGGAAGTCGTCGACGGAGTATTCGTGCACCCGGAATCCCCGGTGCTGGTCGGCGTCGAGCAGCCCCTGCGCCGACAGGTCGACCAGCGCCTCCCGTACGGGGGTCGCGGACACCCCGTACTGGTCGGCGATCTCCTTGACGGTGAACTCCTGCCCCGGCTCCATCCGCCCGGCCAGCACCTCCTCACGGAGCGCGTCGGCGATCTGCTGCCGCAGCGTGCTGCGCGTCACCGCGCCGTTGCCGCTGATGCCGGGCATGGTCGGGCTTCTCCCTTTTGCGTTCGAGTGGCGTGACCGTGCAACGCGCGCGTGTGGTGCGTGCGGTGCGTGTTTCCCACGAGCCGGCCGCATGCATCCGGCGCACGCGTCCGTCCACGGTCACGCCACCTTATGTGTTCGAGTGACCTGTGCCTGTTCGAGTCTTCAGGTCACGTCCTCACTGCCGGTCCACGAACTCGTCCGCCGCCGACAGCGCCGAGTCCAGCGCGGCCAGCCCCTCCTTCAGCTCGGCCTCGCTCACGTTGCACGGCGGGACGACGTGGGTGCGGTTCATGTTCACGAAGGGCCACAGCCCGTCCGCCTTCGCGGCGGCGGCGAAGGCGGCCATCGGGGCGCCCGCCTCACCGGCCGCGTTGTAGGGGACCAGCGGCTCCCGGGTCTCCCGGTTCCGCACCAGTTCCAGCGCCCAGAACATGCCGACCCCGCGGACCTCGCCCACGCTGGGGTGCCGCTCCGCCAGTTCGTGCAGCGCCGGTCCGACGACGGACGCGCCGAGCCGTGCCGCGTTCTCGACGATGCCTTCCTCGGTCATGGCGTTGATCGTCGCGACGGCGGCGGCGCAGGCCAGCGGATGCCCGGAGTAGGTGAGCCCGCCCGGATAGGGCCGCTTCGCGAACGTCTGGGCGATCGCACCGGAGATCGCGACGCCGCCGAGCGGCACGTACCCGGAGTTCACGCCCTTCGCGAAGGTCATCAGGTCCGGCACGACGTCGTACAGGTCCGCCGCGAACCATGTCCCGGTCCGGCCGAACCCGGCCATCACCTCGTCCAGGACGAAGACGATCCCGTACTTGTCGCACAGCTCCCGCACCCCGGCGAGATAACCGGGCGGCGGCGGCATGATGCCCGCCGTCCCCGGAATGGTCTCCAGGATGATCGCCGCGATCGTCGACGGCCCCTCGAAGGCGATCGTCGTCTCCAGGTGCTCCAGCGCCCGCGCGCACTCCTGCTCCTGAGTCTCCGCGTAGAAGCGGGAGCGGTACAGGAAGGGCGCCCAGAAGTGCACGACCCCGGCCGTGCCGCTGTCGGAGGCCCAGCGGCGCGGGTCGCCGGTGAGATTCACGGCCTGCTGGGTGCCGCCGTGGTACGAGCGGTACGCGGAGAGCACCTTGGGCCGCCCGGTGTGCAACCGCGCCATCCGGACGGCGTGCTCGACGGCGTCCGCGCCCCCGTTGGTGAAGAAGACCTTGTCCAGGTCACCCGGCGTCCGCTCGGCGATCAGCCGTGCCGCCTCCGACCGCGCCTCGACGGCGAACGCGGGCGCGAACGTCGTCATCCGACCGGCCTGCTCCTGGATCGCGGCGACGACCTTGGGGTGCTGGTAGCCGACGTTGGTGAAGACGAGCCCACTGGTGAAGTCGAGGTAGCGCCGGCCTTCGTAGTCCCAGAAGTACGACCCCTCCGCCCCGGCGACGGCGAGCGGGTCGATCAGCTCCTGCGCGGACCAGGAATGGAAGACGTGGGCACGGTCGGCGGCCTTCACGGCGGCCCCGGCCTCGGGGTTCGGCTGTGCAGTCATACGGCCGAGCGTAGGTCGTTCCTCCCCTTCTTTGACAGCGTGCTGCACGTATGTCAGCGTGCTGTCAATGGAGGTGGAGGCCCCTCCGTTCTTCGTCCTCCGTCCACTGCATCCAATCGGTATTCATCGATACTCGTCGGCATTCATCGGCGCACCCCAGGGAACGGTCATGACCCGCAAGCCCGTCCATCTCGCCGTCTACGACACCTTCGCCGACTGGGAGACCGGTCACGCCACCGCGCACCTCGCCCTCGCCGGATACGAGGTCCGTACCGTCGCCCCCACCGGGGCGTCCGTCACCAGCGTCGGAGGGCTGCGCGTGCTGCCCGGCCTCGCCCTCGACGAGCTGCGGCCCGAGGACAGTGCGCTGCTGATCCTCCCCGGCGCGGGCCTCTGGGACGAGGGCGACGACCTCGCCCCCTTCGCCCGTACCGCCCGAGCGTTCCTCGACGCCGGTGTGCCCGTCGCCGCCATCTGCGGCGCCACCGCCGGAATCGCCCGGGAGGGCCTGCTCGACGAGCGGGCGCACACCAGCGCCGCCTCCTTCTACCTGGCCGCGACCGGTTACGCCGGCGGCGCGCGGTACGTCGAGGCCGACGCCGTCACCGACGGCCGACTCGTCACCGCCGGACCCACCGAACCCGTCGCCTTCGCCCGCGAGGTCTTCCGGCTGCTCGGCGCCTACGACGAACCGGCGACCGACGCCTGGTACCGGCTCTTCCACGACTCCGACCCCCAGGCGTACGCCGAACTCGAGGAGGCCCTGGGCCGATGAGCCGGGAACAGCAGGACCTGCTCAGCCGCGGCGCGCT
Source organism: Streptomyces chlorus (assembly GCF_042655885.1). Classification (NCBI taxonomy): domain Bacteria; kingdom Bacillati; phylum Actinomycetota; class Actinomycetes; order Kitasatosporales; family Streptomycetaceae; genus Streptomyces; species Streptomyces chlorus. The sequence goes on from NZ_JBHSOA010000028.1 coordinate 114,832, forward strand.
CGGCGCCTTCCGGCTGAACGGCGAGTTCCTCGCGGTCGCCGAGGAACTCGCCAGGCCCGCCGGACTCACCGCCGCCTGGTGGCAGGTGCTCGGCGCGGTCCTCCGCGAACCCCTGCCGGTCTCCGGCATCGCCCGCGTCATGGGCATCACCCGGCAGAGCGTGCAGCGCATCGCCGACCTGCTGGTCGAGCGCGGTCTCGCCGAGTACCGGCCCAACCCGGCGCACCGCCGCGCCAAGCTCCTCGCCGCCACCGAGCAGGGGCGCGCGGCCGTCGCGGGGATCGGCCCCGGCCACGCGGCCTTCGCGAAACGGCTCGCGGAGGCGTTCGGCGAAACCGAACTCGCACACGCGGTCCAGACACTGGAACGCCTGTGCGCGGTGCTCGACGACCTCGGTCCGCCTGTTACGGAACCGTAGACAACGCCCAGCTCACCCCGGACCGTGCCCGGTTTATCCTCAGGCTGTTGCTCACGGCGGGGGAAGGCGGCGCAACGATGGAGAAGCACGGACCGGGGGACGCGATGGGGGGCCAGGGTGCTCGGCACCCCGGCAGAATCGGCGCGTACCGGCTGCTCGCGCGGCTCGGGGCCGGCGGCATGGGGGAGGTCTACCTCGCCCGTTCCGACCGGGGACGCACCGTCGCCGTCAAGCTGGTGCGCGAGGAACTGGCCCAGCAGGAGGAGTTCCGGGCCCGCTTCCGCCAGGAGGTGCAGAACGCCCGGCAGGTCGGCGGCGACTGGACCGCGCCGGTACTGGACGCGGACACCGAGGCCCCGGTGCCCTGGGTCGCCACCGGGTACGTCGCCGGGCCCAGCCTCCAGCAGGTCGTCGGGCACGATCACGGCGCGCTGCCCGAGCGGTCGGTACGCACTCTCGCCGTCGGTCTCGCGCACGCGCTGAAGGACATCCACGCCGCCGGCATCGTGCACCGTGACCTCAAGCCGTCCAACGTGCTCGTCACCATCGACGGGCCGCGCGTCATCGACTTCGGGATCGCGCGGGCCCTGGAGACCGTGACCGACGGTGGCCTCACCCGCACCGGGGCGCTGGTCGGCTCGCCCGGGTTCATGGCACCGGAGCAGGTGCGCGGCGATCGCATCACCCCCGCCTGCGACGTCTTCTGCCTCGGCTCGGTGCTCGCCTACGCCGCCACCGGCGAGCTTCCCTTCGGCACCGCCAACAGCGGGGTGCACGCCCTGATGTTCCGCATCGCCGAGGAGGAACCCGATCTCGGCCGGGTCCCCGAGGGCCTCGCCGACCTCGTGAAGGACTGCCTCAGGAAGGACCCCGCCCAGCGGCCCACCCTCGACCAGATCCTGCTGCGCACCGGCGCCGAGGAAACCGTCGCCGACGGCCGCTCCCGTGAGCCCTGGCTGCCGGGCGCCCTGGTCGCCCAGCTCGGCCGGCACGCCGTACGGCTCCTGGACGCGGAAGACCCTCAGGCGCCGCTGTCCGCGCCGGACGGCCCCGCACCCGCCGCCACCCCCGAACACGCCCCCGCCGCAGACGGCTCCGCCCCGCCCGCGCCGGGTGACGGTGCGCCGGTGAACCACCTGCCCACCCTGGTCGCCGGCCCGAACGGCCCCACCGCGCCCCCGGGCCCGGCCCCGGGCACCCCGGCGGCCGGGCGGAGTCCCGCCGCGTACGGCCATCCCCAGCAGTATCCCCAGCCGCACCCCCAGCAGCACGCCCAGCCGCACCCCCAGTCCCCCGGCTACGGCTACCCCTACAACGGCTACGGGGTCGCCGGCGCCACCCCTCCTTACGGCCCGCCGCCCTTCGGTACGAATCCGCCGCCGTACGGCCCGGCGCAGTCCCCGCGCAACGACCGTTCCACCGCGCTGCTCGTCGTGATCGCGCTGGTCGTCGCGCTCGCCGCGGGCGGCACGGTGTACGCGCTGATGAACGACGGCGACAGCGACACCGCCGGCGGCAATCCCTCGGGCACGCCGACCGACGGCACGTCCCAGGGCGCCAACCCCTCGCCCGACGGGAAGTCCTCGACCGGAACGGACGGAACGGACGGAACGGACGGCGTCGCCGGGACGGGGCAGCCGCCCGACGACGGGGCGATCCCGACCGGATATCTCGGCAGTTGGTCGACGACCATCGACAACGCGAGCGGGCTGCACACCCGCAGGCTGACCATCCAGCAGGGCGAGACGGGTGACACGGTCATGTCCCTCGTCGCCGACGGACCCACCGGGAACGGCACCTACCACTGTGTGTTCGAGGGCGACCTCACCCGTGCCCCGGGCTCCGGCGGACGGCTGGAGATCGGCCCGACCACCGTGACGGTCGGCCAGCCGCGCAGCGCCTGCACCCCGGGTGCCGCGACCGACATCACCCTCCTGCCCGACGGCACCCTCCAACGCGTGAACACCGGCAACGGCGACCAGCTCACCTACACGCGGGACTGACAAGGCACACCAACGGCACACCCGCAGACCGCTGTTGAACGTTCGGCGAACTTCGCCCCGCGACGCTCGCCCGCCTCATTGGTACAGCCGTACGGTGGCCACCCGATCCCACGTGCGGCAGCGGGGGCGATGTCGTGGACGAGTGGCTGAGCGCGGAAAATCTGGTGGCGGTGGCGACGGCGATGCTCGGCATCGCCGCCTCGGGCGTCATGGTCTGGTACGAACGCCGGATACCGCGCCGCAAACGGATCGGGTACCGCGTGCAGTTGGAGAGCCCGATCGGCGACGACGCCCGGTCCGGCCGAATCAATCGCCGGCTCGGCCTGTTCGACGAGGCACCCGGCATGATCGATGCCACCCTGGTGCTGATCCGCATCGAGAACGACGGCTCGCGGAGCATCGACCGCGACGACTACACGGGCCCCGAACTCCACGGCCTGACAGTGCTGTTCGGCCCTCGACTGCCGGCACAAGGGCGACCCCACGGCACCGGTCCTCCGCTGCGAACTCGACTCGACGGAACTGGTGCTGCGGACCGTCGCCGACCTCTCCGGCTCGATCGGGTACAGCGAGTTCAACCGGGCCGTCGGCGCGAAGGGCGTGAACCGGCTGAGCCTGGACGGCAACGCCCCGTCCGTCGAGGCCCTGGAACGGGGGGGACCACTCCTACCCGCTCCGCGAGATCGAGTACGCCTACACCTACGGGCGGCCGCCGTCGAACTCCCTGGCGTCGAGCTTCCTGACGTACCTGACCCGCGGCATCGGTCAGGACGTGATCCACACCCACGGGCATCTGCCGTGCCTGAACCCGGGAGTCCAGCGCCTCTGCGCCGACCCCGAACTCTGAGCCCCGGCACGCCGGGGAGCGCTCACCTCGGCTCCGGCGGCCGCTGCCGGGGCATGTTCGGGCGGGTCGCCCCGGGCGTGGACGGGAAGCGGCCGTGGGGCTGCCCGGTCGACTCGGGCCGGCCCGTGCCCGCCGGCGCCCCCTGGATGCCCGGCGGCACGCTCGCGCCCGTACGGAAGTCCATCATCCAGTCCGCCGTCTCGACCCGCACCAGCTCGCTCACGTCCTCCGAGAACCGCCGCAGTACCGACAGGCACCGCTCGGTCGCCTCGCTCGCGGTGCCCTCGGCCGGGCCCAGCACCTCGCGGACGCACTCCGACGCCCAGTCGAACTGGAACGCCTGGAGCCGCCGCTGTACGGCCTGCGCGGTCGCCACGTCCCGCATCCAGCCGGACGTGACCCCGAAGAACCGGTCCGCGGCCGCACAGACGACCGCGAGCAGCAGCGCCATATATCCCCACGGGGCAATGCCGTCGGTCGCTCCGGTCAGATCCAGCAGCGGCAGTGCCGCCCCGGTGGCCGCCCCCGCCGCAGCCCCCGTACGCAGCGCCCGCGCGCACCGCCGCTTCCAGGCCCGGTCCGCGAGATACCAGGCGGCGGTGTCCAGCGCCCCGCGCTCCACCCACCGGTACAGCTCGTCCAGCCGGGGTGCGGGTTCACCCCAGTCCCCTAGCGGGAACACCCGCCCGGCCAGATCGCCCGGCCGCAGCCCGGCCGCCCCCTCGCCGAACCCGTCCTGCGGACGGCCCTCGGGCTGCATCTCCGGCTGAACCACCCGGTACTCCCTACTGACCTTGGAACCTGATCCCGGGCCCGACCCTGTGCTGACCCGACCCCTACTGGACTCCTGAGCCCCCTGCCCGACGCCTGTCCGGCGCCGGACAGGGACGTTGACGCGGACGTTGACACGGATGTTGACACGGATGGTGAACCGACGTGCCGGCTCCCTTCCTACCGCCCAACGGGTGGCCGCGTCGGGGGTTCGGGCGTCACTTCCGCCCAAAAGGAGGCTGTGATCAGGTATAAGACCCGACCCGTGACTCACTCGAAAGAGTGCTGGGGCGACGGCCGCCCGGACCACGTAGGCTCGTGCCGAACGGAAAAGTCCCGTACGGACGGACCGACCAAGGAGCTGAATCGTGATCCCCGGTGGTGGCCAGCCCAATATGCAGCAGCTGCTCCAGCAGGCCCAGAAGATGCAGCAGGACCTGGCCCAGGCGCAGGAGGAACTCGCGCACATGGAGGTCGACGGCCAGGCGGGCGGCGGTCTGGTGACGGCCACCGTCACCGGCGCCGGTGAGCTCCGCGCTCTGAAGATCGACCCGAAGGCGGTGGACCCCGAGGACACCGAGACCCTCGCGGACCTCGTCGTCGCGGCCGTCCAGGCGGCCAACGAGAACGCGCAGAACCTCCAGCAGCAGAAGCTCGGCCCGCTGGCCCAGGGTCTGGGCGGCGGCGGCATCCCCGGTCTGCCTTTCTAAGACGGGCCGCGGGCCTCTACGGTACGTACTGAAGGAACCCCAGGAAGGACGGCAGTCCGTTGTACGAAGGCGTGGTACAGGACCTCATCGACGAACTGGGGCGGCTGCCCGGCGTCGGTCCCAAGAGCGCCCAGCGGATCGCCTTCCACATCCTCCAGGCGGAGCCGACGGACGTACGGCGTCTCGCCCACGCCCTCATGGAAGTGAAGGCGAAGGTCCGCTTCTGTGCCGTCTGCGGCAACGTGGCGCAGGAGGAACGGTGCAACATCTGTCGTGACACCCGCCGCGACATCGCCGTCATCTGTGTCGTGGAGGAGCCCAAGGACGTCGTGGCCGTCGAGCGCACGCGCGAGTTCCGGGGCCGCTACCACGTCCTGGGCGGTGCGATCAGCCCGATCGACGGGGTGGGCCCCGACGACCTGCGTATCCGGGAACTGCTGGCCCGGCTGGCGGACGGCACGGTCACCGAGCTGATCCTGGCCACCGACCCGAACCTGGAGGGTGAGGCCACGGCCACGTACCTCGCCCGCATGATCAAGCCCATGGGCCTGAAGGTCACCCGCCTGGCCAGTGGCCTTCCGGTGGGCGGAGACCTGGAATACGCGGACGAGGTCACCCTCGGCCGCGCCTTCGAGGGGAGACGACTCCTAGATGTCTGATGCCACGCTGCACGCGACCGACCGGGATCCGGACGACTTCTCGGTCCAGATCGCGGATCAGGTCGAGAGCTTCCTGGTCGCCGTCACGGAGGTCGCCAAGGGCGACGAGCCGGACTCGGCGGTCCCCTTCCTCCTGCTCGAGGTCTCCCAGCTCCTGCTGGCCGGCGGCCGGCTGGGCGCGCACGAGGACATCCTCCCCGACGAGCGCTACGAGCCCGACCCGGGCCCCGAGGGCGACGTGGACGAACTCCGCGAGAACCTCGCCCGCCTCCTGGAGCCGATCGACGTCTACTCCGAGGTCTTCGACCCCTACGAGCCCCGCAAGGCGCCCGTCCCGGCCCGGATCTCCGACGACCTCTCCGATGTCATCACCGACCTCCGCCACGGCATGGTCCACTACCGTGCGGGCCGCACCACGGAAGCCCTGTGGTGGTGGCAGTTCTCCTACTTCTCCAACTGGGGCTCCACCGCCTCGGCAGCCCTGCGCGCCCTGCAATCCGTAGTGGCCCACGTCCGCCTCAACCAGCCCCTCGCCGCCCTGGACGGCCTCGACACCGACCAGGGCCTCGGCGACGACACCCTGGAGATCGAGGCGGGCAAGGTCATGATCGAGGAAATCGGCACCCCACTGGGCATGCGCACGGTGAAGTAACGGCGCGTGCTGCGCACAGCTTCAAGCGAGCGGTTTCACTCGCTTAGCTGAGGATATAACGATTCCCTTATGTTGGTCCGGGTTCTATGCTCGGATGCGAAGCATGAACCGGGAGATCAACCTCCATCCCTCGGTGGAGTCGTGGCTGCTCAAGCTGGCGGAGGAGGATCCGGTGTCGGCGGACCTTGTTGAAGCGGCGATTGACATGCTTGCGGACAACGGGCCGGCACTGGGGCGCCCGCTCGTCGACCGGCTTTTCGGCTGCCGTACCCACAACCTCAAAGAGCTGCGGCCGGGCAGTTCAGGAGGTACCGAGGTACGGGTCCTGTTCGTATTCGACCCCAAACGGGAGGCGATCCTTCTCGTAGCAGGAGACAAATTCGGCCGCTGGCAGGGTTGGTACCGCGAATCGATCCCTCTCGCCGAGGCCCGCTATGACGAATACCTGGCCGCCGCAGACGAGGCAGAAATGGACGGGAAAGCCCTGATGAGCCGGTACAGCAGCTGGACAGATGCCAAGCGCCGGATCCGGGAGAACCAGCCCGAGGTGTCCGACGCCGAGTGGGAGTCCCGCAAGCAGGTCGCACGCACGGCGACCGAAGCCTACGTGGTGGGACACCATCTGCGGGAGATCCGCGAGGAGCAGGGGCTGACGCAGGCGCAGGTGGCTGCGTCGGTGGGAATCTCCCAGGCCAGGGTCTCCCAGATCGAGCGTGGAGAGATCCACAACCTGGAGTCCATGCGTGCCTACGCGGAGGCACTCGGGGCCAGGGTCACGGTGACGATCGAGTACCGCGATCGAACGGTGGGTGCGGCCTGACCGGGGCGCGGAGCAAGGGGAGCAGTGCCTCGGGCTCGACATGGGGTGCGGTTGCCGTCGGTGCGCTGTACCAGCGGAGCGGCCAGGTGTTGCCGTCCAGCGCGGGGATGCCGACGTAGGTGACCGTGCGGTCGCCCCGACCGCCGAGCCGCTGCACTCCGAGCGGCCAGTCGTACCGCTGCGCGGCTCCCGGCGGAAGCAGGAAGTACACCCACCTTCCCCGTGCCGCCTCGCACACGATGGGCCCCGCGTCCTCGTCGGTCGCCTCGATCAGATGATCGGCGACCAGCCCCCCGTGCAGGCCCTCGATGCGTACGGCGTCGAAGTGGACGCCGGTGACATGCAGCCGGTGGCCGAGGAGGGGGACCCGTTCGGGGGGAATCGCACTCGCCATGGTCACACGATGATGCAGCTCGCTCTACGCTCGGTAGCGACCGTGGGGTTACCCGCCGGTGTGTATCGATCGGAGGCGGGTGCCGTGTCGGGCCAGTGCAATTCCCAGCCGCCTGTTGCCTGGCGGTACAGCGGCAATCAGCTGAAGCGCCGGCGGACCAAGGCGAAAATCAGCCGGGAACAGCTCGCCGAGGCCGCCAACTACTCGCCGGACACCATCAAGTCGATGGAGCAGGGGGTCCGGATGCCGACCCCGCGCGTGCTCGACGTCGCCGACGAGCTGTGCCGAGCCGAGGGCTTGTTGAGTGCCGCGAAGGACTACTTGCAGCGCGAGAGGTTCCCGGCGCGGGCACAGGACTTCATGGAGCGGGAGAGGGAGGCGATCAGCTTCTGGTCATACGAAGCCACGCTCGTGCCGGGGCTGTTGCAGACGAAGACCCGTACGCGGGCGCCGACTTCGCACATCTGCTCCCCCATGACGCCGAGGTCGCCGTCTTCATCGACCACCTCGACACCGGCCACTCGATGGCCCACAAGGTCCTCGCGGCGGAGCACCCGCGCTACGGCCAGCAGGCGATGCGCACGTCTCTGGCCCGCATCACCGAGGCCGGCCACCTGCGCTGGATCAAGGAACACATCACCGTCGAGGACCACACCATGCGGTGGGTCACGCGTACCTACTGGTCGCGTACTGGGTGACATCAGGGCACTGGCCGCTTGCGCGGGCCGGGAGGGCATTGTCGTCGAGCGTCCGTGAGGATGTGACGCAGGTCGCTTTTCCGAGTGGTCGGCGTCGGGCTGGGCATGAGCCCTCCTGCGCGGGTGCCCGGAAGTCTCACGATGCGATATCGAGGAGGCGATTTTCGGGCGCTCGATAGAATGAGCCGACCACGCCGGGCACGCATGTGCGCACAGCGTGGGACAACGACGGAATGAGCGAGGAGCGCACGTGGGCCTTGTCGTGCAGAAGTACGGAGGCTCCTCCGTAGCCGATGCCGAAGGCATCAAGCGCGTCGCCAAGCGGATCGTGGAAGCCAAGAAGAACGGCCACCAGGTGGTCGCCGTGGTTTCCGCGATGGGCGACACGACGGACGAGTTGATCGATCTCGCCGAGCAGGTATCCCCCATCCCTGCCGGGCGCGAGCTCGACATGCTGCTGACCGCGGGAGAGCGGATCTCCATGGCCCTGCTGGCCATGGCGATCAAAAACCTGGGGCACAACGCCCAGAGCTTCACCGGCAGCCAGGCGGGTGTCATCACCGACTCGGTCCACAACAAAGCCCGCATCATCGACGTCACGCCCGGCCGGATCCAGGCCTCGGTGGACGGGGGCAACATCGCCATCGTCGCCGGTTTCCAGGGTGTCAGCCAGCAGGGCAAGGACATCACCACGCTCGGCCGCGGTGGCTCCGACACCACCGCGGTGGCCCTGGCGGCCGCTCTTGGCGCCGAGGTGTGCGAGATCTACACCGACGTCGACGGCGTGTTCACCGCCGACCCGCGGGTGGTGACGAAGGCCCGGAAGATCGACTGGATCTCGACCGGAGACATGCTCGAACTGGCGGCCTCCGGGTCCAAGGTGCTGCTCCACCGCTGTGTGGAGTACGCCCGCCGGTACAACATCCCGATCCACGTCCGCTCGTCCTTCAGTGGACTGCCGGGCACGTGGGTCAGCAGTGAGCCGATTCAGCGAGGGGGCAAGAAGGTGGAGCAGGCGCTCATCTCCGGTGTCGCGCACGACACCTCCGAGGCCAAGGTCACGGTCGTCGGTGTGCCGGACAAGCCGGGCAAGGCGGCCTCGATCTTCCGCACGATCGCCGACGCCGAGATCAACATCGACATGGTCGTGCAGAACGTGTCCGCCGCCTCCACCGGCCTCACGGACATCTCCTTCACGCTGCCGAAGACCGACGGCCGCAAGGCCATCGACGCGCTGGAGAAGAACAAGGGTTCCATCGGCTTCGAGTCCCTGCGCTATGACGACCAGATCGGCAAGATCTCCCTGGTCGGCGCGGGCATGAAGACCAACCCCGGGGTCACGGCCGACTTCTTCACCGCGCTGTCCGACGCGGGCGTGAACATCGAGCTCATCTCGACCTCCGAGATCCGCATCTCGGTCGTCACCCGCAAGGACGAAGTGGACGAGGCCGTCCGCGCCGTGCACACCGCCTTCGGGCTGGACTCCGACAGCGACGAGGCCGTCGTCTACGGGGGTACCGGCCGCTGATGACGCGGTCCGGGCGACCGGCGCTCGCGGTCGTGGGAGCGACCGGAGCCGTCGGCACGGTCCTGCTCCAGCTCCTGTCCCAGCGGGCGGACGTCTGGGGCGAGATCAGACTGATCGCCTCCCCGCGCTCGGCCGGCCGCAAGCTGTCCGTGCGCGGTGAGGAGACCGAGGTCGTGGCGCTCACCGAGGAGGCCTTCGACGGGATCGACGTCGCGCTGTTCGACGTCCCCGACGAGGTCGCCGCGCGGTGGGCGCCCGTCGCCGTCGCGCGGGGCGCGGTGGTGGTCGACAACTCCGGTGCCTTCCGCATGGACCCTCAGGTGCCCCTCGTCGTCCCCGAGGTCAACCCGCACACCGCGCGGATCCGCCCGCGCGGGATCGTCGCCAACCCGAACTGCACCACCCTGTCGATGATCGTCGCCGTGGGTGCGCTGCACGCCGAGTTCGGGCTGCGCGAGCTGGTCGTCTCCTCGTACCAGGCGGTCAGCGGCGCCGGGCACGCGGGCGTGCGGACCCTGCGGGAGCAGCTTTCCCTGGTCGCGGGCACGGAGCTGGGGACCGGCCCCGGTGATGTACGGCGGGCCGTGGGGGACAACACCGGGCCGTTCGCGGAGCCGGTCGCGCTGAACGTCGTTCCGTGGGCCGGGTCGCTGCGCGAGGACGGCTGGTCCTCGGAGGAGATGAAGATCCGCGACGAGTCCCGCAAGATCCTCGGTCTGCCCCGTCTCCCGGTCGCCGTGACCTGCGTACGGGTGCCGGTGATCACCGCGCATTCGCTCACCGTGCACGCCCGCTTCGAGCACGAGGTCACCGTCGACGGCGCCCGCGAGATCCTCGCCACCGCGCCCGGTGTCGTGCTGTACGACAATCCCGCCGCGGGTGAGTTCCCCACGCCCGCCGATGTCGTCGGCACCGACCCGACCTGGGTGGGGCGGGTACGCCGTGCCCTGGACGACCCGACGGCGCTCGAGCTCTTCGTCTGCGGCGACAACCTCCGCAAGGGCGCCGCTCTCAACACCGCGCAGATCGCCGAGCTGGTGGCGGTGCCGGACCGGCTCCGACCTTCCGCACCGTAAATAATCCTGGTCACAGCATGTGTTTTTGTAGGATCTGTGCGAGTGACGTGAACGGGTCATGTGTCTCGGGTCTCTTGATCCTGACCGGCCCGCGGTCAAGGATTTACCTTTCGCCCCCACGCAACCGCGTGCCGGGCGGAGAGCGTCTCTGCGGGCACCCCCTTTGGGGCGCGCGTGGGGACGAGGCGGTCTTTTCCGGACGTGGGGACGTCCGGAACCGGACGTGGGGACGTCCGTCCATATGAGGCATAGGGGAAGAGCGGGACGCATGAGGGCATTCGGTGTGCTGTCGGTGGTGCTGCCCGGCGTGAACGGGGAGTGGTCGGCGCGGGACGGTGTACGACCGGCATGGGGCGGTGATCGGCAGGGCCCGGACGGCGTCGAGCGGCCTGTACCGGGCGCCGTAAATGTGACGTCCGGCACGTACAACCCTCATGGGGGGAAGCGTGTCCAACTGGCGTGGCTGAGGTACTCGACTTCGCAACGCCGCGCGGCCCGGCTCTACGCCCGCCCCGCCAGGCTCTCCGACCCCGCAAGGCCGGTGCGTCCGGTGGCATGCCGGTGATCGCGCCGATGCCCGCAGCGCGGCCTGCCCGCATACCCAGTCAGCGTGACGGCGGTGCCGACGACGTAGTGGCAGCCGGCACGACCGTCGACCATCTCACCGAGACCTATCGGGCGCACTACCGCTCGCTGCTGGGCCTCGCCGCGCTCCTTCTCGACGACACCGCCTCCTGCGAGGACGTCGTCCAGGAGGCGTTCATCCGCGTCCATTCCGCCCGCAAACGCGTCCGGGATCCGGAGAAGACCCTGGCGTATCTGCGCCAGACGGTCGTCAACCTCTCCCGTTCCGCGCTGCGCCGCCGCATCCTCGGCCTCAAGCTGCTCTCCAAGCCCATGCCCGACATGGCGAGCGCGGAGGAAGGCGCGTACGACCTGCTGGAACGCGACTCCCTCATCAAGGCGATGAAGGGGCTCCAGCGCCGTCAGCGCGAGGTGCTGGTGCTGCGCTACTTCGCCGACATGACCGAGGCGCAGGCGGCGGCGACACTCGGCATTTCGCTGGGCTCGGTGAAGGCGTACGGCTCGCGCGGGATAGCGGCGCTGCGGGTGGCCATGGAGGCGTCGGTATGAGCGGCGGGAAGGACGCCCGCGGCGAGGACGTGCGCGGCGAGGAGCGCGAGCAGGAGGGGCGCGGGGCGGAGGAAGGCACGCCCGAGCGCACCCCCGGGGGTGCGCAGTGCGAGCCCGAGCCCGAGGGCGACGAGCGAGAACCCGAGGAACGCGAACCCGAGGAACAGGAGCCCGAAGTGCGTGCGTCCGGGGAGCGCGAGCCCGAGGAGGGCGCGGCCGAGGAGGGCGCGGCCGAGGAGGGCGCGGCCGAGGAGCGGGCGGCCGAGGAGGGCGCGGCCGAGGAGCGGGCGGCCGAGGAGGGCGCGGCCGAGGAGCGGGCGGCCGAGGAGCGGGCGGCCGAGGAGCGGGCGGCCGAGGAGCGGGCGGCCGAGGAGCGGGTGGCCGAGGCGCATGCGTCCGAGGGTGCGTCCGAGTCCGAGGGGGTGACCGGAGCCGACGGCCCGGGTTCGTCCGACGGGGACGGTCCGCGCGTGCCGCGTGGGCCGGTGTCGCCGCTCGGGCAGCAGACGAAGCAATCGCACGCTGGGAACGGAACTGTGAACGACGGCAGCGACCACAACGCCGACCTGGACGCTCAAGGGCCCGAGCAGGGAGCTGGGCAGGGAGCCGGCCTGCTCGACCCGGACGAGCTGGAGCTGCGCAGCCTGCTGCACAGCTCGGTGAGCGTGGTGGAGCCGAGCGAGGGCTCGCTGGACTACCTGCGGCGCGCCGTGCCGGCCCGCCGGGCACGCAAGCGGCAGATCCTCGTCGGCGCGGCAGCCGCCGCCCTCTTCGTCGGCACGGCCGTACCGGCTCTCGTCCACGTTTCCCAGTCCACCGGCCTCGACGCCGACCCGTCCGCCATCGGCCATGCCTCGCAGGCACAGGGCGGCACCGGTAAGGGCGTGGGCCCCGACGGTGGCGAGACCACCGCGGGCGGCACCTCGGACCAGGTCGAGAAGGGCCGGAAGGACGGCAAGAAGGACAAGGAGAAGGACGCCGGCACCGGGGCGAGCACCGGCGTGACGGAGGGGGCGAACCCCTCGGCGAGCGCCGCCGCGGGGTCACCCGCCTGCACGGTCGCACAGCTCGGTCCGGCCGTCGCGAGCAGCGGCGCACCCGACTCCACCGGTGCGGTCTACGGCTCCTTCCGGGTGGCCAACGTGTCCACCGCCGGCTGTACGGTCGGCGGCCCGGGAAGCCTGAGCGTGACGCCGCTGGGCGCGGCCGACGCCGCCAGGGTGGGACCGGCCCGGCATGTGGCCGGGGACGCGGCGGCGGGTCTGCCGGACTCGTCCCTGGAGGCCGGGCAGCTGATGCTCAAGCCGGGTGAGTCGTACGACGTGAAGTTCGCCTGGGTGCCCTCCGAGCCCTGTCCCGTTAACAGAGGGGGCGGCGACACCGGCGGTACCGGCGACCCCTCGCCCGACCCCAGCCCCTCCGCGGAACCGACGGTCGGCGACGGCACGTCCACGGGCGACGACACGGCTACCGTGACCCAGCTCCTCACGGCGGACGGCACGGCCGACGGCAGCGTGACGGTGACGTACACCCCGGCGTCGGGAGCGGGCACGGCGACCGTCACGGTGTCCAACGCCTGCGCGGGGACCGTCTACTGGACGGGACTGCTGCCGACCACGGCGAGCTGACCGGGCCTGCCCGTCAGACCCCTGACGGACTCGGCTGCTCCTGCTGCCGGCCCGACCCGGGCTTCGCATCCTCGTCCGGGACCAGGCCCAGTTCCGTGTCCCGGACGAGTTCCGCCTCGCGGCGTACCAGCCGGAACCACATGAAGATCACGAAGCCCACGAAGGCGAACCACTCGGCGGTGTAGCCGAGGTTCTGGAAGGCCTTGAGGTCCAGCCCGGTACCGCCGGGCGCGACCGCGGGCACCGCCCGCATCCCCGAGTCGCCCTGGTTGAGGGTGATCCACGCGTCGTACACGTCGTGGGGCACCAGATTCACCAGGGACGCCGAGCTGATCGCGCCGGTCTGTCCCTCGGGCAGGCCGCTGAGAGCGATGACGCCATTGCTGCCGGGAGTCTCGGACGCCTGAAGCGCCCCGGTGACGGTGACCTCGCCGTCCGGTGGCGCGGGCGTGCCGGCCGGCTTCGGGCCGCCGGGCAGCCAGCCCCGTACGACGGGCAGCACCTTGCCGGTGTCGGTGTGCAGCAGCGTCAGGACGTAGTGGCCGGGCTCGCCGTCGAGGTCGCGGTCGGGCACGAGGAGCTGTTCCTGGTAGCGGCCGCTCGCGGTGGCCTGCTTGCCGGAGGTCTCCTTGGTCACCGGCAGCAGCGTGTCCAGCGGCCGGGCTTCCTCCTGCCGGCTGGAGGCGACGTTGTCCTGGGCGCCGCGGTGGTCCTCGACGCGGTCCTCGAACCGGCCCAGCTGCCATGAACCCATGAAGATGCAGAAGGGGATGGCGAGCAGCACGAAGACGTTGATTCCCCACCATCGGGGCGTCAGCAGAAACCGGTACACGCCCCCACCGTACGGTGCCGTGCCCGGAAACCGGCCCGCGGGGCCGCCTTGGAGCCCGTGTTCCCGCCGGTTGTCCACAGGCCGAGGATCCCGGTTGTCCACAGGGTGGGGGCCTCGGTTGTCCACAGGGTGGGGACCTCGGCGGCGCGATACCCGCTGGGGCGGGCAGTATGGGGCCATGACTGAGAGCCACGGGTCCGGCGCACCGGCGGGGCGGACGGACCGGACCGAGCGAGTACATCAGGGCGAGCAGATGCCCGACTGGGAGAAGCGCTTCCGGGCGCCCCGGGTGTCGCTGCCCGACTGGGCGGAGGACGCCCCCGACCGTTCCCTGTTCGTGTCGAACGCGACGGGGACGTACGAGCTGTATGCCTGGGACCGGTCGACCGGTGAGCAGCGCCAGGTGACGGACCGGCCCAACGGCACCACGGACGGCGCGCTCTCGCCGGACGGCGAGTGGATCTGGTGGTTCGACGACAAGGACGGCGACGAGTTCGGCGTCTGGCGCCGCCAGCCGTTCGCGGGCGGCCCGGACGAGCTCGCCGCTCCGGGGCTGGACGCCTCGTACCCGGCCGGTCTCGCCCTCGGCCGGGACGGGAGCACGGCCGTCGTGGGCCGCTCCACGGACGAGGACGGTACGACGATCCACCTGGTGCGGACCGTCTCAGGAGCCGAGGGAGCCGAGGGGGCCGAGGGGGCCGAAGGAGCCGAGGGGGCCGCGGCGCCCGCGGCGCCGGTGGAGATCTACCAGCACCGTGAGTCGGCGGGCGTCGGGGACCTCTCGCACGACGGTTCACTGATCGCCGTCGAGCACACCGAGCACGGCGACGCGATGCACTCGGCGCTGCGCGTGCTGCGCCCCGACGGCGCCAAGGTCGCCGAGCTGGACGACACCAAGGGCGGCACCGAGGAGCTGGGTCTGGAGGTGCTGGGCTTCGCCCCCGTGGACGGTGACACGCGTCTGCTCATCGGTCATCAGCGGCGCGGCCGCTGGGAGCCCCTGGTGTGGGACGTGGCGACGGGCGAGGAGACGGACCTCTGCCTGGAGCTGCCGGGCGACGTGAGCGCCGAGTGGTTCCCGGACGGCACGGGCCTGCTCATCGCGCACAGCTTCGAGGCCCGCAGCGAGCTGTTCCGCTACGACCTGGCGGGCCCGGAGCTGGTGGAGATCGACACCCCGCCCGGCACCGTCTCGGGCGCGACGGCCCGGCCGGACGGCAGTGTGGAGTACCTGTGGTCGTCGTCGGCCCAGCCGTCGGCGGTCCGCTCCACGACCGGCGAGGTCGTCCTGGACCCGCCGGGTATGCGCTCGCCCGGTTCGGTGCCGGTGGAGGACGTCTGGGTGGAGGGCCCCGGCGGCCGTATCCACGCCCTGGTCCAGAAGCCCGAGGGCGCGACCGGCCCGCTGCCCACCGTCTTCGACATCCACGGCGGCCCCACCTGGCACGACAGCGACTCCTTCGCCGCCGGCCCGGCCGCCTGGGTCGATCACGGGTATGCGGTGGTCCGCGTCAACTACCGGGGCTCCACGGGCTACGGCCGCGCCTGGACCGACGCGCTGAAGCACCGGGTCGGGCTGATCGAGCTGGAGGACATCGCCGCGGTCCGCGAGTGGGCGATCGGCTCGGGCCTCGCGGACCCCGACCGCCTGATCCTCACCGGCGGCTCCTGGGGCGGCTACCTCACCCTGCTCGGCCTGGGCGTCCAGCCCGACGCGTGGACGCTGGGCATAGCGGTGGTCCCGGTCGCCGACTACGTCACGGCGTACCACGACGAGATGGAAGCGCTGAAGGCGATGGACCGCACGCTGCTCGGCGGCACGCCCGAGGAGGTGCCCGACCGGTTCGAGGCGTCCTCCCCGATCACCTACGTCGACCGGGTGAAGGCGCCGGTCTACATCTCGGCCGGGGTGAACGACCCCCGCTGCCCGATCCGGCAGATCGAGAACTACGTCCACCGCCTCCAGTCCCGCGAAGCCCTCCACGAGGTCTACCGCTACGACGCGGGGCACGGCTCCCTGGTGGTCGACGAGCGGATCAAGCAGGTCCGCCTGGAACTGGACTTCGCGGAACGTCACTTGGGGACGGGGACGGAGACGGAGAAGCAGGGCTGAGGAATTCCGGCGCGGGTGCTTCCCGGGCTCCGGCCCGGGGGCACCGGCAGGTCGTGTCCCTGGTCGTCCGGGTCGCGTCCCCGGCCGGTCACCTCCCGACCGTCACCCCCGGCCGGTCACCTCTCCGGCCGTCCCCGTCCCCTTCCCCTGCGCCCGAGCAGTTCCGCCAGCCCTCGCCGGGTGGCGCCCAGCACCACCCGGTCCTCGTTCCGCAGGACGTACGTGTCGGGCAGGTCCCAGACCAGCCCCGACGGCTCACCGACCGCCGTGCCGCCGCCGGCCCCGGTGCCGGCGGCGTTCCCGGAGCCGCTCCCGTTCGCGCCCGGCGCCACCGCCCGGTTCGCCGCCGTGTCCAGGGCGAGCACCCGCCACGCCCCGGCCCGGAACGCCTCGCCGACCGTCTTCCCCTCCAGCTGCGGATGCCCGCCCACGGTCAGCGCCGCGAACAGCAGCACCCGCCGCTCGACCGGGATGGCCCCCAGGATCTGCCGGCCCATCATCGCCCCGGCGAAGGCGGGCGCGGCCAGGTGGGAGACGCTGCGGCTCCGGGTCACCGCGTCGGGGTGCGCGGCCCGCAGGGTGCGGTACACGGCCGTCGCGAACTCGTCGTCGTACAGCCGCAGGACGACCCGCAGGTCGGCGCGCAGGGCCCGCCCGTACAGCACGGCCTCCAGGTTGGTGGTGTCGGCGCTGGTGAGCGCGAGCAGCGCGTCGGCCCGGTGGATCTTCGCGGCCTCCAGTACGCCCTCCTGCGTGACGTCCCCGAGCACCACCGGTACGCCCAGCCGCCGTGCCGTGGCCATGCCCCGCGCCTCCGGGTCGGCCTCGATGCACACCACGGGGATGTGCAGTTCGCGCAGCCGGGTCAGCACCCGCGTACCGATCTTGCCGAGTCCGAGCAGCACCACGTGCCGGCTCAGCCCGCGCGGCGGCTTCCGCAGCGCCGACACGGTGCGGAAGGTGCCCAGCGCCTCGAGGACCGCCGCCAGCATCACCGGCAGCAGCAGCAACCCGACCAGCCCGGACAGCAGTTGCAGGATCTGTCGGCCCAGGGAGTCATGATGCGCGGGCTCGTTGATCGCGAAGAGGTCGAGCAGGGTGACGTAGGTGGCGTGCAGCGGGTGGTCGTCCGTGACCAGGGCCAGCACGACCGTCAGTGCCACCACCGCCGCCGCGAGACCCGCCAGCGACCACCGCAGCCGCTGCGAGAACAGCGAGGCGAACGGCGGGACCCCGGCCCGTACGGCGGGCAACGGCGGTCCGGAGTACGACACCTGCTCCAGCACCATCGTGCCGCGTCCGGTCGCCGCCGCGACGGCCGCCGCGTCGGGCAGCATCTGCGGCCCCTGGTCGCCACTGTCCTCCGAACCCTCCGAGCCGGCCGGGTCGTTGCTCGTCGCGGACAGCAACGCCAGCGTGCACAGCCCGGGATCGGCGACCTCGCCGGGGCGCGGGGGATGCCGTTCCACCGCGCGCAGCATCAGCCCGTCGGTGTTGACGATCTTGCTGGTGCCGACGAGGGCGGTGGCGACCAGGGCGGGGGCGGCCGTGTCGGCGTCGGACAGCACGGTGGTGGAGATGTCGGCCCTGGGGTACCCCCGTCCCTGCGTGTCACCGCCGGACAACTCGGCGGCCTGATCGAGCAGTTCCTCGATGTGCCGGCCCAGGCGCCGGTTGTAGAGGCGCAGGACGAGGCGGATCCTGGGGTTGATCCGGCGGGCGTTGAGGGCGGCGCGGATGTTGGTCTCGTCGTCGTCGTACACCAGGGCCAGTGCGGCGGCCCGCGCCACACCCACTTCGGCGAGTACGGCGTCGGTGGGTTCGGCGGCCTCCACCAGCCGTTCGTCGGATGTGTCGTCCGAACCGCCGTGGTCACCGACGCTGTTGCCGCCACCGCGGTTGACGGTGGCGTTCACGAACCGGTCGAGCAGCGCGGCCGACGCGGCACGGGCCCGCCCCACCACCGGTTCCCGCACCCGGAGTCCGGAGGGCGGTACGACGAGTGTGACCTGTTCGCCGTACACGCCGCGGAGTTCGGCGGCGAGGCGGTGCGCCAGTCCGTCGTCACCGCACACCACCATGTGCGCGGAGGGATCGTCCGGCGGGGTCTGATGCGGAAGGCTCACCACAAGAGGGAAGACTGCCGTATACACGCAGACGGTTCCAGGGGCATGCGAAGGCCGGCGTACGAACCGTGCCGAACGGTGCTGAACGCGCCCGCCGTCCGCCCCGCTGCGAGTGCGCGTCCGTCCCGGTGGCGGGGGCGCTGGTGCGCAGGGGAGTGGCTCCGGCGGCGGCCCTGGCGTTCCCGCTGTCCGCTCCCCGCGATCAACCCGATCGTGCTGACGGCGACGGCGGTCGCCTTCCCGGGCGACCCGTACGACGAGGTCTGGAACGGCTGAGCAGGCAGGCACGCTGCTGCTACCGCTGCTGCTGCTGGGTGCGGCTGCCGTCGGCGGCCGTGTCCCGGGTGACGGTCTCGTCCTTGATGACGGTCTCGCCCTGGATGACACGAGGGGCGTCCGACTGCTCCCCCTGCGGCTGGTGCGACTGCGGGGACGGGGACCGCCGCTCGTCCTCCTGCGCCTCCTCCTGCGCCTCCGCCTTCGCCGCGCGGGCCTCGGCCTTGAGGATGCGGGCGGACTTTCCGGCCGAGCGGGCCAGGTCGGGCAGCTTCTTCGCCGCGAGCACGGCGATGACGACGATGAGGATGATCGCGAGTTCGCTCAGTCCGAACATGAGGGTCCGTCCGTCCTTCTCGTGAGCCGTTGCCGGATGCCGCCCGTAGAATCTACAGCAATGTAGAGAATTTGACGGTGTCCGCTCGTCTATACGATGACCGCCCGGGAACGGGAGGGCGACGGAAGGGAGACAGGCCGTGGTCGAACACAGTCGGCGTCACCGGCGGCGGGCGCAGGGCGAGTTGGAGGCGCTGGTGCTGTCGGCGCTGCGGGAGGCGGACGGCCCGGCGACGGCCGGCCGGGTGCAGCAGCGCCTGGGTGAGGACCTCGCCTATACGACGGTCATCACGATCCTCACCAGGCTGCTCGCGAAGGGCGCGGTCACCCGTGAACGCGCGGGCCGCTCCTTCGCCTGGACCCCCGCCTCCGACCACGCCGGCCTCGCCGCCCACCGGATGCGCAGGGTGCTGGACGCCGAGAGCGACCGGGAGGCGGTCCTGGCCAGCTTCGTCACCGGCCTCGGCCCGGACGACGAACGGCTGCTGCGGGAACTGCTGCGTCAGCCCCGGAGCGATGGGGAAGACTGAGGCCTCATGGGGGTGTTCGTCTTCCTGCCGCTCGTCCTGCCGTTGACGGCATGGCCGATCGCCCGGCTCGCCGCACAGCATCTCCACCCGCGGACCGCGACGCGGATGCTGACCTGGGTGGCGGCGGTGATGGCGGTGTGCAGCACGCTGTGCCTGGGTCTGGTGATGGTGGTCGGCACCGCCACCCTGCCCGGCAACCCGCTGCCCGACGGCTGGTCGGACCCGGAGGTGCGGGAGGCGGTCCCGTACGACGAGGTCGTGGGGAAGGCCGCCATCCCGGCGCTGTGCGCGGTGCTGCTGGCCTGCGCCCGGACCCTGTGGCGGCATGTCCGTACCCGCCGCCGCGCCCACCGTGTCCTGGACGGCCTGCCGGACACGGAGGTGGCGGTCCTGCGCGACGGCACCCCGTACGCGTACGCCCTTCCGGGCGCCGGACCGCGCCGCGACCGCGTGGTGGTCACCACCGCGCTCCTGGACCACCTCGCCCCCGCCGAACGCCGCGCGCTGTTCGCCCACGAGCGCGCTCACCTCACCGCGCGCCATCACCGGTTCCTGCTGGCCGTACGGCTGGCCGCGCACGCCAACCCGTTCCTGCGCCCCCTGCACACGGCGGTGTCGTACGCGGCGGAGCGCTGGGCGGACGAGGAGGCGGCGCGTACGGTCGGCGACCGCCGTACCGTCGCCACCGCCATCGGCAAGGCGGCCCTCGCCTCCCGGGCCGGCGGCCCGCCCCTGCCCGCGTTCGCGGCGCCGGGACCGATCCCCCGCCGGGTGGCGGCACTGCTCGCCCCGGCTCCGGCGACCGGGCCCTGGCCGGAGGTGTTCACCTCGGCGGGCCTGGCGGCCTGGGGAGCGGCCGCCGGTACGGCCGCGTCGGCGATGTCGTCCGCCAACGCGGCGGTGACCCTGTTCTGGATCCTGTGGACAGCGACGCCGCTGTGATGACGCTGCTGCTGTGACGCCGTTGCCGTGACGCCGCTGCAAGGCGGTGGCGGGAGCCGGACTCTCAGCCGATACCCGACCCGGAGGAGTGCGGTCCGCCATGCCCGTACGCACTGTCGCTGCCGTACGCCTCCCGGTGCTCGACCAGCTCGCGCACCCAGCCGTCGACCTCGGTGGTCCAGTCGCGGGCGTCGTCGTGGCCCACGGTGAACCGGCTGAGCGCGTCGTGCCCGGTGTCGTCGCCGCCGCCCGCGTTCGCGCCGCCCCGCTTGTCGGCCTCCAGGACGACGTCGATGCCGCCCGGGTGGGTCAGGAAGGTCAGCTCGATCTCCTCCACCCGGTCCGCGTACGAGGGCGCCGGGGTGAGCCCGATCTCCTGGTGGAAGGGCAGCCGCTGCCCGGTGCCGCCGATGCGGCCGTGCTCGAGACCGGCGGACCGCAGCCCGTACCCGAGCCGCCGGAACGCGCCGAGGATCGCCTCCTGGGCGGGCAGCGGGCCGACACCGAGCGGATCGAGGCCGGGGTCGGGATCGGGGTCGAGGTCGGGGTCGTTGCCGGCCTCCGGGTCCTGTGCCCCGGCGACCGCCAGCTCGGTCCGTACACCGAGCTGGACGTCCAGTTCCCGGCCGTCCAGCTCGGTGACGGGTGTCTCCCACGGCAGCGTCACCCCGAACGGCACGGTGCGCGCCTCACCCTCGTCCAACCGGAACCCACCCCCGATGGCAAAGCGCTCGAACGACACGGCGACCCCCCTCCCGCCCTCCCCGTCCCGCACCCGGGCCACGAGTTCAAGGGCCACCTGCTCGACGTCGAACGCGGTGTCGCCGCCCACGAGCCGCACCTGCCCGGCGAGCGTCCCGCCGGGCAGGACGGGCCCCGGCTCCAGCACCGTGTCGACCGAGGGCCCGCCCACACCCGGCGAACCGAGCAGCCGCTTGAACACCATCGAGGCATCCGCTCCTTACCTGTCACTTGCGTACACCCGCTGCGTACACCTGCGTGCAGCTGCGCACAGGGAACAACCGCGTGGAGCATAGAGGGGTTGCCCGGAAGGGGCCGTGCAGCCGCTGTGGTTATCATCCGGGCATGACCATGCCTGAACAGGTACTTGACGCGGGCCGATTCGGCACCGGGGCGAAGTGGCTGGTCGTCGGCGCGCTGGTGGTCCTGTGGGTGCCGGCGTGGTTCGTGGCGATTCCGGAGATCTGAAGGCTCCTCGACCGCGCCGAGGTACTGGGAGCGGCGGCCCTGGCCTTCGCGTTCACCCGCCCGCCCCGCCACCAGCCCCGCTGGATCCTGCCCTGGTCCCCGTCGCCGTGGCCGCCCCGTGGGCCGCCCTCGCGGGTCCGTACTTCTGAGGACCCGCGGCGTGCGGCATCACTGCTGGTACGGCTGCTGGTGCTGCTGGGGCGGCTGTCCGTACGCCTGACCGCCGCCGGGGCCGCCCGCGGCCTGCGCCTGCAACTGCTCGGCCTGCTCCGCGGTCACCTTCGCCTCGGCGCCGCAGAAGGTGCACTGTGTCGCGTACTTCGTCGAGACCGGGAACAGCGGCACGAAGAACAGCGTGAACTTGGTGACCCGCTTCCTGAGCGTGTGCGCGGAGGGATTCCCGCACTGGGAACACACCAGCGTGAGTATCGCGAGCTGGTAGAGGTACCCCTTGGTGCCAAAAATGATCATGCCGCCGCTCCTGTCCCGGGCCGCCGCCCAACCGCCCAACCGCCCAACCGTCCACTGCCACTGCCACTGCCACTGCCACTGCCACTGCCACTGCCACTGCTACGAAAGTACTGCTCGTAAACCGTTTCCGGCCCGGCGTACCGGCGATCCTGCCGGACTGCCCTGCTTGACTGCTTCAGTGCCGGACGGCTCGGCTCTCAGGCCAGCAGGTGGGAGCCGAGAGTGTCGCGGGCCCAGCGCTCCCACTTGTCCGCGGGCCAGGCGCGGTCGCGGGTCAGCACCAGGAAGAGTTCCGGGCTGAGCAGGGCGTAGACGATGTCCGCGGCTTCTTCGGGGGAGAGGCCGGGGCGGGCGCCGGGCTTCCCGGCCAGGGCCCGCGCGGCCGTCGAGAGGACCGTGTACCGGGGGTCGGTGGTGTCCGGCCACAGTTCGCGGATCTCCGGGTTGGTCGCGGTCGCGGCACGGACCATCTCGTTGATGGCCGCGACGCGTTCGAGGGTCCTGCGGGCACCGGCGACCAGGACGGCCAAGGCCGATTCCGCGGTCGGCGCGGTCGTGACCTCATCGAACCAGGGCCGGTCCATCGTGGCCAGGGGCTCGTCGTCACCCGCGACGGCGACGTCGACCAGTTCCTTGAGCAGCGAGGGCTTGTTCCGGAAGACGAAGTAGATCGTCTGCACCGCGACACCTGCCCGGTCGGCGATCTCCTGCAGCTTGGTCGCCCCGTACCCCTGCTCCACGAACAGCTCGGCGGCCGCGTCGATGATCCGCCGCCGCGTCTCCCGGGCCTTGTCGCCCCGTTTTCCCTTGACGTCCGCCATGCCCGGAGCTTATATCTGGAGTTGAACTCTAGAGCTGAACTCTAGTAGCCAATTCTCCTCACCGGAGGTACGCCCGTGCACACCGTCGCCAACCGTCAGCAGGCAGAGGCATGGAACGACTGGGAGGGCATCCACTGGGCCGAACACGCGGAGCGCTACGACGCGATGATGGGCGCGTTCAACGCACCCCTGTTCGCGGCCGCCGGCATCGCGGCCGGCCACCGGGTCCTGGACGTCGGCTGCGGCGCCGGCCAGACGACGCGCCTCGCCGCACGTCAGGCGCATGACGGAGAGGCCGTCGGAATCGACCTGTCCGCGCCCATGCTGGACCGCGCCCGCCGTGACGCCGCCGCGGAAGGCATCGGCAACGTCACCTTCGTACAGGGTGACGCCCAGATGCATCCGCTGTCCGGCCGCGACTTCGACGTCCTCCTCAGCCGCGGCGGGGTCATGTTCTTCGCCGACCACGTCGCGGCCTTCACCCACCTGCGCCACTCGCTGGCACCCACCGGCCGCCTCGCGTTCCTCGGCCCGCAGCCCGGGGGCCCGGACAGCGCCTACGCCCGCGCGACCGCCGCACTCTCCCCGTTCCTGCGCGAGGCGTCCCCCGCGGCCAGGGGCATGGGGTCCCTGCTCGACTCCGCCCGCATCCGCGAGGTACTCACCGCCGCCGGATACACCGACATCGACGTGACCCCTGCCGAGGCCCCCATGACCTTCGGCACCGACGCGGCCGACGCCACCGACTTCATCCTGGCCATGGGCCCGGTACGCCACAACCTGCGCGACGTCGCCCCGGAGACCACCGCCCGCATCCGCACCGAACTGCGCGAGGCGCTGGGCGAGTTCACCACCCCGGACGGCGTCCGGATCCCCGGCCACGTCTGGATCGTCACGGCCGCCGCCCAGGCGAGTTGATCCGCGGTCTCCGCGGTCTCCTCGACCTCCGTGTCCGCCGCATCGCCGGCGGCGCAGCACTTCGACGAACTCGCCGCCCTGGCACGGAAGGTGACGGCGGAGGCCCGCTGCGGTGAGCACTTCGAGACGATCTCGATGACTCGGCGTGCGGTTGTGCAGGCACGGCGACGGCCGCCCGCTGGGACCGAACTCCAGGGGCGGCCGTAGGAGGCTCCCGGTCGAAACTGGCGAACGCCGGAAAAGCGGGTGCGGGTCAGACGTGTCCGAAGAACAGGCTGCCCGGTGCGTCCGGGTCGTTCGAGAGGAAGTGCTCGCGGACCGCGCGGATGAACTCCTGGCGTGAGATGGCGCCGTCCCCGTCGGTGTCCAGCTTGGCGAACATGTCCATCGCGTCGGGCGCGTCGCTCCTCCACACGTCCCTCAGGAAGCGGGCGAACTCGTCCTTGCTGATCTCGTTGTCGCCGTTGGCGTCGATGACGTCGAAGATCGCATGGCCGCCACCCTCGGTCACGTTGAGCCGGCTGGTGTCGATGACCGCGAGGCGGTTGGCCGTGACGAACTGGTCCTTCGTGAGCCGCTCCCCCTCTACGCCCGCGTGGCGCAGCAACTCCAGGAAGTAGATCTGGGTGAAGGTCTGGATAGCCCTGGCCCGGCGGTCGTCCTTGCCGAGCCGGTACGCCTCGATGTAGCGGTCGCCGAGCTTCTTGTAGTCCGTCCAGTCCACGTAGCCGTCGTGGTTGGCGTCCATGGAGTCGAAGGTGCGCTCAAGCTTGGTGGTGACTACGTCCTGAGTCAGGGTGGTCATGTGCCGAGTCCTTCCGTGATCTTCTCTTGCGGTTCCCCAGCGTGAGGCAAAGCGCCCTAAAAGCACATCAAAACACGCATATGGCACACGATGGAGTGATCACCCCTCGCATCCAGCCGCTCGCCAGGCATGCGAGCGGCCGGACGCGGCTGCTCAAAGGCCGCAACCGCGGGCCGGTGTTCGTCACCCACCGCCGCCCCGGACCGGGGAAGGTCGTCAGCCCCCGTGACATCTGCCCGGACACCGGCTTCGCCCGGCTGTCGTACGGTCAGGCCCGCGCGCTGCTGGACGAGCACACCGCCGTACGCGGGCCCGGGACGGGCTGGGATCTGCACGAGTACCGGCACTCCTCCCTGACTCATCTTGGCGAGGCGGGGGCGTCCCTGCTGATGCTGATGGCGAAGTCCCGGCACAAGAAGCCGGAGAACGTCCGCCGCTACTTCAAGCCCTCCCCGGAGGCCATCGCCGAGCTCACCAGCCTTCTCGCCCCTGGCGATAGTCGACGATGAAGCACGTTCTCGTGGTTCGCCGGAAGGGGATGCCCGCCGTCAATTCACCTCCGGCCCGAACCGGCGCTTGTATGCCGACGGAGTGATGCCGGTCTCGCGGCGCATCAGCGTGCGCAAATTGGCAGCGGTGCCAAGCCCGCTGCGCCGTGCGACCGCCTCGAAACGGGACTCACCTCGCTCGATCAACCGGCACGCCAGGGCAAGTCGTTCCCCCGTGAGCCACGTCAACGGCGTCGTGCCCAGTTGCGCCTGGAAGCGGCGATGCAGCGTCGCCGGACTGACCACCGCACGCGCCGCAAGGTCAGACACGGTGAGCGGTGAGTCCAACCGTTCCTGGGCCCAGGCCAGGACAGGTGCCAGGGACTCGTCCGGCAGGTCGGGCATGGGGCGCTCCACAAACTGCCGCTGCCCACCGTCCCGGTGCGCCGCGAAGACCAGTCGCCGGCTCACAGAGTTGGCGACCTCCGCGCCGTAGTCGCGGCGGACCACATGCAGCCCAAGATCGAGCGCAGCCGCGCTTCCCGCGGCGGTGAGGATGTCACCGTCATCCACGAACAGCACGTCAGATTCGAGCCTGACGGAGGGGAAGCGGGCCCGGAAGGAATCCGCCCACTGCCAGTGCGCGGTGGCCCGGCGCCCGTCGAGGACCCCGGCCTCGGCCAGTGTGAAAGCGCCGCTGCAGAAGCCGACCAGGCGCGCGCCGCGTGCGTGCGCCCGTCGGACGGCATCCAGCACGGCGGGACGGCGGGGTACCTCGATGTCCGGGCGGTTGGGGACGATCAAGGTGTCCGCCACGTCGGCCGCTTCCAGATCGGCGACTCCCGTGAGCGTGAAGAATCCGTCTCGCATCAGGGTGCGGGGCTCGGGGGAGCAGAGCCTGAAGTCGTAGAGATCACGGCTGATCTCCGGTCTGCGTAGGCCGAAGATCTCGGTGGCGCAGCCGAGCTCGAAGGGGTTCGAGTTCTCGTCCACGATCACGACGACCCGGTGTATGCCCGCCGCGTGAACTGCGTGCGAGGATTCTTTCGCCATGTGCAATTCCTAGCACTCACACCGGCCATGCGAAACGGCTCAGGATGAGCCCATGAGTAACGAACCCATCCCCCTCAGCAAGGCTCTGGCCTCCTTCGATGCCCTGTGGAGCCCCCGCATCGTCACGCGCGTCAACGACTATGACGTCCGCATCGCCAAGGTCGAGGGCGAACATATCTGGCACGTCCACGACGAGACCGACGAGTTCTTCCTGGTACTCGACGGAGAGCTGCACATCTCCTTGCGCGAGCCCGCCGGGGAGCGCACGGTCCTGCTCCCACAGGGTGCGGTCTTCACGGTCCCCCGAGGCACAGAGCACAAGCCGTACGCTCCGTCCGGCGCCGCAATCCTTATGTTCGAGCCCGCCGGGACACCGACCGTGGGCGATCGCCACGACGAGATCCCGGATCACGTGGACTCAACGACCGGGCACGCACTCAACACCTGAACCGACAGGCTTCGGGCGCGCGCCCCTTCCAATGGCGTCAGCCCGTCACCGGGTCGGTTCCGTTCACCGACTGCCCGGCGAGAGCGGCGCGGGACTCACTCCTCGGCGGTGTCCGGATCGCGCAGGGGGCGCATTCCGCCGGGCAGGTCGGGGAGCTGGAAGGAGTACCGGCCGAGCATGTTGACGTGATGCCGGACGAACGGCGAGAGGCGGGCCAGGTCCTCGTCACGCACGTCGAATCCGTCCGCCCGCAGCTGGGTGACCGCGGCGTCCATGTACCGCGTGTTGAACAGCACGAGCGCATTCAGGACCAGGCCCAGGGCGCCGATCTGGTCCTCCATGCCGTCCTGGTAGCGCTGGTAGAGCTGCCCGGCCTTGCCGTGAAAGATCTTCCGGGCGAGCGCGTGACGGCCTTCCTGGAGATTGGCCTGCACCTTGATCTGGCGCCGGTATCCGGGCTCGTCGGCCAGGCGCAGGATGTGCAGGGTCTTCGCGATCCGCCCGTAGTGCGATCGCGTCCCCCAGCTGGGTCGGCCTGCCGTCGCGGGAGAGCATCCGGATCACGTCGTAGGCGCGGACGGCACCGGTGTGGATGGAGCCGATGATCCGCAGGATGTCCTCCCAGTGCCGCTCGATGCGGGCCAAGTCGACCCGGCCGCGGGCCGCGCTCTGGAAGGCGCCGTAGTTGGCGGAGCGGTCGATGCGCCACATCTTCTGGTCCGGCAGGTCGGCCGGCTGCGGCGCGTACGCGAACCCGGCCAAGGTCAGGAGCCCGAAGACGATGTCGCTGTACGAGGTGGTGTCGGTGACGATCATCTCCGGACGCTTGCCGCCGTCGCGGTCGTAGAGGACGTCCAGCACGTACAACGAGTCACGTGGGGTGCCGGCCACCACCTTCCCGCCGAGGCCCGCCGCCTGGTCGTTGATCAAGTTGAGCCAGGTGGCGCCGCCCCGGCGGCCGAAGTACTTCGGGTTCGGCCGGGCGTACACCGACGGCACCGGCACCACGAACCGCATCCCGTCGACGGAGGCGACCAGGCCGCCGCCCCACGCCTGGGCAAGACCGATGGACGCCTGAGTTTGGATCAGCGTCGCGTTTGCGGCCCGGTACGTCGCGAGCCGCAGATACGTCTGGTCGACGTGGGACAGCCGCCCGTACTTCAGCGCGTCGATGCCTCCGATGACCGGGGTGTATCCCACGTTGCAACCGTGTGCGACCAGCAGCGCCGCGATCGTCACGGGCAGGTCCCTGAGACGGGCCTCGCCGCCGGTAACCGAGGTGAACGCCTGGTCGGCCCCGGTCCAGGAGAACACCTCCAGCAACACCTCGGGCAGGTCGACACGGGGCAGCATCGCGTTCACCGCCGCCCGCAGGTCCAGCAGCGACGCCGGTTCGGGCTCCGGCTCCAGGGCGGCGAAGTGCAGCCGTCCATCGTCGTCGAACACGATCTGCGTGTTGTCCGGCAGCCGCCCGGCGACCTCGCGATACGTGCCGTCCAGCAGAGCCGCCCGCGCGGTCAGGTGCTCGCCCGCCCCCGCGGGCAGGTTGAGCGAGGCCAGCACAGTGGGCTTGGCCTGCTCCCACGCCTCACCGGCCGGCAGCTTCGCCCTGGGATCACCCCACTTGGAGGAGTTCTTCGCGAACACCTCCCGCCGCCGCAGCATCCGGTGGAACTGCTCCAGAATGCAGAACGTGTACGCCTTCCAGTCCACGGTGCCCGGCTCCAGGTGCGGCGCCGCCAGGACCAGGCGCCGCCAGGAGCCGACGAGCAGATCGGTGTCGATCTCCCTCGGGTCGACCTTCTTGCGGCCCATCAGATCCGGCAGCGACTTCAGCGCAGTCAGCACCGGCAGCCCTTCCGGGGTCGCTCCAAAGTCGACGACCTTGACCAGGAGCTTGAGGAACGGACGCACGGTGCCGAACCGGTTGACCAGCATCGCCCGCCACGCCTCGTCCGCATCGGAGTCCAGCGGCGGAGTCAGCTCGAACAGGGCGGCGATCGCGGCGGCCAGCTCGTGACGCGGCACCCCCGCCTCGATCCGCTCCCACATCGCCGTCAGCGTCTCCACCTTCGGCGGGCTGACCTCCCCAGTGTCGGTGTCGACCTGCTCGCTCGTGGTGTCGAAGACGACCTGGAACGCCGTCGCCAGTTTCGCCCCGGCCCGCTCCACCTTCGGCAGCGTCTTGATCTTCTCCTTGACAGTCTCCCGCTCGGCCTTGGCCAGCAGCTTCGTCGCGATCAGCACCTCCAGCAGGTCCAGCGCGTCGTCCACGGCCCTGGTCGTCAGGTAGACCGCGGTGGCCAGCAGCGTCGCCAGGCGGCGCGAGTCGCCGTGCCGTTTGAGGAGCGACGCCTTGCCGTCCACGCCGTACCGCGACAGCTCCGCGAGACGCCGCGGCGGTATCCCCGACACGTCCAGCGCACGCATGTCCAGGTCGGCGATCTCCTCGGCCCGGTCCAGGGCCCACTTCATCTGTGGGCCGGACACCCGCACCGGCCCGCGCCGCAGCCGGTCCAACTCGGAGACCCGCCCACCGGGCGGCACGGTCAACAGGGAGTCCAGCACCGCCCGCTGGCCGATGCTCAGCATCCCGTACAGGGTGTCCCACAGCCGCTGGTTCGCCGCCTCCCGCATCGAGGCGACCAACCGGGTCAGCGTAGTCACGCCGGGCGGCAACACCCGCCGCTCCCGCAGCTGTCCGACCGCCGCGTCGAACAGGGCCTTCGGGCCCTCGCCCGTCGTCCAGGCCCGTGCGTCCACCCAGGTCCGCAGGTCGGCCTCCGTCTCGGCGAACTCCTTGTACTCCAGGACCCGCCGCAGCCCACGTACGTGCTCCAGACGGGTGTTCTCCCGCTCGCCATAAGCCTTCAGTACCGACACCTCGCCGATGTCGAGCTGCTCGGCGAGGTAGTCGACGACTTCCGCCGGCACGTCGGTGGGGTCGTCGAAGAACACCCCCAGATACCGCGCGGTAGTCAGCTGTAGCGCGTAACCCAGGCGGTTATGGGACCGCCGCTTGCCTTCGATCAGTTCCCGGTCCGCATCGTCCAGGAAGAAGAAGCGCTCCAGCTCCGTGCGGGACGGCGCCCGCGAAACGCCGCGTACGCGGCGGCCTGCTCATCCGTCAAAAACTCGACCGGCACCCCGGACCTCCAAACAGTCGATCAACAACGACTGCCGAAGCTTCCGTTGCCACAGAAGCCCAGGTCAAAGCCTCCCTGAGCGCCACCGGGGCTTAGCACCGGTTTTCGTTCCGATGTTCCTCAGCCCCCGACTCAGGCAGCGGCGGGCAGCTTCTCCTCGCGCCGTCGGCAGTCCCGGCAGCGGGCGGGCACCGGTGCGCGGAAGGCGCGCTCACAGCCGTCGCAGGTCTGGAACGGCAGTACGGCCGGGCGGTCGGGGGTCGGCGGGAGAGGTGCCGGGGGCGGCGCGGGCAGGGGCGTCTCCCGGAGGCGGAAGGCGAGGATGCCCGCCGGGCGGGTCAGGAAGTGGTCGGGGAGCCGTGCCGTGAGATGTGCGGTGATCTGGGAAGGCGCGACGCCTGCCGCGAGCCACTGCCCGACGGCCGGCGCCAGCCGCACGGCCTCCCGCTCGGACAGGACGAGACGCGGATCGACGCGGCGCAGCGAGGTCAGCACGGCGATTGCCTGCGGGTCGGCGTCGGAGAGCGACGCCGGTTCCTCCGGCCGGTCCGGAGCGGAGACGGGCGCCTCTTCGATGACGGCTGCCGAGGAGGGCGTCGGGCGCTCCGCTGTGGACGACCTTCGGGGCCGGGGCGGCTTCGGCGGGTCCGGGGGCCCGCCGGGGGCTGGGGGCCCGTCCGGGTCCGGGTCCGGTCCGCCGCCGGGGACGTCGTAGAAGTACGTCCGGGTGCGGATCTGCCCGGAGGGGAGGCGTTCACGGCGGCGTTCCAGGTAACCGGCGGCTTCCAGCTCCCGCAGGGCCCGGGAGATCAGGATCTCCCCCTCGCTGAAGTGCTCGCACAGGGCGTCGATGGATACGGGGGTGCCGGTGGGCAGGGAGAGGATGTACACCCCCACTCCGACGGTGACCGCGCTGCCGGGCCGCTGGGCGAGGGCGTTGGAGATCACGGTGAAGTCGGCGGTGAGCCGGGTGCGTACGTGGATCACGCCGGAGGTCGGTGCTCCGGCGTCGGCGCGCAGGCGCGCGTTAGACTGCGAGTCAGCCATCGGGAAGGTGCTACTTCCTGGTCGGTGAGGCCCTCGTTCGGGATTGCCGTCCCGGCCGGGGGCCGTATCTGTTTGCGGTTGTCGAGCTTGTTGCGGTGAACGTAACCGCCCATGTCCCGCGCCCGCAAGCCGGTCACTCGCACGAGTGACGCGAGCTTTCCGGCGGGGAGGGTGGGTGGGCGGGTAGTTCTTTCCCCCGGTTCTTTCAGGAGGTCAGCGGCCCGCCGGACCCTCGCGGACAAGGACCCGGCGGGCCCGGCGGACGGACGGCTGCCGGAGCCCGGCCGCCTCAGGGACGGTAGGGGCGGTGCTGCCCGTCGCCCTTCAACTCGCCTATGAAGGCGGCCCAGGAGGCGGCTTCGAAGCACAGCGCCGGACCGTACGGGACCTTGCTGTCACGGACGGGCACGACGGCCCGGAACCCGTCGGCCACCTCCACGCAGTTGCCGCCCTCCTGATTGCTGTAGCTGCTCCTGCGCCAGGCGACGCCGGTCGGATCGGGATGGGACCTTCGCTCCACGGTGGTTGTCCTCCATCACGGATCGGATCATGTCGAGCGACATGAGCGGGGGCAGCGCTGCCGCCCGGAGCCGATCGTAGGTCAGCGCGAAATTCCTGACCTCGTCCG
Organism: Streptomyces chlorus; assembly: GCF_042655885.1. Lineage (NCBI taxonomy): Bacteria > Bacillati > Actinomycetota > Actinomycetes > Kitasatosporales > Streptomycetaceae > Streptomyces > Streptomyces chlorus. The sequence continues at coordinate 146,359 of NZ_JBHSOA010000028.1, forward strand.
GATCCTCGATGAGTTGGCCGTAGTGCGCGCCCTCCGTGTAGGCGGTCTCCGAGCCGTCCGGCAGGGTGAGCACCGTGAGCGAACCGCCCATGACGTCGTGCTCGCCCTGGTCGAACGGCAGTACCTGCACGGTGATGTGAGGTTCCGTCGCGGTCCCGAGCAGTCGCTCCAACTGCTCACGCATCACCACTTGGCCGCCGACGGGACGCCTGAGCACCGCCTCGTCGAGAACCACCCACAGCTCGGGACGGCAGGGCGTGCCGAGGCGCTCCTGTCGTCCCACGCGAAGGGCGACTCGCTCCTCCAACTGCTCTTCGCCGCCCAGCGTTCGACCGACACTCAGCACCGCCCGCGCGTAGCCCTCCGTCTGCAACAGCCCCGGCACCACATGAGCCGCGTACTCGTGAACGGCCACTGCCCGCCCCGAGCACTCCATGAACTTCCGCGACCAGTCCGGGAACGCCTCCCGGTACACGTACGGCCACAACTCGACCAGCAGATCGTCCGCACCGAGTACGACGTCCAGCGCACGGGCCAGCTCCAGCGTCGGCTTCGCGCCGGACGCCCGCTCGATCTGCGTGATCCGTGTGCTCACCACATGCGTCCTGGCGCCGAGTTCGGCCTGGGTCAGTCCGGCCGCAGTACGGAGCCTGCGCACGCGGGCGCCGAACAGCGCCGCCATCGACGTACTCGGATCAATTCCGTTGGCCAAAGCGTCACTTCCGTTCCTTACCGCCTGAAAGGTAATGCTGTGTCACCTTTCGAGCGTAGGGCGATCGGACGACTCTTGTTCACGGAACGTAATGAACCGCGTACATCGCGAGATGTCTCAGCTCAAACGGACAAGGACGGGCAAACTGTGCTGACAGGAACGACCACCCCTGGAGAAGGGCCGCGCCGGACCGCGACCGCTGCCCCACTCGACGGCACTGCACACGAACCCCAGTCCTGGGCCGGGCAGTTCGTCTCCTCACCGCGAGGTGCGCAGCTCGCCCGGCGTCTCGCCGTCCGGCGCATGGAGGACTGGGGCCACCCACCGGAGTCGGACGCGTCGTGCGCGGTCGCTCTGGTCGTCGGCGAACTCGCGGCGAACGCCGTACAGCACGGCAGGGCCCCCGGTCGCGACTTCCGTCTCCGGCTCGCCCTGGACGCGGCTGCGGGCCTGATGCGCATCGAGGTCACGGACGCCGCCTCGGCGAAGCGGCTGCCCTCGACCCCGCCCACGTCGTGCCCGGAGGGCGAGTCGGGCCGGGGCCTGCTCCTGGTGGACACCCTGGCCCTGCGCTGGGGCTCGACACCTCGCCGACCCGTGGGCAAGACGGTGTGGGCGGAAGTGCCCGTAGGGGCAAGCTGATCCCGGCTGACCCCGGAAACCGCTCAGGGCCGACCCGTACCGGCCCCAGGAGGCTCCCGATTTCTCTGGTGAGAGCCCGTTGGTTTCGCTGCGCCTGGAATGGCTCGGGAGGGGAGCCGGGGAGCGCTTCGGCTCTCGAATGGCTCCCGCCCGCAGGGGAGTACGGCTTCCGGTCAGTCGGCTGTGCCTGCCGGGACGACCCAGGCTGTCGACTGCCCCGTAGCGGCGGCGATCATGTCGAAGTCGCCGTCGTAGTGCAGGACGGTCGCCCGGTGGCGCTCGGCGGTGGCCGCGATCAGGAGATCGGACAGGGAGAGGGCTCTCCAGTTTCCGTTGCCGACCAGCATCGCCTGGATCTCGAAGGCTCGGTCCCACGTCTCGTCCGGTGTGGGCAGCCAGTCGAAGCCGCGCATTCCTTCGCGAATGCGGTCGGCGTCGGCCTTGGAGCGCGCGCTGCGCAGGATTTCGAGTTGGACGGCGCCGCAGACGGCGAGCAGTCCCGCGTTGTGCAGTGGGTACAGCACGGCTCGTACGGCGGGCTTGGGGTAGCGCGCCAGGGCAGAGGTGTCGATCAGGTAGTGCTCGGACATGTTCAGGCCGTGTGGTGCGCGTCGGAATCGTCTTCTCGGGCCGGACCGGTGAGGTCGGGGAGCCCTCCTTCGGCCAGCCAATTGAGGAACGATTCCCGCTTGCGGCGCTTGATCGCGTCTTCCAGGGCCGCGTTCACCGTTGCGACCTTGGTGGTCGTGCCGAAGATCCGCGCGGCCTCGGCGAGGTTCTCGTCGTCGATGTCGATCACTGTTCGGGACATGGGTGGCCTCCTTCGCCGGTCCAGCGGTTGATATCAAGTCTGCCGTAATTTGATATCGCTGTCGACCTCGAGGGTGAGGGGCCCTGCACGTGCGGGGTCTTCAGCCGTATAGCGAAGTTACTGAGGTGCCGTGTCTCCTCGCCGGAGAGATGGTTCTCGTTCATTGCGGACGCTCCACGAAGTGGTCGCCGACGCGCAGCGCGTTGAACGTTGGCGATGGCGGTCAGCGAGGGAGTGACGGCCCCGGTCACCGGCGACTCCTCGCCTGCCGCCAGGGCCGCACCTACCAGTACGGGGGCGCTCCGGCTTCTTGTGCCGTTGCCCGGGATGCGAGTGCCCCGGATGCGAGTGCCCGGGATGCGAGGTGGTCACCTGCCGTTGGATGGTGGAGTCATGAACCATCACCAGCCCCTGCAATCGATCGACATCGACACCCGGCTCGTCACGACCGGTGCCGTGCTCACCGCGGCCGGTGCCGTGGTGGCGTGCACCGGCATGGTCATCGCGGCCGTCGCCGTGTTCGCCGCAGGTCGGCGCATGATCCGCGACATGGACGTGCCTCCGGCCCAGCAGGCGGCCATGAAGTGGCAGCAGGCCAAGGAGGCGTCCCGAGCGGGCATACAGGCGTGGCAGTCCGCTTCCGACACCCGCAACGGGTCGCTCGCCCGCTAGCCCAGGCCCGGCCCATGGCTGTTTCAGGCCCGGCCCATGGCTGTGTGAGGCGCGGAAGGAGAGCTGCTGCAACCGCCGACGCCTGCGGAAGCACTCGGCGCGGGGCTGTCTCGCACAGTCTGGGGTTCGCCATCGGCGAGCTCGAACGCCACGGGGGCACAGTCGCCGTGTTCGTCAAGGGCTGTGGGGGCCTCGTATACCGGGGGCGTTGTCGGCGCTGAGTGCGTTCTCCCGCAGGCCCGGTTCGGTGCGGAGCGTCCTGGCGAACCAGTCGCCGTAGCGGTTTCCCAGAAACGGGGCCGTGGCGCCGTGGAGGAGAACGCTCAGGCCCACGGTCACGGCGATGACGCCGTTCAGCAGAGTCGTCCCGGGCAGGTGCTCCGCGAAGGCCAGCAGGCCGAAGACCAGGGAGGCGAGCCCGCGTGGACCGAACCACCCGATGTAGGCGACGGAGGCGGCCCGCAGACCGGTGCCGGCCATGGCCAGCGCGGCCGGCAGCATCCGGACCGCGGTCAGGCTGATCAGCGCGTAGACCACCATCCGCCACGTCAGGTGCTGAAGGGCCGGCCCCAGGATGACCGCGCCGAAGACCAGGAAGCTCACCGAGGCGAGCAGGAGCCCGAGCCGCTCGCTGAACTTCGCGCTCTGCGTGGGACCCGGGCCTTCGGCCCGAGCGGCACGTCCTGACGACGCGCCACGCAGCCGGCTTCCGAAGGCCAGTCCGGCGACCCAGGCACCGATGAAGCCGCTGCCTTCGACCACGGTACACAGCGCGTAGGTGATCACGGGAACGGCGAACGTCAGGAACTGCCGCCACGCAGGAGTGCTCCAGTCCCGAGCAACCGACCAACGCAACACGCCCGCCCCGGCCCAACCGGCGGCGAGTCCGATCGCACCGCTCAGCAGCAGCGCACGCAGGAACGTCACGACGACGCCCGGATGCCCCTCCGCCTCACCCGCCGCCGCCAGCGCCAGCACGAAGAACGGAAGCGCCAGACCGTCGTTCAGACCCGATTCGACGCCCAGGCCGCCTCGGACCAGCACCGGGACCCGCTTGTTGGAGAAAGCCTGCTGCCCGAGCGCGGCATCCGTCGGAGCCAGGATGACGCCGACCAGCGCCAGCTCCCACACGCCCAGACCGGGCAGGAGGGGCCAGGCCACCAGCCACCCCAGCGCCATCGTGACGGGCAGTCCGACCACGAGCAGCCGCAACGGCAGGAACCCCTCCCTGCGCAGGTCCCCGATCCTGATCGCCGCCGCGTCCGTGAACAGCACAAGGGTGAGCGCGCTCTCCAACAGCGTCCGGATGACCTCCGGATCCCGGTCCGCGTTCAACAGGTCCAGGCCCAGAGGTCCGATCGCCAGCCCGCACACGACGAACACCAGGGGCCCGGACAGCACGGTCGTCGACAGCCGCCGCGAGAGCGCCCCGTAGCCGACGACCACGCCACCGGCCACCACCACACCCCACTGGCTCATCCGTACTCCTCACCCGGGACCGGGGTTACCGCCCGGGCAGCTGTGCCGGGGCGACGCGCCACGTGCCCGACCACGCCATCCGTCATGGTCACACAATGACATGACCTCTCACTCTACGTGTTGGTTCGGTCGAGCCGGGGACCCTCGGTCCTGGCACGCAGAGCCGGGGGAAGGGGGCCTTTGCCGGTTCGCGCGAGGCCGCACACCGGCCGAAAGCGGGCCGGTGCCGGCTCTGACCGAGGTGTGCGTGCCGATCGCGGTCGAGATCTGCGCGAATCCTCGCCCACCCGACGGGGCTCGGGGAACGGACGGGCGGACGCCCGGCGGGCCTGACGGCCGCCGTCCGTTCCCGGGACCACAACCCGCAGCAGGGCCGGCCGGAGGGCGGGCAGCCCAGAACCGGCCGACCGCCGCGAACCGCGTCCGAGTCCAGGCCCGCGACGAGCGAGCGGGGCCGAGCTGGACGTGAGGTGGCTCCCTGGGAGTGGACACCAGCAGATCCGCGCGACGCGGCACGCGCGACCCGGGCGGACCAGGCGGACCATGCGGACCAGGCGGGTGAACGGTTCACCGAAGTGCGAACGCCACGGCCCGATGGTGCAATTGGAATACGGGGAGAGCTGCGAGCACCAGACGCGAGCACCAGAGGTGACGCCGTGAGCGACGAAACCCAAGAAGTGGGCCCGATCGACTATCTGGTCGTCGAGTTTCCCGGTAACCGAATGACGGGCAAGGGTTTTCCCCTGCTGGTCGATCTTGTGGACCGCGGCCTGATCAGGATCCTCGACCTGATGTTCGTCAAGAAGGAGGCCGACGGTTCCGTGATCGGCATGGAGATCGCCGATTTGACCGGCGACGGCGAACTCGACCTGGCCGTCTTCGAGGGTGCTTCCTCCGGTCTCCTGGGCCAGGACGACATCGAGGAGGCGGCCACCGCGCTGGAGCCCGGCAGTTCCGCCGGCATCCTGGTCTACGAGAACCTGTGGGCCGTGCCCTTCGCCACCGCTCTGCGCCGAGGCGGGGCCAGGATGGTCGCCTCCGGGCGGATCCCGGTGCCTGCAGTCCTCGACGCCCTCGACGCGGCTGAGGCCGCTCCCTGAGCAGAAGGGAAACAACCCATGTCAGGTCTCATCCGCGGGGTCGCGCGTACCGCCGCCGTCGCCGGAACGGCGACCGCCGTATCGAACCGCGTGTCACGCCGCCAGCAGGGACGCTGGGCAGCGCAGCAGGAATCCGAGACACCCTCGCCTCAGCCGACGTCCCATGCCGCGCAGTCTCCGGCTCCGCCGGCCCCCGACATGACCAGCAAGATCGAACAGCTGAAGCAGCTCGGCGAACTCAAGGCGCAGGGCGTGCTCACCGAGACCGAGTTCGAGGAGCAGAAGCGCAGGATCCTGGGATCGTGACCGGCTCCCGTCGAGGGCTCCACGCGGCTTTCCTCCAGGCACCCTGACGGTGCCGTGGACACGCACCATGATTCAGCCCCGATCGGAGGCACTGCCGAAGCGGTCAGGGACAGACATCGCCATACCGGCGCTGTCTCGGCGCCGCCTGCCACGGGCGCCACGCCGCCATGTGGGCCACTCCCCGTCCTACCCGCCGGTCGCGGCGTCAGGGCGGGGCATTTTGTGGTGCCGGACGGAGGGGACGGTGCCGTGGGCGCATCCGAACGCGGTGCTCACGGTGCAAGGCATCCTCGAAGCCAACGGCGCGAGTGGGCGGCGATGGTGGGCATCGGTGTCACGGAGCAGACCCGTCCCCAGGGGCATCCGCCGGCAGGTGGGGCAGGTGGCCGAGGGCTCACCGACCAGGTGGGTTAAGGGCGGAGAAGGGGGGCGTGGGACACGCAGACCTTCGCGGTGAGCCCGGCGAGCGCTCATCGACACCAGGCCCGTGGCGTTGGCACGAGGTCTCAGCAACTCGTCGAGGGTGTGGCGGGGGCTGCCGCCGACGGCATACGCAGTGATCAGGTGAGTTGTTTGGGAGCCCCCACGGAAACCGGCTCCCAAACGGCCCCACAAACCACCCAGGGGCCCGACCCGCGCTGCGGATCAGGCCCCTGACATGGTACTTCTCTGTCGGGGTGGCGGGATTTGAACCCACGACCTCTTCGTCCCGAACGAAGCGCGCTACCAAGCTGCGCCACACCCCGATTTTCGCTGCTCTCGCGGCGACGTCGTTTACTTTAGCCCACCGGTGGCTGGAGACGAAATCCGGTTTTGGCGCCCAGGGGGACGGGGTTCGGGCGGGTGCGGTCCACGGTGATGAGGGCGAGGGCCAGGCAGTAGAGGGCGACGAGCAGGAGGAGGGAGACGCCCAGGACGTACTGGTAGCCGTGCAGGTCGGTGTCCTGGAAGGGGTAGAGGTGGCGGGCCGGGTCGGCGGGGAGGAACAGTCCGCGGGCCAGGGTGAAGGCCAGGTAGGCCGTTGGGTACAGGAGCCATGCGGGGGCGTGGGCGAGGCGTATGCGGGCCGGCGGGGAGAGGAGCAGCCAGTCCAGTACCGCCGCGATCGGGAGCACGGTGTGCAGGGTGGGAGGTGCGAGCGCGGCCAGTGTGCCGGCCGGGCCGGTCAGGGCTGCCGTCGCCGTCGGGCCCGTCGTCGTGAACGCCGGTGTCGCGTCCGCCAGGAGTACGTGGTGGACCAGGGCTGCCCCGACCACGTACAGCAGCGTCGCTCCGGTCAGGGCGCCAGGGAGAGGGCGGCGGGCGGTCCAGGACCGGCGGGCCGAGGCGAGCGTGACCACGGCCAGCAGGAGCGTGCTCTGGACCGCGAAGTGGCTCAGGACTCGTGTGGGGCTGCCGAGCAGGATCTCGACGGTCACCGCCGCGAGCGCCGCCAGCGCCAGGAGCAGGCGGTACGCCGCTGCCAGGGGTCGGCGTACCGGTGGCACCACGGCTCCCGCGGGGGCGGACGAGGGCAGGAGCTTCGGTCTTCTCCCCGGGATGACGGGGAGGTCAGGGATGTCCCTGGGTATCGGGGTGGTCATGGACCCCAGAGTGGATGAATGACCTGGCCGGGGCGATGCGGGCGGGCCGGACGGGTGACATGGGGGTTGGCTCGGCCGCGTCGGTCCCCGTCCGGCCTGCCCCGGCCCCGTCCGGCCCCTCGGGCCCGTTACTCCCGGCCCACCAGGGTCATCAGCGTCGCCTCCGGCGGGCAGGCGAAGCGGACCGGGGTGTAGCGGTTGGTGCCGCAGCCCGCGGAGACGTGGAGGTAGGACGTGCGGCCCTCGGACGTGTGCGTGGACAGGCCCTTCACCCGGTCGGTGTCCAGGTCGCAGTTGGTGACCAGGGCGCCGTAGAAGGGGATGCAGAGCTGGCCGCCGTGGGTGTGGCCGGCCAGGACCAGGGGATAGCCGTCAGCCGTGAAGGAGTCCAGGACGCGCAGGTAGGGGGCGTGGACGACGCCCATCGAGAAGTCCGCCGTGCCCGACGGGCCGCCCGCCACCTCCGCGTAGCGGTCCCGTTTGATGTGCGGGTCGTCCAGGCCGGTCAGCTCGATCGTGACGCCCTCGATCTTCAGGGTGTTCCTGGTGTTCGTCAGGTTCCGCCAGCCCGCGCCGTCGAAGCCGTCCCGCAGGTCCTCCCACGGGTTGTGGATCACGTTGGCGGCCGGGTCGTTGCCGTTCAGGCCGTGTCGGCCCTGGGCCTTCTCGATCAGGTAGCGGGCCGGGTTGCGCAGCTTGGGACCGTAGTAGTCGTTGGAGCCGAAGACGTACGCGCCCGGGAACTCCATCAGCGGGCCCAGCGCGTCCAGCACCTCCGGGACGCCCTCCGGATCGGACAGGTTGTCGCCCGTGTTGATCACGAAGTCCGGGCGCAGGCCCGCCAGCGAGCGCAGCCAGCGCTGCTTCTTGCGCTGGCCGCTCACCAGGTGGATGTCGGAGACCTGCAGGACGCGCAGGGGGCGCATTCCGGCGGGCAGGACGGGGATCGTCACCCGCCGCAGCCGGAAGGAGCGGGCCTCGAAGCCCGCCGCGTACACCAGTCCGGCGGCGCCGGCCGCCGTGATTCCCAAGGGGATTCCGTATCGCGCGCGCATACGCCCCATCGTGTCAGATCCGGGGGGAGGGGATGTCCGCGGTACCTTTCCGGCGGCCGGCCGGAGCCGGTACCCGTCCGCCCCAACACGCTCGGGGACGCCGGGTCTTGGGGGAGTCCTGGGGCGGGGAGGAAATACGCGGGCGTCCTTCCTCCCCTTCCTGCGACAATCGGGGCATGACCACGCTCAAGTCGAAGCTGCACGACGACCTCAACGTTGCCATCAGGGCGCGCGACGAGCTCAGCTCCTCGACGCTCCGGCTGACGCTCACCGCGATCACCAAGGAAGAGGTCGCGGGGAAGGAGAAGCGCGAGCTCTCCGACGACGAGGTCCTCAAGGTGATCACCCGTGAGGCGAAGAAGCGCCGTGAGGCGGCGGACGCCTTCGCGCAGGGCGGACGTCCCGAGCAGGCCGAGCGGGAGAAGGCGGAGGGTGAGTTCCTCGCGCGGTACCTGCCCCAGCAGATGTCCGACGACGAGCTGAACGCGATCGTCGCTCAGGCCGTCGAGGAGACGAAGGCGGCCGGCGTGGAGGGCCCGCGGGCCATGGGGGCGGTCATGAAGATCGTCAACCCGAAGGTGGCCGGGCAGGCCGAGGGCGGCCGGGTGGCCGCCGCGGTGAAGAAGCTCCTCGCCGGCTGAGCCGGCCGGCAGTGACCGACCGAGCCGGCCGGCAGCGAGCGGCCGGTCCAGCCGACAGCGAAGGGCCCCTCCCTCCCGGTGCGGGAAAGAGGGGCCCTTCGCGATGCCGTCGGTGTGCTATGCCGCCGGTGTGCCGTCAGCGGCGTCCGCCCGGCCCGTTGCCGTTGCCCCGGAAGAAGCCCTCGGGGATGGAGATGGTCGGGTTGGGTTCGGCTCCGCCGTTGGTACCGGTGCCGCCGTTGCTACCGTTCCCGCCGTTCCCGCCGCCGACCAGGCCGCCGATGATCCCGCCGGCGTCGTTGTTGTTGCGGTCGTCGTCACGGTTGTCGTCACGGTTGTCGTCACGGTTGTCGTCCCCGCGGCCCCGGCCCCGGCCCTTGTCCTCGTCGGGCTTCTTGCGGTCCGGGATGTGGACGAGGTTGAAGTCGGGCTCGTCCTTGCCGTCCAGCGCGCCGCTCATCATGTCGCGCCAGATCGGGCCGGGCACCTGACCACCGAACACCTTCGCGTGCCAGGTCCCGCCGATCGAGATGTCGACCATCTTCCGTTTGTGCTCGGGGTCGCCGACCCACACCGCACCGGCCAGGTTCGGCGTGTAGCCCACGAACCAGGCGGCGTAACGGAAGTCCGTCGTACCGGTCTTGCCCGCGCTCGGGCGGCCGCCGAGACCGGCCTCCGTACCCGTACCGTCCTCGACCACGCCCCGCAGGAGCGTGTTGATGGTGTCGGCGGTCTTCTCCGACATCGCGCGCGAGCACGTCGACTTCGGGACCGGGAGCGACTTCGACTTCTCACCGACGCGCTGGCTGATGGACTCGATGGCGACCGGCGTGCAGTACATGCCGCGCGAGGCGAACGTGGCGTAGCCGTTCGCCATGGTCAGCGGGGACATCTCCTGGGTGCCGAGGGCGATGGACGGCGCCTGCAGCATCTTGTTGCCGTCGGCACGCTCGATGCCCATCTTCTTCGACATCTGCGTCACCGGGCAGATGCCGATCTCGCTGATCATCTCGATGTAGTAGGTGTTGACCGACTTCGCGGTCGCTTCCTTCATGTCGTACGGGCCGACCTCGGCCTCGTTCTCGTTCTCGACCGGGACGCCCGACTCGTTCCACGTCTTGCCCTCGCAGGCCTGGACCGGGGCCGGGTAGTCCATCTGGTACGGCGAGGCGTACGTCTTCGTCGCCGGCATCCCGCCCTCGAGGGCGGCCGCGGCCACGATCGGCTTGAACGTCGAACCGGGCTGATAGCCGGCGCCGCCGCCCATGCCCTGGTCCACGGAGAGGTTGATCTGCGTCTCGTTCTTGCCGAAGCCGTACGGACGCGACTGGCCCATGGCGAGGATCTTGCCGGTGCCGGGCTCGACGACGCCGGCGGCGGTGGCCACCTCGTCGCTCTTGTTGACGTGGTTCTTGACCGACGCCTGCAGCGACTTCTGCGCCTGCGGGTCGAGCGTCGTACGGATCGTCAGACCGCCGTGGTTCCAGACCTTGGCCCGCGCCTCCGGGGTCTTGCCGAAGTCCGGGTCGTTCAGGAACACCTGGCGCACGTAGTCACAGAAGAAGCCCGCGCCGTCGACCGCTGTGATGCAGCCGTTCTTCGGCTTGCTGACCTTCAGCCCGAGCGGTGTCTTCGTCGCCTCGGCGGCCTGCTCCTGGGAGATGTCGCCGACCTGGGCCATCCGCGCCAGGACGACATTGCGCCGCTTGGTGGCCTCCGTCTCGTCGTTGACCGGGTCGTACCGGCTCGGCGACTGGACGAGGCCGGCGATGAGCGCGGACTCCTGGAGGCTCAGGTCCTTGGCGGGCTTGGAGAAGTAGCGCTGGGCGGCGGCCTCCACGCCGTAGGCCTGCTGGCCGAAGTACGTGATGTTCAGGTAGTTCTCGAGGATCTTCTTCTTGCCCAGCTCCTCCTCGACCTGGATCGCGAACTTCAGCTCACGGATCTTGCGGCCGATCGTCTGCTGGGTGGCCTGCGCGACCTTCGTCGGGTCGTCGCCGGCCTCCTCCACGAAGACGTTCTTCACGTACTGCTGCGTCAGGGTGGACGCGCCCTCGGAGACACCGCCGTTCTGCGCGTTGCGGTTCATCGCGCGCAGTACGCCCTTCAGGTCGACCGCGCCGTGCTCGTAGAAGCGCGAGTCCTCGATCGCGACGATCGCCTTCTGGAGGTGCGGCGAGATGTCCTTGAGGTCGACCACCGTGCGGTCGCGCGAGTAGACGGTGGCGATCTTGCCGCCCCCCGCGTCGAGGATGGTGGTGCGCTGGCTCAGCGGGGGCGTCTTGAGGTTGATGGGGAGCTCGTCGAAGCTCTCCACCGACCCCTTGGCGGCGAGGCCCAGCGCCCCCACGGCGGGCAGCGCGATACCGGCCAGCACGGCCCCCGACAGGACACTGACACCGAGGAACTTGGCGGCCTGCTGTGTTGCCGACAGGCCACCGCCCGAGCGCTTCTTTGGCATGGGGGCAGCCTACGTTCTCATTCGCCGGACACGCGTATAGGCCTTGGCCTAAGCTGCCCACAACTGTCACAGCAGTGAGGTCACGTATCAATACGTCGGGCGGCCCCGAATCGTTCCGTATCTCTCCGACTTTTTTGTCGGGGCGCGTTGGATGCGTGTCCGGATCCACCTTCCGTGTCACATGGTGTCCGTTGTGGCGCAAGTGAAACGACCCGAAACGTCGGGATTGCCGCACATGTCGTCAGCTCACTCCCCTGGGTGATCTGCCGCTTACCCATAGTCCGTTCGGGCCATTCAAGATTGGGCCCGTTGGGGGTGTTGCGCTGTGCCCACCTTCCGTAACGTCCTCAACTGGCGGCGGTGAATATGCCGCTGCCGCCGTGGGGGAGCCTCGATTCGGGAGAGGACGGCGCCGGTATGGGCTGGGTTACCGACTGGAGTGCGCAGGCTGCCTGCCGCACTACTGATCCGGATGAACTGTTCGTTCAAGGAGCAGCGCAGAACAGGGCCAAGGCGGTGTGCACCGGATGTCCGGTACGCACGGAGTGCCTGGCCGACGCGCTCGACAACCACGTCGAGTTCGGCGTGTGGGGAGGCATGACGGAACGTGAGCGCCGCGCACTGCTGCGCCGGCGGCCCACGGTGACGTCCTGGCGCCGGCTGCTGGAGACGGCGCGCACGGAGTACGAGCAGGGGACAGGTGTCGTGCCCCTCGACGACGACGAGGTGTACGCGAGCTTCGCTGCGGTGGGCTGAGGGCTCTCGGGGGCCTTGGCCTCCGCTTCGCTCCGCGTGAGCGGGACTCCGGGCGGGGCCTTACCGGCACCCGCAGCTGGGCGGGCCTCCGAACAGGCTTTTGGGTGCTCCTTCCGGCATTCTTCCGGCGGTCTTCCGGCAGTCTCCCGGCAGTCTTCCGGACGGGTGGTGCTCGGCCGAGAGCGGCAGGACGCGTCCGTCAGGGCATGTCGGTGCGCCTCAGGGCGTGTTGGCGCCAGTGTGTGGGTGAAAGACGCCAGTGTGCCGGTGAAGGACAGGGCATGGCGCCGCCGTCAGGGCGTGCCGACGCGTGTCAGGCGCTCGCCTCGGGCAGCTCCGGCCGGTTGGCCGCGAGCCGGTCGCCGATGTCCCGCAGTCCCGTGAGGTCGTGCACGTCGCCGGGCAGCGCGGCCACTTCCGTCACCGCCACCTCGGGGTGGAGTGCGGTGAAGCGGTCACGTGTGCGCTGCTCGCGTGAGAGCAGCTGCATCCGCTCGGCGTGCAGCCTCAACAGGCCCGCGGTGAGCTGGTCGACGGTCCGCTCCGCGTCCACCTCGTCCGCCCTGTCGGCGCCGGTGTCGTCCACGGTGGCGGGGGAGCCTCCGTCGGGGATGTCGTCCGGTGCCGGTGTCTCGGGAGTGGGAGTCTCCGCAGCGGGGTCGTCCGAACTCTCATATGTGTCGGGGGAGTTACGAAGTCCAGCTTTCCCGTCCTCCTGATCCACAATGCGGGAGTCCTCAAGATTTTCCGCGGCGGTGAGTGCCCGCTCGGCCGACAGCCGGTCGGCGCCGCTGCCGTGGACCCGGTTGAGGACCAGGCCGGCCAACGGCATGTCCTCGGCGGCCAGCCGTTCCACGAAGTACGCGGCCTCGCGCAGCGCGTCCCGCTCCGGGGCCGCGACCACCAGGAACGCGGTCCCGGGTGCCTGGAGCAGCTTGAAGGTGGCGTCCGCGCGCGTACGGAACCCGCCGAACATGGAGTCCATCGCCGCCACGAACGTCTGCACGTCGCTCAGCAGTTGACCTCCGAGCACCTTCCCCAGAACGCCGGTCATCATGGACATCCCGACGTTCAGGAATTTCATCCCCGCCCGGCCGCCGACCTTCGCCGGGGCCAGCAGGACGCGGATGAGCTTGCCGTCGAGGAAGGAGCCGAGCCGCTTCGGCGCGTCCAGGAAGTCCAGCGCGGACCGGGACGGCGGGGTGTCGACGACGATGAGGTCCCACTCGTCACGGGCCCGCAGCTGCCCCAGCTTCTCCATCGCCATGTACTCCTGCGTGCCCGCGAAGCCCGCCGAGAGTGACTGGTAGAAGGGGTTGCCCAGAATCGCGGAGGCCCGCCCGGGGTCCGCGTGCGCCTCGACGATCTCGTCGAAGGTGCGCTTCATGTCGAGCATCATCGCGTGCAGTTCGCCGCCCGCGGAGTCGTCTATGCCCTTCACCCGGCGGGGGACGTTGTCGAGTGAGTCGATGCCCATGGACTGGGCGAGTCTGCGGGCCGGGTCGATGGTCAGGACGACCACCTTGCGCCCCCGCTCGGCCGCGCGCAGGCCCAGCGCCGCGGCGGTGGTCGTCTTGCCGACCCCGCCCGAACCGCAGCACACCACGATCCGGGTGCCGCGGTCCTCGATCAGTGGGTCGACGTCGAGCGTGGGGACGGGGGAGAGGCGGTGGCGGGCCGAGCTGCCCGAGTGGGCCGGGTCGTGCGCGTGCGCCGGTTCCGGACGACGACTCATGACATCCCCTGCTTCCGATACGTCCGACTCGGTTCCTGGCTCGGTTCCTGGCTCGGCTTTCGATACGTCCGACTCGGTTCTCGACGCGTTTCCCGGTTCGGCTTCCGGCTCGTCACGGGGGGCGGTGCGACAGACGGCGCGACGAGCACGCCCGCGATGGCGCCAGGGTCGAGCACGCCCGCCGGCGCCGCGACGCCGGCGGGAGGGTTTTGGCCGGTCACGACACGCCCTGTGCGCGGAGTTCCTTGGCCAGCGCGTACAGGCCCGCCAGGTCCATGCCCTCCGCGAGCAGCGGCAGCTCGTGCCGAGGCAGATCCACCTCGGCCAGCGCGGCACGCTGCTCGGCCTCCAGCGCGTATCGCTCGGCGTACTCCTCCGCCTGCGCGAGCAGAGGGTCCACCAGCCGCTCGGCGTGCCCCCCGCGCCGCGCGCCGCCGAGACCGGCGGAGGACAACGACCGCGCGACAGAAGAACGCGTGACCGCCCCCACGAGTTCCAGATCGGCCGCGTCCAGCAGCTCAGGGCGCACCATGTTCACGATGATCCGCCCCACCGGCAGCCGGGCCGCCCGCAGCTCGGCGATGCCGTCCACGGTCTCCTGGACCGGCATCTCCTCCAGCAGCGCGACCAGGTGCACCGCCGTCTCCGGCGATTTCAGCACCCGCATCACGGCCTGCGCCTGATGGTGTATCGGGCCGATCTTGGCGAGTCCGGCGACCTCGTCGTTGACGTTGAGGAAACGGGTGATGCGCCCGGTCGGCGGGGCGTCCATCACGACGTAGTCGTAGACGAACCGCCCGCTCCTGTCCTTGCGCCGTACCGCCTCGCACGCCTTGCCGGTCAGCAGGACGTCCCGCACACCGGGCGCGATGGTGGTCGCGAAGTCGATCGCGCCGAGCTTCTTCAGGGCCCGTCCGGCGCTGCCCAGCTTGTAGAACATCTGGAGGTAGTCCAGAAGGGCCCGCTCGGTGTCGATGGCGAGGGCGTGCACCTCCCCGCCCCCGGGAGCGACGGCGATCTTCCGTTCCTCGTACGGCAACGCCTCCGTCTCGAAGATCTGTGCGATGCCCTGGCGGCCCTCGACCTCGACGAGAAGCGTCCGCTTCCCCTCCGTGGCCAGAGCCAGCGCGAGGGCCGCGGCCACCGTGGTCTTGCCGGTTCCGCCCTTGCCACTGACGACCTGAAGCCTGCTCACGCCTTTGAGCCTAATTCCTCCCCGCGCGCCCCGGCGGCTCCGGGGGAGAGTTCCCCGGAATCCAGCCGCTAGAGTCGCCGCATGACGAAATGGGAGTACTCCACGGTTCCGCTGCTGGTCCACGCCACGAAGCAGATTCTGGACACCTGGGGCGAGGACGGCTGGGAGCTCGTGCAGGTCGTTCCCGGCCCGAACAACCCCGAGCAGCTGGTGGCCTACCTGAAGCGGGAGAAGCAGGCGTGAGTGCGGTCGAGGCGAAGCTGGCCGAGCTCGGGCTGAGACTGCCCGAGGTCGTACCGCCGCTGGCCGCGTACCGTCCGGCCGTGCTGTCCGGGCGGTACGTCTACACCGCCGGCCAGCTTCCCATGGTGGACGGCGAGCTCGCGCTGACCGGCAAGGTCGGTGCCGAGGTCACGGCGGAGGAGGCCAAGGAGCTGGCGCGCACCTGCGCGCTGAACGCCCTCGCCGCCGTGAAGTCCGTCGCCGGTGACCTGGACCGCGTCGCGCGCGTGGTCAAGGTCACCGGGTTCGTGGCCTCGGCCGCGGACTTCACGGGCCAGCCGGGCGTCCTCAACGGCGCGAGCGAGCTGCTGGTCGACGTCCTCGGCGACAAGGGCGTCCACGCCCGCAGCGCGGTGGGCGTCGCGGTACTGCCGCTGGACGCTCCGGTGGAGGTCGAGATCCAGGTGGAACTGACCGGGACGGACTGACGGCTGGAGGCTGACGGCTGGAGGCGGACACTCTGGTGGCCGATGGAAACGGGTTGACGGAAACGAGTTGACGGAAACGGACTGACGGCCGCGGGCGGCCGATGATCCGGTGGCCCACGGAGACATGGGCGGCTCGGTCCCCTCTCCCTCCGTCGGCCACTCGAACATCAGCCCGTCACGGGATAGCCTCCGGCCATGGCGAATGCGCAGGCTGATGGGCAGGCCGGGGGCCAGACGGGTGGTCGGACCGGTGGACAGTGGTATCCGCCGGAATGGCCGGAGCGCATTCGTGCGCTCGCGGACGGCAGTCTCGTCCCGGTCACGCCGAAGCGCGCGGCCACCGTCATGCTCCTGAAGGACAGCGGCGACGGCTATGCCGTCCACATGCTGCGCCGACGCGCCTCCATGGCCTTCGCCGGAGGCGCGTACGCCTACCCCGGCGGTGGCGTCGACCCGCGCGACGACGACCTTCACGTCCGCTGGGCGGGCCCCACGCGCGCGTGGTGGGCGGACAGGCTCGGCGTCGACGAAATGGCGGCCCAGGCGATCGTCTGCGCCGCCGTGCGCGAGACGTACGAGGAAGCCGGTGTGCTGCTGGCAGGCCCGACGCCCGACTCCGTGATCGGCGACACCACGGCCCCGGACTGGGAGGCGGACCGCGTGGCGCTCGTCGCGCGGGACACGTCCTTCGCGGAGTTCCTCGACCGCCGGGGACTGGTCCTGCGCTCGGACCTGCTCGGTGTGTGGACCCGGTGGATCACCCCGGAGTTCGAGCCCCGCCGCTACGACACCTGGTTCTTCGTCGCGGCCCTCCCCGAGGGGCAGCGCACCCGGAACGCCTCCACGGAGGCCGACCGTACGGTGTGGATCGCCCCGCGCGAGGCGGCCGCCGGATACGACCGGGGCGAGCTGCTGATGATGCCGCCGACGATCGCGACCCTGCGCCAGCTGACGGCGTACACGGCGGCGGCTCAGGCGCTCGACGCGGCACCCGCGCGTGACCTCGCGCCGGTGCTGGCCACCGCGCGGCTCGACGAGGGCGAGATCGTGCTGTCCTGGCCGGGGTACGACGAGTTCACCCAGCACATCCCGAACGGTGGAGCCACGGTATGACGGACGCGGCAGCCCTTCCCGGTCGCCCGCGCGGAGGGGTCCTCTCCGGACCCGCCACCGCGCGGGCGGTCAACGTCCTGGCCCCGAACGCCTCGGCGATGACCCTGGACGGCACCAACACCTGGATCCTGTCGGAACCCGGCTCCGCGCGCGCGGTCGTGATCGACCCGGGCCCGCTGGACGAGGGACATCTGCGCAACGTCGTCGACACCGCCGAGCGGGCCGGCAAGCGCGTCGCCCTCACCCTGCTGACGCACGGTCACCCCGACCACTCCGCGGGCGCCGCCCG
Organism: Streptomyces chlorus; assembly: GCF_042655885.1. Classification (NCBI taxonomy): domain Bacteria; kingdom Bacillati; phylum Actinomycetota; class Actinomycetes; order Kitasatosporales; family Streptomycetaceae; genus Streptomyces; species Streptomyces chlorus. Next base: position 163,619 of record NZ_JBHSOA010000028.1, read on the forward strand.
CTTCGCCGAGCTGACCGGCACGAAGGTACGGGCACTGGACCCGAAGCTGCGCCTGGGGGACGAGGGACTGTCCGGCGGGGACGTGGTCACCGTGGACGGCCTGGAACTGCGGGTCGTTCCCGCCCCCGGCCACACCGCCGACTCGCTGGCCTTCCACCTGCCGGCCGACGGGGCCGTCCTCACCGGCGACACGGTCCTGGGACGCGGTACGACCGTCGTGTCCCACCCCGACGGCCGCCTCGGCGACTATCTGGACACGCTGCGCCGTCTGCGCTCGCTCACGGTCGACGACGGCGTCCACACGGTCCTGCCGGGCCACGGCCCCGTACTGGAGGACGCCCAGGGCGCCGTCGAGTACTACCTGGCCCACCGCGCGCACCGCCTCGCCCAGGTGGAGACGGCCGTCGAGAACGGCCACCGCAGCGCGTCCGATGTCGTCGCCCGCGTCTACGCCGACGTGGACCGCTCCCTCTGGCCGGCCGCGGAGCTGTCGGTCCGTGCGCAGTTGGAGTACCTGCGGGAGCACGGGCTCATCTAGGCCCGGACTTCGCGGGTCACCGTTTCAGGTTTGTGGCCAGCGGGTTTGTCCGATGTCG
>NZ_JBHSOA010000029.1:0-37269 GCF_042655885.1 Streptomyces chlorus
TGTGATCGCCATAACCACCACGCCCGTTGTCGCGATGGTCGTTGTGATCGCCATAACCACCACGCCCGTTGTCGCGATGGTCGTTGTCCCGCCCGGAGTGGTGGCTCTCGTAGTGCTGGCTGTGACTGTAGTTCTGAGGGGAGGCCGAAGCGGTGCCTGCTGTGCCGACGGCGACACCGCCGGCCATCAGCAACCCTGCGGCTGACGCCGTGGCGAGGCGCCTCGCGCGTTGTGTTCGCATGGGAAATACCTTTCGCTCCATCGTCTCCCGCGTCCCAAAAGGGAGTACGGGAATGGATGGCCGCAGCCGCAAACAAAAGTTGCGACGGGGTCTTTGAATGTCACTGCATGCCGATCCGGTGCACGGGCTCGACCGCCGACGTCTCCAGGCTGCCCGTCGGTACACGCGGGCGATCACTGTGACCATGGTCCGCTCGGTTCGGGAACCGGTCGGCCGGGCGTGCCGTGCTTGCGGCATCACTCAATGAGCCTAGTCACGCATCGGCGCATCGGCACCTCGGGAGACCCATCGCGTTCAGCCGTCACCGCAGGATCCGGACCACGCCCTCCTGGATCACCGAGACGGCGAGCCGACCGTCGCGCATGTGATCCGGTCCTGGCCCTGCAGCAGGCGCCCCGCTCGAGCCTGACGACTGTGTCCGGTGGCGCCGTCACCGGGCGCTGCCGCCCGGCCCCTTGGCGCCCTGCACCAGCGCGGCCGGCACCTGGGCCGCCCCCTGCTCCAACGGCACACCGGGATGCTGCGCGAGACCCTGCCGGAACTGGCCGAGCAGATCCTCGCCGAGCCCGGCTGGTACGCCCTCGCCGGCGCTGAGAGCGCCGGTCACGATCCGGCCGTCCTCCTTGCTGAAGCCGGCACGCCTGTCTGGCCGATGACCCAGTACACGGCGGCCTGGTCCCACGGCGCCGGCTGGTCCCAGATCCTTCGGGCGCGCAGTTCGTCTCAGGCCAGCAGAGCAGCACCGTGCCCGGCCCGCCACACCGTCTCGTACTCGTGGCGGGCGTGTTCGTCCAGGACTGCGAGCGCCTTGCTGATCCGGTTCACGCGCGTTGTATCGACGGCCGGCGTGCCGTCGAAGGCGAACGTGCGCGGGCTCGGGTGGCCGCTGAACAGCGTGCACACCTGACGATCCGCATCCGTGCCGGTGTGCGAGCAGCCCTTGTGGACCGCGAGGACGGCTCGGCGGTGTCATTCCAGTGCCCCGGACTGTCTCCAACTGCGGCGGGTAGAGGGGACGGGCGACAGGGCGGAATCCAGCGATGCTTCTCATCTCTGGGCAGGGGGCAAGGGGATGCCGGGCGGGCAAGGGCTTCGGAGCGTGGGTCAGGGCGTCAGGTACCGCAGACCGGGCGGGTCTTGGTGTGAGACGGAGACGGGCGAAGTACTCGGTGCTCAGGATCCGGGCGCGGCGCTCGTCGTTGAGACAGGCCATACCCCAAAGGGACTGCTGTCGGATTCACTCGCACTGGGCGGAGCACGGCTCCGACGGTTCGGTCGATTTGCCTTGAGCCTGGACAGCGGGTGGTCGACATCGAGAGGTAGCGCCGAACGCGTCTGGCCCGTGCCGCAGCGGACAGGTCGGCGAGCTGAGGGCTCCCGCCGAACCGCAGTATGTCCCGGTGCGGGTGGGCGGGCACCGCGATCAGCTGCGACGGGAGGGGGCTGCGGTGCACCCAGCCGGCTGCATCGGACGTACTCGGATGCAGCGCAGGGCGGCTGAGATGCTGCGCGCTTTGCGGATCCGGTGCCTGCATGCGCAACACCGGTCGTGTCGGCGGGCGATCGGGGATTTCGCGGTCTTTGGCCTGATCAGGCGGCTGGCTGCAGTCGGACACAGCATTGTCCGGGGCTGGGCGCCAGGCATGCCTGGAGCCCTGCCTCGTCCCTGCCCTTGAGGACACCGCGAAGCAGGTGGAGGTTCATGCCGCACACCGTCCGGGTGTGCTCCCGGGCCAGCGCGTGGAAGGGGCAGTTCGCCAGAACGATGGCGTCGTCCTCGTGGCGTGGCTCGAAGCCGTAGCGCTCCAGCAGGTCGAAGACGTTCGTCTTGTTCTGCTCGCCCAGTTGCGTGCCGAGTTCTTCAGCCTTGCGGTGCAGCACCTTGCGCACCGGCTCACCTGTCGCGTCGGATTCCTCCACGGCTTGGGCAAGAAGCCGTCCGGCCAGCTCGTAGCGGCGGTCCGGCAGGTTGATGGCGACCTGCTTCGTCGAACGGCGGTAGAGCTTGGCCGGCCTCCCCGCGCCCGGTCCGGAGCGTCCGCTGCGGCGCTCGTAGACGACGTCCAGCAGCGATTCGTCGGCCAGCCGGTCCAAGTGGAACGCGACGGTCCGCCGAGCCAGCCCGAGGGCGGCGGCCGCCTCGTCACGCCCGACGGGGTTCGCCTGGCGCACCACGTGGTCGTACAGCCTCCTGCGGGTCGGCTCGTCAAGAGCGGCGATGGCGGAGACGTCCGGGTCGCGTACTTCCTTCGGGGTGTCCACGAACACCAGTGTAAAACCCACGGCCATTGACTATAGATCGGATCGACGCTTCTATTGCTAATGAACCTTGTCGATAGAAGGAGAGGGCCATGTCCTCCGTAACCACAAGCACCACCTCCGCCGCTCCGCGGCGGGCGGTGCTCACCGACCCCGGCTACCAGGCGTTCGTGATCCTGCGTGCCGGCTTCACGGTGGCGCCAATCCTGTTCGGGCTGGACAAGTTCGCCAACCTGCTCGTGGACTGGCCCACCTACCTCGCGCCGTGGATCGACAACCTGGTTCCCGGCAGCGCCCAGGCGACCATGTACGCGGTGGGGGCGATCGAGATCGTGGCCGGCCTCGCCGTGGCGCTGGCTCCGCGCTTCGGGAGCTGGCTCGTGGCCGGCTGGCTGGCCGGCATCATCGTCAACCTGCTGACCATCCCGGGCCACTACGACATCGCCCTGCGCGACTTCGGCCTGCTCCTCGGCGCCGTCGCGCTCGCACGGCTCGCCCAGCGCTACCACGCCAAGCCGCGGCCGTGAACAGACGCCGAGCGCACTGAGTCCCTCCAGCGGGTGGAGCCTCACGGCACCACCCGCCGTGCCGCGCCTCCTCGGCAAGCGGGTGCGGGGCGTCCTGCACGCTTCTCATCTGGTGCCGCTCTGGGCGCCAAGCTGCACTATGTGCACTGGCCAGTAACACCTCTAAGAGTGCGGTAAGTGATGGTCTAGCTAATTTCGCACCACTTCGTCCCAGTGGGTAGCAGGCCCCTGACCTCGGCTGTCGAGCCAAACCGGGGAGCCGGAGCCGTGCGCTCGGCCAGGGCGGCGATGTTGATCATTCGACCGCCGGAATCACCCCGTTATGGCATGTCATCACATCGGTGTGAAACGGCAGGAAACATCACTTACCGCACTCTAAGGTTCCCGTCGACAAGGCCCGGCTGACCGTGCGCCACGTCGCCGCCGCGCCCGCAGTCGATGATCCCCGAACGCTGAAGCCGCCAATGCGCCTCTGGAGGGGCTGCGCCGATCGCCACCGGGCTCCAGCCGAAGAGCAAAGAACGTTCAGATGACGATCAGCAGCCCGCTCCCGAGACGCCGCCAGCAGGTTTACCGGCCAGGCCGCTTCTACGGCCCAAGCCGCGCTCGACGAATCGCTCTGCGCTGTGCGGCCGTGGTGGCACCCCAGATCCCGTCGTCCTCGCCATGGTCGATGGCCCATGATCGGCAGACAAGAAGGACGGAGCAGCGGCGGCATATGGTCCGGGCGAGAAAAGCCTCGTCTCCGGGCGACGCAGAGTCGGACAGAGGGAAGAAAATCTCAGGATCCTCGCCTACACACGAAGCCTGATCGCGCCAGTCCGGCGCCATGTGATCTTCGGGGAATGAGCCAGACACGGCACACCTCTACGCAGTGTTCAACAACACCTTTGGCACTTTGCAGCACCAAAGACCCGGCAGAGGTTGCAGATCAGCCTACAACTCGCTGCAGGTCTTCTCCAGCCTTCACGCCTGGAGAAGCACCACCTCCCAGGACGGGGACGTGGTGGAGTTCATACACTGAAGCGGAACGTCGAGCACAGAGCTGGGACCTGCGAAAACGCGGTTTCGGCGTTGGTCATCCCGGCACGAGAGGGCTCGGACGGCCGGGTTTCCCGCCGGTCCTTCCGGGCTTTTCCACGGCGCGCGGCGGGGGAGGCGGTATGGCCCTTCCGGCGGTGGCCGAGTTCAGGCCAGTGCGTTCACGGCTGCCGTGAACAGGCGTGGCAGGCGTGCGGCGGTGGGCATGATGCAGGGAGCGAGCGCGGGCTGCTGTCGGACCCTCACCAGAAGCTCGGTCAGGAGCCGGTGGCGGCGGGTCGCATGCTTCCAGTCGGTTTCGTAGCGGCTGAGCGTGCCACGACGCAGGTTGGTGACCAGGGCTTCGGCGCCGGTGAGGGCGAGGGCGATGCCCTCACCGGTCAGCGCGTCGATGTATCCGGCGGCGTCACCGACGAGCAGTACCCTCCCGTGGGCCCGGGTGCGGGCTCTCTGACGCAGCGGTCCGGCGCCTCGCACCGCGGTGACGGCCGCTTGTGGGGAGAGGCGGCCGGCCAGCTCGGGGAAGTTCTCGAGCTGGGTGGTGAAGGGGGCTCGTTGGGTCGTCAGCATGGCGATGCCGACGAGTCGGGGGCCGAGCGGGGTGACGTACGCCTCCGTGTGCGTTCCCCAGTGCACCTCGACATACGGCGACCAGGGGGGTACCGCGTAGTGCCGACGCAGCCCGTAACGGGGTGCGCCCCGGGTCTTCACTTCCAGGCCGAGGGAGCGGCGCACCAGTGAGTGCAAGCCGTCCGCGGCGACCAGCCACCGGGCGCGCAGCCCCGTCCCGGGGATGGTCACACCTGTGGTGTCCTGCCGTACGTCCTCCACCCGCAGGGGCAGTACGGGCACCCCGGCGGCCAGCACGGCCCGGTGCAGGATGCTGTGCAGGTCGGTGCGGCGCGCACCGATGCCGGGGCCGTAGCGGAACGTGGCCTGGACCTGGCGGGGGCCCTGAATGTAGCGGATGCCGGTGATCGGGTGGCCGGGGACCTCCAGGCCGAGGGCGGCGAGGGAGCGAACGGCGCCGGGCATCAGTCCCTCACCGCACGCCTTGTCGACCGGCGCCCGGCGCGGCTCGGCGATGACGGTGTCGAGACCGGCGCGCGCTGCGTGCAGGGCGGTGGCGAGGCCGGCGGGTCCGCCTCCGACGATCAGCAGGTCGTGGTCGCCGCTCACGCGGGCACCGCTTGGGTGAGGGCCGCGTTCTCGCAGCGGACACGGACCGCGAGCAGCACCGCGTTGGCCACGGTGAAGACCGTGGCAGTCAGCCATGCGGAGTGCACCAGGGGCAGAGCGGCGACCTCCACGACGACCGCAAGGTAATTGGGGTGGTGCAGGAAACGATAGGGTCCGGCGCCGACCAGGCGCGCTCCGGGAACGACGATGACCCGGGTGTTCCAGTACGGCCCGAGCGTGCCGATGCACCACCAGCGCAGGGCCTGTGCCAGTAGCGCGAGCGCCAGCATGGGCCACCCCAGAGCAGGCAGGAACGGTCGGTCGGCGAGCAGGGGTTCGAGCAGACAGCACGCGAGCAGACCCGTGTGCAGGGCGACCATGACGGGGTAGTGGCCACGGCCGCGCTCCACACCGGCGCGGGAGAGGGCCCATGCCGCGTTGCGCCGGGCGACGACGAGTTCGGCGACGCGTTCGGCGGCGACGGCGAAGACGAGAAGCGCGTACCACGGCATGAGAACCCTCACCAGCGCAGCAGGACGAGTTCGGAACAGAACCCCGGACCCATCGCCAGCAGCAGACCCCACGTACCGTGCTCGGGTCGACGGGACTCCCGGATGCTCTGCAGGATGTGCAGTACGGATACGGATGACATGTTCCCCACCGCCGCGAGGGAGCGCCGTGCGGAGTCCAGGGCGTTGCCGGGCAGGCCGAGGGTGTCGCTCACTGCGGACAGGATCCTGGGGCCTCCCGGGTGGCACACCCAGGTCCCGATGTCATCGATGGTCAGGCCGTGTTCAGCCAGGAAGGCACGCAAGTGCCGGCCGAAGTGGTCCCTGACGATGCCGGGGACACCGGCATCGATCACGACGCGGAATCCACCGGCGCCGATGTCCCATCCCAGGAGCTGTTCGGTATCCGGATACAGGCGGCTGCGCGTGGCGACCACGAAGGGCCCGGCTGCGTCCGGTCGGGCGCTGCCACTGCCACGTGCGACCAGAGCTGCCGCGCCGTCACCGAACAGGGCGCCGGCAACGAGGTTGGCGCGGGAGTCGTCACCCTGCTGGAGCGTCAGCGAGCACAGTTCGACGGTGAGCAGCACGGCGGTGTCGTCGGGGTGCCCGCGAAGGTAGTCGTGCACCCGGGCGAGGCCGGCGGCGCCCGCGACACAGCCGAGGCCGAACACCGGAAGTCTCTTGACGTCGGGCCGCAGCCCCATGCGCCCGGCCAGCCGGGCGTCGAGCGACGGAGCGGCGACGCCGGTGATGGAGGCGCACACCAGCAGGTCGACATCGGCCGGTCCGAGCCCCGCCTCGTGCAGCGCGCCGGTGAGGGCTTCCTCGCCGAGTTCGAGGCCCGCCGCCATCCACGCGTCGTTGCTGTGGCCGAAGTCGCCGAGAACCGCGTACCGCTCGATCGGCAGGGCGAGATGACGCGTACGCACCCCGGCAGACGCGTGCAGGCGGCGCAGCAGGGCGCGGTCCGCCCCCGGAAGCAGGCACAGGTCGCCGATCGGCTCGGTGAGTGCCTCCTGGGCGTAACGGTGCGGTGGCAGCGCGGTACGGACGGCGGCGATGGTGGTCGGCGTGGCAGGCACGGCCGTCCGGTGCAGCGCGGTGGGCGGGGAAGGGGCATGCTCGACGATCACGGGGACACGCATGTCGTTCATCCCTTCCTCGCCTGAGAACCCGATTACCGTGCGTACGTGTCTCTCCACCCGTCTGGGGTTCTCTCGCGCACGACACACCGTGTCCCGGCGTTGCTGCGCTCGTGCCATCTGGAGCCGACGGTCGCCGTGACCGTGTTCGTGACGGTCCTGGCCGTGGTGGCGGGCCGTGGGGCAGCCGGATCGGTGGCCGTGGCCCTGGCCGTGCTGGCCGGTCAGCTCTCGATCGGCTGGTGCAACGACGCGGCCGACGCGCAGCGCGACATGACCTGCGGGCGCGGCGACAAGCCGGTGTGCACCGGCGAGCTCCCGCGCTGGGCGGCGGCTGCCGCGGCCGGAACGGCCTTGGGGTTGTGCGTGCCGCTGTCGCTGCTGAGCGGGGTCGCCGCGGGAGCGGCGCACCTGGGGGGCGTGGCCGCTGGCTGGACGTACAACCTGCGGCTGAAGCACACGGTGCTGTCACCGCTGCCCTATGCCACGGGCTTCGGCTCGCTGCCGGCCTTCGTCACGCTCGGTCCGCCCTCGCCGGCCTGGCCCCCCTGGTGGGCGGTGACCGCGGGGGCCCTGCTGGGCGTGGGCGCCCACCTGTCGAACGTGCTTCCGGACATCGAGGACGACCTTGCGACCGGTGTGCGCGGGCTGCCACAGCGGCTGGGCCGTCCGGCCTGCCGATGGCTGGCACCGGTCGTGTTGCTGACGGCCGTGGGCGTGCTGGTCGCAGGACCGCCCGGGACGGTCGGAGTCACGGGCTGGGCACTGGCAGCGGCGGCCGTATTCGTCGCGGTCGCGGGTACGGCTGTGCGGTCGGAGGCCGCCGGCCGATGGCCGTTCCGGGCGGCGATCGTAGTGGCCGGCATCGCTGTGGCCCAGCTGCTGCTACACGGCTCGGCCATGGTCTGACCGCGCACCGAAGAACAACCCGCGGACCGGACGGTGCCTGTGACCAGGCCAGTACCCAACGCTCCCTCGGATCATCCGATGCAGCAGCCTCTCCTCCGACGGGAGACACGGGCGCGGGCTGCCCCCCGTCGAGGGCCGGGCTGTCATACCGAGGAGCGCGGGCGCCCTACCGGACCTCCCGGTGACGGCAGGCCCAGGGTGCGAGGTATCGATAGACATCGACTGTGACCTTGACGGATCGGCAGCCGAGCCGACGGGAGGACCCTGTCACATTGGCCGACCGGGTGGAATGATCTTCGGGATTCGTCCGGCCGCCACCGCGCCCCCAAAGACCGCCGCGCGCGACGGAGCTGCGAAAAGGGCGCGTCAACCGCAGCTGACGAGGCGCCAGCGAAGTCAGCATCAGGTCAGCAAGAGTCCTGCCACAGCTGCCCACAGACGGCCACACCGTGGAACCGCCCGCCACCCCGGCGCAGGTCCGCGCCCCGCTCAGCCGTCCTCCCGCCGTCCTCCCGCCGTCCTCCCGCGGGCGACCGAAAAGCGGGAGACAGCGCCCGGCCACCTCCCGCCCACCAGCCACCAGCCACCAGAACTCAGGCATTCCCGCAGGTCGACGAACCCTTCCTCGCGGTTTCAGCGGTACCGCCGGCAGTTCGGGGGCAGGCAGCGGAGCACCGTCGTAGCCCTTCACCTCGCCGAACCGTGTGCCTTCCATCCAGTCGCGGCGCGCCTGTTCGATCTCCTCCTGGGTGCGGCCGATCCAATTCCAGAACATAGCGAACCGTGCACGCATCCGTGCAGGTCAACGGCATTCCGGACCGCCGACGGTTAGCAAACTGTCAGCATCGGTCCCGGAGGATTCAGCAACCGTGAGTTCCGCTGCCGAGCCGGCGCTGCGCCCCACCCCACTAAGAGCTCGTCTCATGTGGCGATGTGGCCTGTTTGGTGGTCAGTTGTTCCGGCGCAAGGTGTCGTGTTGCTCGGCGCTGTTGGACCTCTGACCCTCCTCGCGAAGGTTGGTGACGAGACCGGGGGCAGCGACGTCGATGGGGTGGGCGAAGGCTTCTGCGGCTACCTCTCGGGCAAGGGTCGGATCTGTGCCCGGCCAGAGGTGGGTGAGCATGAGTCGGGTGGCGCCTGCCTGGTGGGCGTACTGGCCGGCCAGTCGTGCGGTGAGCAGGTACGGTGCGTCGGCGGTTGGTACCTGGTGGATGTACGTGGCTTCCGACAGGAACAGGTCGGCGCCTTGCGCAAGGCGCGGGAGGTCGGAGCTGGGGCCGGTGTCGCCGGTGTAGGCGAGGACGGCCTCGGGTGTGGTGAGCCGAATGCCGGCATTGGGTACGAAGTGCGGCAGGAGCCAGGTGTCGGTGGTGAAGGGGCCGATATCGAACCGGTCGCCGGGGGTGAACCCGTAAAGGTGGTAGGCCTGGGCGAGCATGCTCGGTTTGTCGAGCGCCAGAACGGCATCGACCGCGCCGTGCGGGGCGTAGACGGGCAGAGCGGGCGGCGGGTCATCGCGCAGTCCCCGGGCCCGTAGCAGAGGGTTGAGGTCGGCGCAGTGGTCGGGGTGTCCATGACTGACGAGCACGGCGTCGACCGCGTCGACGGTGCTGTGCTGGAGCAGGCGCGGCAGTGTGGCATATCCGGGGTCGATGAGCAGGCGGAATCCGGCGTACTCGACGAGGTAGCCGCTGCATGCCTGGACTGCTGTGGGCCACGCACCGCAGCCGCCGAGAACCGTCAGTTGCATGACACGAGACCGTAGCGCCGTGCCTTGGCTGTGACCAGGCGATTTCCGAGCATGAGGGGCGAGCATGGTCGAGACTCTGATTCCGGAGACTTTGTGGGAGCTGTTCCAGCGGGTAGTGCCTTCGGTTCCGACGCGGCCGCAGGGCGGCGGCCGACGGCGGCACGGCGACCGTGAAGTCCCAGCGGCCCTGGAAGACGCTCCCCAGGTGGAGTTGGCCACCGCCGAGTGGATCGACTGGTACAACCACCGCAGACTGCACGGTGAGATCTCTACCGAACCCGGGGCGGTTCAATCCGACGCGGGAGTGGACGGTGCAGCAGGCGAGGAACCTCGCCGCCGACCTCGGGATACGCAGGGAGTCCCTGCGGTTTCTGCTGCGCGATCGAGACGGCAAGTACGGCGAGGCGTTCGACGCCGTCTTCGAGGCAGAGGAACTGGACGTGATCAAGACCGCGCCGCGGGCGCCTCGTTCGACGTCCCTTGGGCTCAGCCGACCAGGCGGGAACGGTCGGCTGTGATGTGGGGTGGGCCGAGGTGTTCGAGCAATAGTCCTTCCCGGGTGGACCACGGGCAGATCTCGACGTTCTTGACCCCGCAGGCTTCCATGAGGGCCTGTGCGATCAGGGCTCCGGCCAGGGACTGTTCGGCGCGGTGCCGGGAGATGCCCGGCAGCTTGGCACGGCGGGACGGTCCCGCGTCGGCCAGCAGGGAGACTGACGTGCGCAGTTGGGGTAGCGCCAGCCGCCGTCCGGCTCGCGGTGACTTGCCCTGGGCGGCAGCGAGCCGGGCGAGCTGTTCGAAGGTCTTGGAGCAGGCCAGCACCCGCCCACCTGGTTCGGCCTGCGGCAGACCGGGCACGGCTTCCAGGGACCGCTGAAGGTGCTGCCGGATCTCGGCCAGGCGGCGTTGGGATGGCGCGGTGCCGCCGGGAAGCCAGTCCCGGGTGATCCTGCGAGCACCTAGTGGCAGCGAGTGGACGGCGCGGGGCTGGTCTCCGGTGCCGGAGGCGATCTCTACGGTGCCGCCGCCGATGTCCAGGACCAGCAGCTGCCCTGCCGTCGGTCCTGCCCACTGGCGGGCGGCCACGTAGGCCAGCCGCGCCTCCTCAACGCCGGTCAGCACGCGCAGGCGGGTGCCAGTGGTGCGTGCCACCCGCGCGATGATCTCGTCGCGGTTGGGCGCGTCCCGGATGACGGAGGTCGCGAACGCGAACACTTCCGGTCCGCGCGGACGCGGGTCGGCGGCGACGGCCTCGGCCACTGCCCGCTCGACGCTCTTCATGCCGGCCTTGTCCAGCCGCCCCTTGCGGTCGAGGGTCTCGTGCAGTCTCAACCGCACCTTGCGGGAGAACACCGGCTCCAGCACCGTCCCCGGGCGCCGGCGCACCACCGTCAGCAGAGCACTGTGGCACCCGACATCGAGCACACCGGCCTGCCGCATCCCATCACCCCCCTGGCCCCACGCTCGAGCGGACCGGCTCCTTCTCCGCTCTTCCGGCAGCCCAGACGACGACGCGACGGGGATTCCGGCCCACCGCGTGAGCATATCGTCACCACCCGTGCACCCTCCGCCCCGGCCCGCAGCGGTAGAGCCGTGGACGATCTCACGCCGACTGCGCACGGAGGCCCCGGATCCTCGAACCGTACGGTTTCGCCCACCGTGGTCCTTTCCCACGATGGCCCTGTCAGCGCCGGTTGGGCAGCACCGTCACCCCGGACACTCCGGCGGGCGCTGTCACGTTGACTGACCGGGCGGGATGATCTTCTGGTCGGTGATGCTGGGAGGGGTCGTCCGTGGACAGCGCGCCGCCGTCGTACCAGGGGCACCGGTACCCGGTGGGGGGCATCGCGCACTGTGTGTGGCGGTACTTCCGCTTCCCTCTGTCGTTCCGCGAGGTCGAGGAGCTGGTGCCCGAGCGCGGCGTGCTCGTCTCCCACGAGACCGTCCGCCGCTGGTGCGCCAAGTTCGGGCAGGCCTACGCCGGCGCTGCGCCGCCGGCGGCCCCGGCCCGGGGACACATGGCACCTGGCCCCGGACGGCGCCGACGTAGAGCAGCGGCATAAGCCGGGCCGAACCGGCGCGTCCACTGATGGACTGTCTCGTGGCTGACCTCGATGCCGCGCTCGAGCATCAACTCCTCGATGTCGCGCAGGCTCAGGTTGAAGCGGTGGTACAGCCAAACGCAGTGGGAGATGCCCTCCGGAGGGAAGCGGAAACCCCGGTACGACGGCGTCACCACGGACAGCCCCTCCAGCGATTCGACCAGGCGGATGATCATGCCGCCCGAGGAGGCCACCACTCAACCTGACAACGCCCTCAGGCGGTCCGCGCCACCACGCTGCCGCCTTGGCAGGGCTCCAGGGCTGTGAAACGCTCGCTTCATGGCATATCTGTCCCGCGTCTGCACGTCGATCTCGAACGAGTGAGCCCGGCTGCCTGTCGGGGGTTCATCCGGATCCAGGCTCCCGTTCGGGAGTAAGGAACAGCCATGAGCACGACCGAGCACGCTCACGACCGCGACGACCACAGTGACCCCACCTTGTACCGCACTCCGGCGGATGCCGTCGCCGCGCCCCCGGAGAAGCTCGCCTATGTCGTCGGTTTCGACCCGACCGCACAGCGCGCGGACGCGTTGTTCACCGTCGGCACCGACCCCGAATCCTCCGTATACGGCCGCGTGACCTCCCATGCCGAGCTGCCCGACCCGGGCAACGAACTGCACCACTTCGGCTGGAACGCCTGCTCGAGCGCGCTGGCGCATGCCGGTCATCATCACGCTGCGCGGCGCTACCTCATCGTCCCGGGACTGCGCTCCTCCCGGCTGCACGTCTTCGACACCAACCCCGATCCCGCCCGCCCGCGCCTGGTCAAGGTGGTCGAGCCCGAGGAGCTGGCCGCCAAGGCCGGATACTCGCGCCCGCACACACTCCACTGCGGCCCCGACGGAATGTTCCTGTCCTGCCTGGGCAGCGCGGACGGTGCGGACGGGCCCGGCGGCGTCGCGCTGCTGGACCACGAAAGCTTCGAAGTGCTGCGCGCCTGGGAGAGCGACCGCGGACCGCAGCGGCTCGCCTACGACCTCTGGTGGCACCTGCGCCAGAACATCGCCGTGACCAGCGAGTGGGGGACCCCCTCGATGATCGAGGACGGCCTCGTCCCCGAACTGCTGCTGGATCGCCGCTACGGCCACTCACTGCACTTCTGGAAACTGGACTCCGGCCGGCACCTGCAGCGCGTCGATCTGGGGGACGAGAACCAGATGGTGCTGGAACTGCGCCCCGCGCACGACCCCGAGGCCACGTGGGGGTTCACCAACACCGTGGTCAACGTGGAGGACCTGTCGGCGTCGGTGTGGTTGTGGAACCGGGAGGGCGAGGACTTCGTCGTCCGCAAGGTGATCACCGTCCCGGCCGAGCCCGCGCAAACGGAGGACCTGCCCCCGGCGCTGCAGCCGTTCGGCGCCGTGCCCCCATTCATCACCGACATCGACCTGTCCGTGGACGACCAGTGGCTGTACATATCCGCATGGGGAACCGGCGACCTGCTCCAGTACGACGTGAGCGACCCGTTCCATCCCAGGCAGACCGCGTCCGTGCGTCTTGGCGGCATCGTCGGCCGACAGCCGCACCCCGCCGAACCGGACACTCCGCTGACGGGCGGAACGCAGATGGTCGAGCTCAGCCGCGACGGGCGGCGCGTGTACCTGACGAACTCCCTGTACGCCGCCTGGGACGCACAGCTCTATCCCGCGGGCATCGACCCGTGGATGGTCAAACTCGACGCCGACACCGCGCACGGCGGGCTCTCCGTCGACAGCCACTTCTTCCCGCACGGCCCGGACTTCCTCGGCCTGCGCGTGCACCAGACGCGCCTGCAAGGCGGCGACGCCTCCTCTGATTCGTACTGCTACCGCCGCTGACCGCCTGTGCTCCACGAGCGTCGGCGCCGCCGCAGTAGCGGCTTTGCCTGTCATGCCGGCGTTGTCAAGTTGTCCATGGCGTGTCTGGCTGATGGTGTGGTGGGGCCGGGCGCGCCCGGCCGGCGCCGGCCTCACTCCGGTGCGCGGCTCATCTCCAGGAGCCGCAGCCAATCGCGCACCGCGACAGTGCAGCTTGCCCTGTGCACCCGGTTCATCGAGGACCCAGGCAATGCGGCTACGACGCTTTGGACGTCTTCAGTGGATCAGCTCCGGGATGGCGGCGCAAAGAATTCCAGCTGGATGTTGTCAGGGTCACGCAGGGCGAGTCCGGATCCGTAGTGGGCGTCGACGATTTCGCTGTGCTCGATGCCTAGGTCGTTCAGGCGCTTCCGCCAGTTCCCCAGTTCGGCTCGGTCGACGCAGGCGAAGGCGACATGGTCGAGGCCGACTCGGCGCTCATCGAATCGAGCCCGACCCTGATCAGTGCTCGCGGTGTCGGGAGGAAAGGCGTGGAGACCGAGCATCGTGCCGTTCCCGAGGGCGAAGATGATGTGGTGAAAGGGGCCGGTGTCCTCGTCCAGGATCGGCTCGGCGCCGATCAGCCGCTGGTACCAGGCCGCGCTCGTACGCAAGTCGGACACGGTCAGTGCAACATGTGCCAGTGCAGGAAAATTCGGCATCGTCACTGCTCCCTTGAGAGTCAGTTTTTGTTCGCCACGTCCGTTCGCCGGGTCGGCATGTCCCGTTCGCACCACGGCCGGCAGATCGACTCTCTGGACAACAAGGCCAGTCCCGTACGGGTAGTCGCAAGGAAACACCGTCAATCTCACAGTCCCAGACCAGCACGATCGCGTCCAACGCAGAACAGACCCATGCCGGGGCACGGTAGCCCCGCCTGAGTCGGGTGAGACGGCGACCCCACCGAGAAAAAGCCACAGTGACTCCCAAACTCATCGACATTGATCATGAGAAAGGGCCCCGGAGTGACTACCGAATTCTGTCCCCTGTCATCCGATCGAGGCGTTTGACGGACACTGCCAGGGGCGTCCGGGCAGACAAGGGGGTCAACGTCCTTGGCAAGGTCGCCCTTGGTATGGAAGTCCCGTTCGTCGGGGATCTTCGCCGCGCGGCAGCGGTCCCGGTCCTCGGTCCAGGACTTGAGGAGGTAGAGCTCACGGTCGACCAGAGCGCGGCCTCGGGTGGAGGTGTAGGCGGCGAAGACCCCGATCTGGCTGGGGGTACCCCCTTTGGGGGATTTTCGGTGCGGCCGGCGGTGCCGGAGTACTGGCGTTGCACGCCCGCGGAGGTGGTGCCCTTCTTGACGAAGCCGGTGTCGTCGATGATCAGGACTCCGTCGTCCTCGCCGAGGTGTTCGGCGACGTAGTGCTGGAGCTCGTCACGGATCTCGTCCGTGTCCCAGCAAGCACCGGCGAGCAGGTGCTGGAGCCCGTCGGGGGTGGCGTGGCTGGCGTATTCGGCCAGCTGCCGGCCACTCTTTCGGCCGACCGGGCCGAGCAGACCGCGAACGTAGTCGCGCATCCGCCGGCGTGGCTCCACGCGGCCGAAACGATGGCCGACACGGAGGAAGAGGTCTTCGAGTTCGTCGTCCCAGGTCTCGGCTGCAGGCTCGTTGATCACGACGGGAGGCTGCCCCGGCCACTGCCGTTACCAACGCCGATTGCACACGATCGAGGGGCGGCCCCGTGAAGACCGCCCCTGACGGGCCACCGGCCCACTACACTCACCACGCGCAGCCTCTGAGCAGGCAAAACGTCGAAGTCCTGCTGGAGTACCAGGCGCTCGCCGGTCTTTACGCTGTGCAAGCTCCTCGTCGTCGACAAGGGCGATCATCGGCTGGTCCGGCACGCACAGCATGGTGACGATGAAGCGGCTCCAGGAGTCGGTGCGGTTGTTGCCGGCCTGGTAGTGGATGACGTCGCCGGCCGGTTCCCAGAAGGTCTCCCCTGCTCGGATCACGCGTTCCGGCTCGCCTTCGAGCTCGAAGCGCGTCTCTCCTTCGAGAAGGTATCCAAAGGCCGGTCCGGGGTGACGATGGGGAGGGGTGCCTGGGTCGCCGGGAGGAAACTCCACGTGAATGGTCATGACCTCGGCGCCCTCGGGGATGTGCGGCGGCTTCACCGTCTGGAGCACTGTGACGGCCGTTTTCCATACATCGGAGCGCGGCTGCTGTCCGGCGCCGCCGGACGACTCGTTGTGCGACATGGCGTTTGCTCTTCTTTGAGGCAATCAGAGTGGGAGCGACGCGCGCATCGCCCCGGACTGGCGCAGCAAGTCGAGTGCTGGAGGGGGACCGTTCAGGAGAGCCAGTCGGTGTAGTGGGTGGGGGCGATGCGGGCGTCGTTCGGGGCGGTGAGGACGTCGCCGTGGGCGGCGGCGAACATGCCGGCGCTGTCGTCGGTGACGACAGAGCGCCCGTCGCTCTTGGCGGTCAGGGTGAGTCGGCCGAGTTCGTCGAGGGGGTAGACGTCGGGACCTGCGATGTTGAGGGCGCCGTTCAGAGGGCTGCCTGCGGCGACTTCGGCGACAATGCCGGAGACGTCCGCAGCGGCGATCGGCTGGATTGGCGTGCGTGGCAGGCGGACGGTGTCGCCGTCGGCGGTCATGGCCAGGGTCGCGTCCATGAACTCCATGAACTGCGTGGCGCGGACGATGGAATACGGGATCGGACCGGCCTTGAGGGTGTTTTCCTGAAGCACCTTCGCCCGGTAGTAGTCCAGATCGGGCACTTGGTCCGCGCCGACGATCGAGAGGATGACGAAGTGCCCGACCCCGCCCTTCTCGCTCGCGGCAAGAAGGTTGTCCATTGAAGTCTGGAAGAAGGCGAGCGAGGCGTCGTCGAAGGTCGGGGAATTCGTCAGGTTGATGACGACGTCGACGCCCGCCACGGCCGCCTCCAGTCCCTGGCCAGTGATGACGTCCACGCCGCTGGACAGGGAGTGCGGTACGGCTTGGTGCCCGGCCGCGTTCAGGTTCTCCACGACCCGTGACCCGATCAGCCCGGTTCCGCCGATGACTGCGAACTTCATGATCTAACCTTCCTTTGACGACATTGCCCGACATACGGCTTATGTAACCTTAACCTCACTCTACGTACACCCGGACTCGGACACTCTCGCCCCGGCGAGCACGGCCACACCGTCGCCGCAGGCCTCGCCCCCTTGGCCGATCTGCTGCCTTGGCCGATCTGCTGCGCGCCGCGTTCACCCGCCACACCGTCACCGTCGGCAAATCCCTGTGTATCAGCGGCACCCACTGGAGGACGCCCCCGCCGCGGCCCTCGAGCAGCGCGACGTCCGACAGGCTGCTTGAACCCGTCTGGGGCCCGGTCCTGTCCGACCGGGCCCCAGCCCGCGATGGGGCACAGGGCGGCCCGCACGGGACCGCCCCCATCGAGAGGCCACGTCATGGCTGACCGCCCCGTCCGCGTCTACCTGGTGATCAACTCGGGCCCGCTGTTCGGCGGCCGTCTCATCCGCGTGCTGCTCACCGACACCTCGCTGAACGGCGGTCTCCTCGCCGCCGAGCTGCAGATCACCTACCTGCAGCCGAGCCCGTGGGGCGCCCGAACAGGGCGCCCCACGGGTGCCGTCACCGGATCCGGTGGACGCAGGCCTTGGCGAGCGCCACGGCCTCGGCGAAAGCGGGAGCGGCCGCCGCGCCAGGCCGGTTCTCGCCGGCCAGGTCCGCCGCCTGCACCAGGGCGAGGCCGGGCGCGACCTGAGCTTCCCCCGAGATGCGGAGTTGCGTGACAGCAGGCCAGATGGGTTTCGTGAAAGGAGCCCAGACGATGCCTGCCCCGAGGAAATATCCGCTGGAGTTGCGTGAGCGTGCGGTGCGGATGTACCGCACGGCCGAGCCGAAGCCCGTGATCCGCCATATGGCCGAGTAACTCGGGGTGCATCCCGAGGCCCTGCGCGGCTGGATCCGGCAGGCCGAAGCGGATGCCCGTGAGCGGAGTGACCTGCTCACCACCGAGGAGAAGGAGGAGCTGGCCCGGCTGCGGCGCGAGGTGCGGGAACTGCGCCGGGCGAACGAGGTCCTGCGGACGGCATCGGCTTTTTTCGCCGCACAGCTGTGCGCCACGAGGCGCCGTGTTGATCGAGAGGCGGTGGGAGACCGTCTCCGTCAGGTCGTCGTAGCGGCCTGATTGAAGCTTGAGGACAGCCTGATCCGGGGAACGCCGGTGAGGGTGGCAAGCGGCCCCGACGAAAACGGGACGTGCTGGAACTGCCAGACGGTGCGGGTCCGTTCAGCGAGGTCAGAAGGTGTAGCGAGAGCGAACCAGTGGTGGACGCCCCGTAACAGCGAAGCCGGGTCAAATCTGGTGGATATGAGCCGGTATGCAGTGCGTGAGATCCGGACCTCTCGGTTCGGAACTCACCTCCGAAGCCGTTTAGTTCTGTCGGTGGGGAGGCCACGTCGAAGGTCTGCGGCGTAGACGTGGCGATGCTGCCGGGGTAGAGCTGGGCGCCTCCCTGACCGATCGGTCACATGGTGAACGTGGGAACCATCCGCGGTCGCCCGTCCTCCACCACGTCTGTGGTCACCGTCAGGTTGGGGTGGCGTTCGGTGACGGTCCGGGCGGCCTCCGCGAGGCCGTCGCGCACCCACTGCCGCTGGGTGCCCCGGTCGCCCGCGTCGAAGGCGTCGCGCACCTCGAAGCGCCAGGCGCGCACCAGGCGCAGCGGCAGCCCGCGGCGCTCGGCCTCCCGCCCTGCCCACGCCGGCGCGGCGAGGCTCTCCTCCGATCCGTCCACCCCTGCCGTGATCGGCCGCGTCATGCCGTCCGCCTCCCTGTGTGGTGAGCCGTCCTCGGCCCAGTCTCCCCCACCGGGTGATCACGGAAGCGGGCGGCCGGGACGACGACCCTCCGCACACTCAGACAAATCGGACGATCAAACATACGATGGGCGGGAGCCGGCGCGGTGCCGCAAGGGCGCACCGGGCCGCCTGTCCGACCACGCGGGGTGGCAGACACATGGCACAGGCCGTGGAGCCGACGCGGACCGTCATCATGACCGTGGACGACGATCCGGGGGTCTCCCGCGCCGTCGCCCGGGACCTACGGCGGCGCTACGGCGCCTCGTACCGGATCGTGCGCGCGGAGTCCGGCGAGTCCGCGCTGGACGCGCTGCACGAGCTGAAACTGCGCGGCGACCTCGTCGCCGTCATCCTGGCGGACTACCGCATGCCGCGGATGAACGGCATCGAGTTCCTCGAACAGGCCCTGGACGTGTACCCGGGCGCGCGGCGGGTCCTGCTGACCGCGTACGCGGACACCAACGCGGCGATCGACGCGATCAACGTCGTCGACCTGGACCACTACCTCCTCAAGCCCTGGGACCCGCCCGAGGAGAAGCTCTATCCGGTCCTGGACGACCTGCTGCAGGCCTGGCGATGCAGTGACTACCGGCCGGTGCCCAGCACCAAGATGGTCGGGCACCGCTGGTCGGCGCGGTCGTCCCAGGTGCGGGAGTTCCTGGCCCGCAACCAGGTGCCCTACCGCTGGTACTCCTCCGACGAGCCCGAGGGCAGGCGGCTGCTGGCCGCCGCCGGGCAGGACGGGCAGCGGCTGCCGCTGGTGGTCACCCCGGACGGCACGCCCCTGCTGGAGCCGGAGGCACCGGAGCTCGCGGCCCACGTGGGGCTGGCGACGACACCGGCGGCCGACTTCTACGACCTCGTCGTGGTGGGCGGCGGCCCGGCCGGGCTCGGCGCTGCCGTGTACGGGGCCTCGGAGGGGCTGCGGACGGTGCTCGTGGAGCGCTCGGCGACCGGCGGGCAGGCCGGGCAGAGCTCCCGGATCGAGAACTACCTGGGTTTCCCGGACGGCGTCTCCGGCGCCCAGCTGACCGACCGGGCCCGCCGGCAGGCGGCGAGGTTCGGCGCCGAGATCCTCACCGCGCGCGAGGTGACGGGCCTGGAGGTGGGCGGCGCGGCCCGGACCGTACGGTTCTCGGACGGCTCGGCGGTCGCCGCACACAGCGTGATCCTGGCGACCGGGGTGTCCTACCGGCAGCTGCCCGCGGCCGGCGCGCGGGACCTGACCGGCTGCGGGGTGTTCTACGGTTCGGCTCTGACCGAGGCGCCGTCCTGCCAGGGCCAGGACGTCTACATCGTGGGCGGCGCCAACTCGGCGGGGCAGGCGGCGATGTACCTGGCACGGGGCGCCAAGTCGGTGACCCTGCTGGTGCGGGGCTCCTCCCTGTCGGCGTCGATGTCGTACTACCTGGTCCAGCAGATCGAGGAGGCCCCCAACATCTCGGTGCGCACGGGCACCGTGGTGGAGGCCGCGCACGGCTCCGGCCACCTGGAGAAGCTGACCCTGCGCGACACGGCGAGCGGGCGGAGCGAGCTGGTCGACACCCAGTGGATGTTCGTGTTCATCGGCGCGGCCCCGCTCACCGACTGGCTGGACGGCACGGTGCTGAGGGACGGGCGCGGGTTCATCCTGGCCGGGCCCGACCTCACGCCCGACGGACGTCCGCCTCCCGGCTGGGAGCTGGACCGGCCGCCGTACCACCTGGAGACCAATGTGCCCGGCGTGTTCGTCGCGGGTGACGCGCGCGCGGAGTCCGCCAAGCGGGTCGCGTCCGCCGTAGGAGAGGGAGCCATGGCCGTGATGCTCGTCCACCGGTATCTGGAGCAGTCATGAGCGGCCGGCCGATGCCGTGCAGCCCGAAGGAGATCGGCTCGCTGTTCCTGTTCGAGAAGTTGTCGGGCGAACAGCTGGGCCGGCTGTGCCGCGAGGGGCGGATGGAGCGGTTCGACCCCGGACCGGTCTACACCGAGGGCGAGCCGGCCGCCTGCTTCTACGTGATGCTGGAGGGCACGGTGGTGCTCTCCCGCCGGGTCGGTGGCGACGACGTGGAGGTCATCCGGTCCTCGCAGCGCGGGGTTTATTCGGGCGCCATGCAGGCGTACCTCGGGGACCGGCTGCGGCAGGTCTACAACAACTCGATGCGCGTCACGGAGCCGACGCGGTTCTTCGTGCTGCCCGCCGAGACGTTCGCGGACA
Source organism: Streptomyces chlorus (assembly GCF_042655885.1). Classification (NCBI taxonomy): domain Bacteria; kingdom Bacillati; phylum Actinomycetota; class Actinomycetes; order Kitasatosporales; family Streptomycetaceae; genus Streptomyces; species Streptomyces chlorus. Next base: position 20,519 of record NZ_JBHSOA010000029.1, read on the forward strand.
TCATGCGCGAGTGGTTCCCGATGGCGGTGCATCTGCTGGAGGGGCTGTTCTTCGGGTCGAAGAGCACCCAGGCGGCCGTAGGGCAGCGGGAGCGGCTGCTGGCGCTCGGGTCGTTGTCCGCCGGGCTCACCCATGAGCTCAACAACCCGGCGGCGGCGGCCGTCCGGGCCACCGCGACGCTGCGGGAGCGGGTGGCCAGGATGCGGCACAAGCTCGCCCTCATCGCCGAAAGTTCTTTCTCCAGGGACCAGTTGGCGAATCTCATCGACATCCAGCAACGCACCGCCGAGCGGGTCGCCAAGGCATCGGTGCTCACCCCGCTGGAGGTGGCCGACCGCGAGGACGCCCTCACCGACTGGCTGGAGGACCACGGCATCGAGCAGGGCTGGCAGATCGCGCCGACCTTCGTACAGGCCGGGCTCGACGTGGACTGGCTGGAGCAGGTCGCGGCGGCCGTCGGGCAGGAGATCCTGCCGGGCGCCGTGGGGTGGCTCAACTACACGGTGGAGACCGAGCTGCTCATGGACGAGATCGCGGACTCCACCACCCGAGTCTCCCGTCTGGTGGACGCCGCCAAGCAGTACTCCCAGCTGGACCGTGCCCCCTACCAGGTCGCCGACGTGCACGAACTCCTCGACAGCACGCTGCTGATGCTGTCCGGAAAGATCGGGCCGCGGATCAGGATCGTCAAGGAGTACGACCGTACGCTGCCGCGGATCCCCGCCTACCCGGCGGAACTGAACCAGGTGTGGACCAACTTGATCGACAACGCGCTCTGCGCGATGGACGGCGAGGGCGGCGACGGCACGCTGACCGTGCGCACCGCGCTCCACGACGACCAGCTTCTCGTCGAGTTCCGGGACACCGGGCCCGGCGTGCCGCCGGAGATCCGCGACCGCATCTTCGACCCGTTCTTCACCACCAAGCCGGTCGGCCGGGGCACCGGTCTGGGGCTGGACATCTCCCGACGGATCGTCGTCAACAAGCACCACGGCAGCATCGGCGTGGAGTCGGTGCCCAGCGACACCCGTTTCCGGGTACTGCTGCCCCTGGCCGCCGTCGAACCCGACGGAACGGCACTCTCCTCCGCCTCGTCCGACGGGCCGCCGCTCACGTCCGAGGACCGTACGACATCCCAGGAGCCGACATGACCAGCGACACCGGAATCGACCCCCGCGTCCCGCCCAGCGGCACCGGCTGCGTCGAGTGCGACGCCGCAGGCGGCTGGTGGTTCCATCTGCGGCGCTGCGCGCAGTGCGGCCACATCGGCTGCTGCGACGACTCCCCCGGCAAGCACGCCACCGCCCACCACCGGGCCACCGGGCACCCGGTGATCCGCAGCTACGAGCCGGGCGAGGGCTGGTTCTGGAACTACGACACGAACGAGCTGTACGAGACCGGCCCCGAACTCGCGCCACCGGGGAGCCACCCGCCGGACCAGCCGGCGCCCGGTCCGGCGGGCCGCGTCCCCGCGAACTGGGCGGACGTGCTGCGCTGAGCCGTCCCGAGCTGCCCACCGTCGCACGTGCGCGGCATATTGTCATGCGCATGCCATGCAGCATCCGCCCGCAGCTGCCCACAGACAACCAGACCCTGAAATCGCCCAACACCGGAAACCGAGCCTGCGGCACGCCCAGCCGCCCTCATGCGAGCGACCGAAGGGCGGGAGACACAGAGCCAACGGCACGTCACCCGCCCCCACGGGGGTGTCCTACCGATCGGCGATTATTCGGTGGATCTGTTCTCGTCACGCTCCTACAGTGATCGGACCCGACATCGTCACGAAAAGCGGATCATGCGTGTGCACTACCCCCGTACGCCTCATCTCCCATGGTCGCCGGGGGCGGCGTCGGACGACATACGAGCCGGTGATCTGTCCGGGCTGCGCGGCCGCGAGGTCGTGGTCACCGAGAAACTCGACGGGGAGAACACCACCCTCTATGCCGACGGGCTGCACGCCCGGTCGCTGGATTCTGCGCACCATCCCTCGCGGGCGTGGGTGAAGAGCCTGCAGGGACGGATCGGCGCGGAGATCCCGCATGGCTGGCGGGTGTGCGGCGAGAACCTCTTCGCGCGGCACTCGATCGCATATGGAGACCTGGAGAGTTGGTTCTACGGGTTCTCCGTCTGGGACGGCGGCAACCGCTGCCTGGACTGGGACCGGACGGTCCGGTTCCTGCGGCGGCTGGGAGTTCCGGTGCCGCAGGTGCTGTGGCGGGGTGTCTTCGACGAGCGTGCGCTGCGCGCGCTGCGGTTGGACACCGTGCGCCAGGAGGGCTACGTCGTACGCACAGCCGAGGGGTTCGGCCGGCAGGAGTTCGGGCAGCGGGTGGCCAAGTGGGTGCGCGAAAGACACGTTCAAACCGATACGCACTGGATGCACGCCGCTGTCGTGGAGAACGTTCTGGGCCCGAACGCCGCGCTGTGGGCGGTGCGTTCGGGGGCGGCCGCCGACGTGCCGTCCCTGTCGGCCGCGCTGGGCGTCGCCCCTGAGGATCCGGCCGCCGCCGAGGCCGCCGTCGCCGATGTGTCCGCGAGACTGGACGTGCTGGGCCGGTCCGGGGACGCACGGCTGGAGGGTGTCCTGGCCGCGATGCTCCACAGCACGCGCCGGGCGTGGCTCGGGCCCCGCCTCGCGGGGCCGCTGGGCATGCCGGGCGCCCGCCGCATCGCAGATCTGGTCGGGCTGTCCCCAAGGCTTCAGCGCCCGTACCCGGACGGCGACCGCCGGACCGGCCTGGCACGCTTCGCTCTCGCCGCCGACCTGGGGGTGCTTCACGCGGTCGCAGGGGCGGTCGCGCACACCGCCGAGGCTCGCGAACAGGTCGAATGGTCCGCGGTGCATGCCGAGGAGGCCGGGCTGCTCGGCGAATCCCCGCTGAAGCCGCTGCGGGCCGGGCTGCGGGACGCACTCGCCGGCCTCGGCTCCGCTGCCGCCGACCGGTGCTGGGCGGAGGCGCGGGACGCGTTCGCCAAAGGGCGGGTCTCCACCGTCGACGCGGCGGTGGCGGCGAGCTGGCGGTGGCGTTCCGGGGCGTTTCCCCGGCTGATCCATCTCGTCGGGCCGTCGGGCAGCGGGAAGAGCACCTTCGCCGGGAGTCTCCCCCGGACCGACTCGTGCATCTCCCTCGACGATCTGCGCCAGGCCCGGGGCTCCCGGGCCGACCAGCGGGCCAACGGGGAGGTCTTGCGGGAGGGGCTGGGCCGGCTCGACTCTGCGCTGGCCGGCGGCGGGACCGTGGTGTGGGACGCCACGTCCCTCAACCAGCACCAGCGTTCTCTGGTACACGGGGTGGCACGGCGCCGCGACGTCCTGGTCACTCACGTGGTCGCGCTGGTCGACGAGGAAGAGTTGGCACGGCGCAACAAGGGGCGTGCCCACCCGGTGCCGCCCGAGGTGCTCGCCTCGCAGCTGCACCGGTTCACCCCGCCCTACCCGGCTGAGGCCCACCGCACTTGGTACCTCGGAGCGGGCGGAACCGTCGACGACACCGCAGGCACGTTGGACGGCACCATGGACGGAGGAGAGACGTGATGCGTACGAGCGACGAGATTTATCACCGGGTCCGCTGGGACCCGCGGTTCGATCCGGCCCGGTTCGTGCTGGGGATCACCCAGCGCGGTGCCGCCCCCGAGCGAATCCCGCTGTCCTCGTTCGTACCCGGCGGCGACATCCCGTGGCACCGGGTGCTGTTCGTCGAGGCGGACGGCGAGCTGGTCTGGGACCGCACCACCGGTGTGGACCGCATCGACACGTCGGACGCCGGCCGGGTGCGGAACCCGCGCCTGCTGCGAGCGCCCTTCTTCACAGCCGGGACGCCCCACGCATGGGAACCGGCAGAGGGATGGCGACCCGCGGACGGCGCACCCCGGACGACCGTGCCGAGCGCGGGAAGTCTGCGCGTACTCACCTGGAACACGCTGTGGGACCGGTACGACAGCGACCGCATCGACACCACCCGGCGCCGCCCCCTGTTGCTCTCAGCCCTGGAAGACGCCGACGCGGACGTCATCGCGCTCCAGGAGGTCGAAGCCGGTCTGCTCGCCCTGTTGCTGCGGGCACCCTGGGTCCGCGCCGGTTACACCCTGGGCACCGCCCCGGGAGGGAAGGACATCGAGGACAGCGGGCTGCTGCTGCTCAGCCGACTGCCCGTACGGGAGGCGGGGCGGCACGAACTCGGACCGCACAAGGCCGTCACCGCCATCACCGTGGAGACCGGCTCCGGTCCACTCGTGGTGGCCACGACCCATCTGAGCAGTGACCACTCCCCCAACGGCCCGGCCCGGCGGCAGGCTGAACTGGGCCGGCTCGCCGAGGGACTCGGCGGCGTGGGCGGCGATCTGATCCTGGTCGGTGACTTCAACGACGGCGGCGACGAACCGGCCGCCGCGCTCGGGCTGCGGGACGCCTGGACGGAGGTCCACGGGCCCGGCGACCGGACGCCCACGTTCGACCCGGGCGTCAATCCGCTGGCCGCGGTGTCCTCACTGTCCGGCCGGGCCTCCCGGCTGGACCGGATCTTCCTGCGCGCGGGACGGCTGCGGGCGACCGGGGCATTCCTGCGGGGCGACTCGCCCACAACGGACGGGCTCTACGTCTCGGACCACTACGGCGTGGAGGCGGACCTTCAACTGAGCGGTACCGAGTCCACGGACGTCCTCGACGCCCGGCCGACAGCCCGCACCGCGTTGACGTGGATACCTCCCCAGGAGCTGTGGCCGATCCTCCAGGGCATCCGCCGGGAGCACGATCCGCAGTTCCACCGCTGGCCGCCGCACGTCAATCTGCTCTTCGGTTTCGTGCCGGAGTCCGACTTCGAGCGAGCCGCCCCGCTGCTGGCCGAAGCGGCGGCCGGCACGGCGGCCTTCACCGCCCGGCTGGACGGGGTGCACACCTTCGGGCACCGGGACGACGCCACCGTCTGGCTCGATCCGGCGGCGGCCGGCGAAGCACCGTGGGCAGGACTGCGCCGCACTCTGGAGGAGCGCTTTCCGCGCTGCCGCGGGCGCGCCGAGGGCTTCACCCCCCACCTCACCCTGGGCCGGGCGAGGGATCCGCAGCGCCTCGCCGCCGCATGCGCCGCCCGGCTCGACGGCATGTCGGCACGGGTCGAAGAGCTGGTCCTGCTCTCCCGCCGGGGCGACGAACCGATGCGTCCACGCGCCACGATCGCTCTCGGAACGGGCGACGTGCGATGGCTGCCCGAAACCCCCGAACCCGCTACCACCGAACCCGCTACCACCGAGCCGACCGCAGAGAGCGAGGCCCAGGCCGCCCTGGCGCGCAGGACGGCGCAGCGCATCTCCGCGGCGCTGGGTGACGGAGTCGTCCACATCGTCGGATCACGGCGCATGGGCTGCGCCCTGGCCGGAGCGGACCTGGACCTGGTCGCGGCGCTGCCGGGCAGCGCCGACCTGGCCGGCGTCCGGGCACGGGTGACCGCCGCGCTGCCGGGCGCCACCCGGGTGCGCCAGGTGACCGGCGCCCGGGTGCCGGGCCTGCGGCTGCGCACCGGTGATCTGGACGTCGACCTGGTCATCGTCGCCACCGGAACGCTCGACCCCGGCGAAGCAGTGGTCCGCCGCGCCGAGTTGGACGAGGGGGCGGCGATCGCCCTGAGCGCGGTGAGCGACGCGGACGCGGTACGGGCCGCGGTGGGCGACCACCACACCGCTTTCACCCCGCTCGCCAGGCAGGTGAAAGCGTGGGCCGGGGCGCGCGGCCTCGACTCGGCCCCCTTCGGTGGACTGCCGGGCCTGGCCTGGTCGGTGCTGGCGGCCCGTACGACATGCGAGGCCACGGACCCGGCCGCTCCGGACCTGCTCCGCCACTTCTTCGGCACCTGGGCCGCCTGGGACTGGCGGGACCCGGTCGGCCTCACCTCCACCGGAACGGGACCGCACACGCCCGTGGCACTCATGACGCCCACCGATCCCGTCCGCAACTGCACCGGACAGGTCGGCGCCTGCTTCCGGGACCTGCTGACCGATGAGCTCTACCGCGCCTGGACCGTCCTGGAAACGGCAGCGGATGCGGGCACGAACCCCTGGCCCGAGCTGTTGTCGCCGCCCTCCCTGCACCGGCAGCACGCAGCCTGGGCGATCCTGACCGTACGCCCGGGCCCTGCCGAGGAGTTCGAGGAGACTCTGGGGCGCGTCCGGGGGCGTCTGCGAGCGCTGCTCACCGCTCTGGAGGACGCCGGAGCGGCGGACGCGTACGCCTGGCCCCGCCCGTTCGAGACCGGGCCGGCGCTCGCACGGTACGCGATCGGCCTCGGCCGTACCCCGCCCGACGCTGCCCGGCTCGCGGAAATCTCCGAAGAGTGGGGCAGAGACCTGCGCGGCGTCGACGTCACGTGGGCGGAGTGCGGCACCGTACCGACCCTGCGCTGACTGGAAGGTGACGCGTCGAGGGACGTCACCCCCGAGCCGGATCCCGCGGGTGCCGGCTTCGGTCAGGGCCTCGACGATGCCGTGGAGCGCCGGTACTTCCGGCGCGGTCCCGCGGGCTTTCGGCCGGCGCTCCGGCCTTCGGTTTCGACCCGCTGCCGGGTCATGGATCGGCGGCGCTCCCGCACCACCACGCCTGCCGGTAGCGGTCCCGGGAGCCCGCCGGGACCTCCGGGCAGGGTGTCCTGCCCGTCGGCCGCGGCTATGTCCGTGTTCTCGCTCGCCGGTCGGTCAGCCCTCCAGATTCCCCCGCATCTCGACGAAGAGCTTTCCCGCATCGGCGAGCGTGCTGTCCTCGAAGAGCGCGACGGCCGCCGTTCCCTCGTCGGCCCACCCGCAGATGACGTTGCCCTCCTCGCTCAGCGAGGCGAGCAGGCACTCCACCGAGCCGCCGAGCGGTCCGGGCTCCACCGGCTGCGCCTCGGGCTGCCCCAGCTCGGGGTCCCACTGGATGTACTCGATCATGCCCCGGAACAGGTGCTCACGGCGCTTGCTGCTGTCCTCGGGCACGTGGTCGACGCCCTCGAACAGCACCGGCGCACCCTGTCCGCCCGGGTCCCCGTAGTTGCCGATGACCAGCGTCATGCCGTCCCGCATCTCGCCCGGGTCGACCGGGGCGTCCGTCAGGGCTTGTTCTCCCGTCAGCTTGTCCAGGCCGCCCGCTCGGGGGGCGTCCACCAGGGTGCGCGGACCGCTCTGCTCCGCCGAAGGCGTCGGCGACGCGGATCCGGAGACCTGCCCGCTCGAGGGAGCGTCGGGGTCGGGGAGGCCCGTGTAGTCCTCCCGGCAGCCGCTGACCGTCAGCATCGCCACCACCGCCACGGCCGTCAGGCCCGCTCTTGCCGCAGATGCACGCTTCATGAAACCCCCCACTGTCGCTTCACTCCTGGTGTCCCCCCGCCGCTCTGAGTGGCGGTCGTGGTCAGTGACGAGTCGTTCCGGCCGGATGGTTCCCACCCCCGGGCACGAGGATCTGCCGCACAGTGCAGCACCCGAGGGCACTGTCACGTTGTCAAGCCCCGGGTTTTGTGGATGGTGGGTTAGCTGGTTTTGAGGGAGAGTTCTGGGGCGGCCGGGAGATCGGCGAACTCGCCGTCCGTCCCGCCGCCCGCGGCACCGGCCTCGCAGGCGACCTCCTCGAAGCGGTGACCGAGGACGCGCCCGAGGGGCGTGCCTGGCTGCTGGCCTCCGTCCAGAACGCGCGGGCCATGGCCTTCTATCGCCGCCGAGGCTGGACACAGGCCACTCACCCCTCCCCCGACGGCAAGGGCATAGTCGTCTTCCTCGGCCCACGCCACCCCGCACGAGACCTCGCCCCACTTCCCCTGTAGGCCTCCGGAGCCCCGCCTTGCGTACCGCCGAGATCCGCCGCCAACCTGGACGCGCTCGCCGCCGTCGGCGGACTGCCCGGCAAGCGGCTGGTCGCCGGCGTCGTCAACGGCCGCAACATCTGGGCCAACGACCTCGGCACATCGCTGTCCACGCTCGGCACCCTGCTAGGTCTGGCCGACCGGGTCGACGTGTCCGCCTCCTGCTCCCTGCTGCACGTTCCGCTCGACACGGCCCTGGAGCGGAACATCGATCCGCAGATCCTGCGCTGGCTCGCGTTCGCCCGGCAGAAGACCACCGAGATCGTCACGCTCGCCAAGGGCCTCACCCAGGGCACCGACACGATCACCGGGGAACTCGCCGCCAACCGGGCCGACCTGGCGTCCCGGGAGAACTCCCCCATCACCCGCGACGCGGCGGTCCGCGCCCGCACCGAGGCCGTCACCGACGCCGACGGCCGCCGCTCGCAGCCGTACGCCGAGCGTGCCGCCGCCCAGCGCGCCCACCTGGGTCTGCCGCTGCTGCCGACCACCACCATCGGTTCCTTCCCCCAGACCGTCGAACTGCGCACCGCCCGGGCTGACCTGCGCGCCGGGCGCCTCGACACCACCGGTTACGAGGAGCGCGTCAAAACCGAGATCCAGGAGGTGATCTCCTTCCAGGAGAAGACCGGCCTGGACGTCCTGGTGCACGGCGAGCCCGAACGCAATGACATGGTGCAGTACTTCGCCGAGCAGCTCACCGGCTACCTCGTCACGCAACACGGCTGGGTCCAGTCCTACGGCACCCGCTACGTCCGCCCGCCGGTCCTGGCCGGCGACATCTCCCGCCCCGAACCGATGACCGTGCGCTGGACGACCTACGCCCAGTCCCTCACCGACCGGCCGGTCAAGGGCATGCTCACCGGACCGGTCACCATGCTCGCCTGGTCCTTCGTCCGCGACGACCAGCCCCTCGCCGACACCGCCCGCCAGGTCGCCCTCGCCCTGCGCGACGAGGTGAACGACCTCGAGGCGGCCGGGACCTCGGTGATCCAGGTGGACGAACCCGCGCTGCGCGAGACGCTCCCGCTGCGCGCCGCCGACCGCCCTGCCTACCTCGCCTGGGCCACCGAAGCCTTCCGGCTCACCACGGCCGGTGTCCGCCCGGACACCCAGATCCACACCCACATGTGCTACGCCGAGTTCGGCGACATCGTCCAGGCCATCGACGACCTCGACGCCGACGTCATCAGCCTGGAAGCCGCCCGCTCCCACATGCAGGTCGCCCACGAACTCGCCGCCCACGGCTACCCGCGTGAGGCAGGACCCGGTGTCTACGACATCCACTCCCCGCGCGTCCCGAGCCAGGAGGAGGCCGCCGCACTGCTGCGCACCGGCCTGAAGGCCATCCCCGCCGAACGGCTCTGGGTCAACCCCGACTGCGGCCTCAAGACCCGCGACTGGCCCGAGACCTGCTCCTCGCTCGAGAACCTGGTCGCCGCCGCCCGCACCGTCCGCGACGAGCTGCACGCCTCCTGATCCGGTCGACTCACCGGGGGCCGGGACGAGAACGCCCGGCCCCCGGTGAGCCACGCGGCCTGTCGGCCGCCGCAGCCGTCGCAGCGATACGAGAGGCCCCTGGACGAGGCAGAAACCGCACAACGTCGTGGTCAGCGGAAGGCCGATGATCGCCGTGCCCGCGAAGGAGTTTGAGGGCCTGTTCGTCATGCGCCGACAGCTGGGCAGCCGACCGGGACGACCACCACACCGGGGACCGTCCTCGACGCGGCGACGAGCTCGGCCACGCCGTCCGGCTGCATGATTCCGTGACCCCGACATCCGGCACCGGGACCATCACCTCACTCAACGGCAGGGCCAACAGCGGCTCCAACACCTAAAAGGTGAGCATCGACGGCTCGTCGTTCGCCTCCGCCACGCGGGGCACGGTCGTGGGTGTCGGTGACACGATCGCCGTGCGCTGGGGCGCGTGATCCCGGGGCCGTAGGGCCGCGGCATGCGCATCGTCTCCCTGCTGCCCGCCGCGACCGACATCGTCGCCGAACTCGGACTGTCCGAGCAGCTGGTCGGCCGCACGCACGAGTGCGACTGGCCGCCGCGGGAGGTGGCGCCGGTACCCGTAGTGACCGGCTCCGACCTCAACACGGAGATGTTCCAGCGGGTCACGCCACCACCGCCGACGTCTTTGATGGTGCAGACCGAGAAGTCGTCGAACGAAGCGCACCAGGTGCCGTCCCGGGTGGAGTTCCGCTTGCGCGCGGCGTTGTCGAGCGCGGCGGTCGGCGTCGGCACGGCGGTGGACCGTGGTCTGCGGGTTCGACCGGCAACCTGTCCCCCAGAGGGCACGACTGCGGCGGAGGCTTGACGAACTCCGACGCCCGACAACATCTGCCTGCACCGAACACGCCTGACACTGTGATGCCTTCACCCACGGTCTCTGTAGCCGCAGTGCCTGCCGTGTCCGGCTCCGGCGGGCACGTACGGCGCTCCCGCTGCCGCTCACCTCATAGGTGGTCTCGACCGGCCAGACAGCAGTCACCGCACTTCGAACCGTTCGGCGCACGGTAGTAGAGGCAGCAACTGCGGCGGCGGAACGTGAGATCCGGTCCGGTGATCACTCCGGTACCCGCAAGCCGTCCGGTGCCCAGCAGCTCGGCCGTCAAGCCGGTGAGCGGCTCGCGCAGGCCGGGGCGGGCCGCCAGCAGGACATGGGCCGCCCCGACGAGCGCCGAAGCGGCGTTCCCGTCCAGCAGACGCGGGGCGATCCTGACGTGGAGTCCGGCCGCGAGCGCCTGCAGATGCCGCATCACTTGCTCGTTCAGGGCGAGGGTGGGTTCGGACAGTCGCCCGGTGTACCAGCCGGCGGGGCGGGGCATACGGAGGGCCGGTCCGCCATCAGCCCGCTGCAGTCCGCTCAGATCCGGGACGATCCCGTGCAGCAGTACGCAAGCCAGAGCAGGGGACCAGAGGCGTGCGGCGTGTCCGAGGTGGGCGATGGACACGCCGATCCGCGGTTCGCGGGTGTGGTGCCGTTGCGTGACAGCGTCGGCCAGGTCGGTGAAGCCCCTCGCATAGGAGTGGTCGAGCGGATGCCAGCCCTCGTCCCGGCCGCCGACGTGCAGGACGAAGAAGCCGCCGAGGGCCGCCACGTCGTGCAGGGCCGCGGTGACGGCCTCTGCAGACGCCCGAGCATGTTCGGTCATGTCGGGGCGCTTCCTTTCTGGCGAGTGTCCCGATGCGAGATCAGTGAGTGAGCGTGAGTGCCCGGCTCGTCCGGCAGCGGGTCACCGCCGAGGCGTGCGGGCCCTCCTGGCGGGCACGGCTTCAGGAGACCGTACGCCGCCGCGGTGGCGTGATGGCGTACAGGTCGAGGATGTCCGGCCGGGGTGCGACGCCGGGTCCGCCGGCGCGTGCCCAGGCGGCGATGTCCTCGGTGGCGTCCGGGTCGTTGACCAGCCCGAGCCAGACGGGCCGGGCACCGGCGGCCCGGCCCGCGGCGGAGGGCTGGACGACGATGACATTGGCCTGGTCGCAGACGTCGAGGCAGTCGGAGACACGTACCGGCGCCACCGCGCGCAGGCTCTGGGTCTGGGCCGTGTGATCGACGCCGGTCACTTTGGGACTGCCACAGCAGCAGTCCCGGCACACGACGATGCGGCACGGGACCGACCCGGTCACCGTGACTTCCGTCGACTCGTCGGTCGTCGCTCCGGTCGGCATTGCGGACATGCCACGCCCTTCCCTTCCCCGGTACAGCGCCTCGTACGGCACGACCGCATCGAGCGCGGTCGATCTGTCGTACAGCAGTACTACAACCCACGTCCTGCTCCCTCCGACTCCGGCGATGCTCTCCCGTCCCGCCGGGTGGCCTGCGCCGACGATGTCTCACTGGCCGTCACCCGCCCCGTGCCAAGACCACCCGCCACTGCAGTGGGCGAAGTGCTGGTCCGGTCCGGCCCACTCCCGCACTCCGCAGGCACCGGCAGGCGCGGACACGCGTTCGTCTGTCCAACCCGCCGGTCCGTGGGAAAGGCGGGCCCTCGGGTTCAGGAGCTGAGGCTCCTCAGGTCCGCCGCGAGTGAACTGATGGCTGCGGGGTTGCGCGGGCTCTCGACGAGGTCGACGTAGTCGAGAACGACGATCCGGTCGTTCTTGATGGCGGAGACGTTCGCGAGCGGCTTGTAGGACGTGAGGAACTTCCGCTTCTGTTCCGCGGTGGTGTCCCCGTAGTCGTTGATCACGATGACCTCGGGGTCGCGGGCCACGACCGTCTCCCACCCCACGGTGGTCCAACTGTCCTTGAGATCCTTCATGATGTGGTCGCCGCCGGCCTTGGTGATGATGTCCTGGGGCCCGGCATAGGCGCCCGACGTGAACGGCTTGTCCTGCCCGCTGTCGTAGAGGAACACCCTTGGCCGGTCGGCGCCCTTCAAAGCCTTCGCCTGTGCTTCGGCCACCTGCTCGCGGAACGAGGTGACGAGGGTTTCGGCCCTGTCCTCGACGTCGAACACCTTCCCCAGGTTCCGCAGGTCCGTGTACAGCGCGTCGAGCGGTGGCATCACGCCCCGGGCTTTGCCCTGTCCGTTGCGGCACGACTCGCTGAGCAGATACGAGTCGATGCCCACGCGCTGCAGCGCGGCAGGCGTGAAACCCTCGCCCTCGTTGAATCCGTAGTTCCAGCCCGCGAAGACCAGATCGGCTCCGGCGTCCAGTACCAGCTCCTTGTTGATCCGCTCCTTCGAAAGCCACTTGGTCTTCCGGTAGCCGTCCTTCCACGGCACCGTCGTGAGGTCGCCCTTGTCGTCGGGCATGACGTATCCCGCCATGTGGTCCTCGAGGCCCAGGGCGAACATGATCTCGGTGATTCCGACGTCGTTGGTGACCACGCGCCGTGGAGCCCTTTCGTACGTCTTCTTCTCGCCGCAGTTCTCGACAGTGACCGGATAGTGGCTGTCGGACGCTCGGACACCGTCTCCCTTTCCTCCCTCCGACGAGACGTCCGCCCCGCAGCCGGTGGCGGCGAAAGCCAGGACGAGAGCGAGGGCGGTGGGGCGTGCGAGGTTCGGCATAGTGGCGGTGACTCCTCTGAGGGCGGACCGGGAAAGGTGAACCGAGCAGGTGGACTACTGGGAGGGAAGGCGATCGAAGAGCAGTTGGACCGCGCCTGTTTCGGGGTGGGGGACGCGGTGCGCCCGAACGCCGAAGACGTCGGCCAGCAGGACGGGCGTGAGAACGTCGTGGGGGGGCGCCGGAAGCGACGATCCGTCCACCGTCGATGACGTGGATGAGGTCGCAGTGGAGCGCGGCGAGGTTGAGGTCGTGCAGCGCGGTGAGCACGGTCAGCCCGCTGGCGCGTACCAGGGCCAGGACCTCCAGTTGCTGAGCGATGTCCAGGTGGTTGGTGGGTTCGTCCAGCACCAGCACCTGCGGCTGCTGAGCGAGCGCGCGGGCGATCAGGACCCGCTGCTTCTCACCGCCGGAGAGCGTGAGGAATCCGCGGTCGGTCAGATGACCGGCGCCGACTCCCTCCAGGGCGGCGCCACACGTCCGCCGGTCCTCGTCGGTGGTACGGGCCACCGCCTTCTGGTGCGGCAGCCTGCCCATGGCCACGACCTCGGCCACGGTGAAGTCGAACTCCGCGGCCGCTTCCTGCGGCAGGGCGGCGAGCCGACGCGCGCTTTCACGCGTGTTCATGGCCAGCAGGTCGTCGCCGCCGAGACGGACCGCGCCGGCCGTGGGACGCAGGGCCCGGTAGACGCACCGCAGCAGGGTCGACTTACCACTCCCGTTGGGCCCGACGAGCCCCACGAACTGGCCGCTGCCCGCCCGTAGGGTGACGTCCTCAACCAGCCTCGCACCGGAGATCTCCACGGTGAGCGCGTCGATGTCGACCTGCATCACACGCCTCCGAAGGTGTAGGTGCGGCGGCGCATGAGCAGGACGAAGCACGGCACACCGATCACGGCCGTCAATACGCCCAAGGGCAGTTCGGCGGGCGCGAGCACCACGCGCGACAGGATGTCCACCCAGATCAGCAGCACGGCACCGGCCAGTGGGGCGACGGCCAGCAGTCGCCGATGGTCCGCCCCGACCAGCATTCGGGCGGCGTGCGGAACCATCAGGCCCACGAAGCCGATCGCCCCGCTGACCGCGACGACCGCTCCGGTGACGGCGGCGGCGGTGAGGAAGAGTTCTTTGCGCAGCCGCCCGGGGTCCACCCCCAGCGCGGCAGCGGTCTCGTCGCCCATCGCCAGGGCGTTCAAGCGCCGGGCCGACCAGCCGAGGTGGATGAGGCCACCGAGCACCGCGCCGGCGGCGATCGGCACGGAGGACCAGTTCGCACCGCCCAGGCTGCCGAGCAACCACATCATCGCGGACCGGGCCGCTTCACCGTGCTCGGCGGCGAACACCATGAACGTGGTCACGGCCGAGAAGCCGTAGTACATCGCGGTACCGGTCAGTACGAGTCGGAGCGGTGTCAGCCCCCGAGGGGTCCGGGCGATCGCGTACACCAGCACCATGGCCGCGAGCGCGGAGAGAAACGCAGCCGTGGACAGCGCCCAGACACCGAACGCGCCGAACACGCCGAAGATGAGCACGGCGTTGGCACCGACGGCCGCACCGGAGGAGATACCGAGGACGAACGGGTCCGCGAGCGCGTTGCGGACCATGGCCTGGACAGCGACGCCCACGGCTGCCAGACCGGCACCGACGACCGCGGCCAGCACCGCGCGCGGGAAGCGGAGTTCCCACACGATGACGTAGGAGGAGACCTCGTCCGGAGCTATGGACCCACCGGTCAGCCCCGCCCACAGGTAATGCAGCGCCTCACCCCACGAGAGCTCCGACGCCCCGATGCCCGCCCCGCAGGCGAGGGAGACGGGGAGCGCGACGCACAGGCCGGTCACGAGCAGGGGCAGCAAGCCACGCCGGGGTCGTGGTGGCCCGCTGTTCGTGCTGCGGGGCAGCACGGTGGGTATTCGATCGCGGAGCGTGGCCACAGGCGGGTCGCTTTCGCCTCGGGCCGTGCACCTGCGTAATCGAAGGAGCGGCTCCGGACGCTGGGCGCCGTGCGCAGCACCTCTCGCAGTCCACGGCGATTGACAGGAGCTTCGCCACCGCGGGTAATCGGGCTTACGGAACCTTGTGCAGGACTCCGCCTACCGTTGCGGGTCAGCGCCGGACTTCGACCGGACTTCCCCCACGAGGCTCTTGCAGCTTAGCGCGTGTTCCACACCTGCTCTCCATCGGAAGGCGCAGGGCTGCGCCATGGGATGATCCAGTCCTCGGCCGTGGTCTTCGGACCGCCCACGGCCAGGTCGGACGGCGCGACTGTCGTCCCGACTGGTCCGGGGCGGCGGGAGAAGTGACGGGCGCCGAAGGCGCCGACCGTGGTCACCCCCAAATTCGGCAACAGAGGCCCATTTCCTCGGTTCACCGTCGTAGTGGGGTTCGTGCACTGAGCCGGAATGTCGAGCATGGCGCTCCCCCGGCGGAATCGCTGTTCTGGGGCGCCCTCCCAACACAGTCCCGGCACGGGAGATTCCTCCCAGCACCATGCAGCTTTGACACCCCTCCGGTCACCCCGAGCGGTCCATGTCACAGCCGGCCCCTGATACACGTCGCGCAGCTCGGTCAGCGGGCCTCCGGGCGGTCTCCTGGTGCCGTACCAGTGGAAGGAGCCGGGGGCGGTACGGAGTGCGTTCCCGCACGATCCCGTGACGTAAGTCAGAGGATCGATTCAGCGTGCGTCGGCCGTGCACAGGGTCAGGATGCGGACGGTGCGCTCGCCGGGTGCGCGTCGCGGCCGTGCCGGCAGCGGTAGTTGTCGAGGACAAGGGCGTCGCCCTCGGCAAGCCGAAAGCGCGGTAGTACCGGTTCGAGAGCGTGCACGGTCTCCTCGAAGCGGGCCGGCACGGCGCACACCCGGTTGGTGTCCGGGTCTCGGTGCAGGGGCGACCCCGTCGGTGCGGCGGACGATGCGACGGCCGGTCCGGGCGTACTCGACGTGCCGGGCGACACGTGGGGTGGCCGGCAGTCCGCACAGCCCCGCCCACTCGCCGTACAGATCGACGTCGGTACCTGTGAGGAAGTCCAGGAGGGCTGGGTCGGTTGACGCGGGGCCGTCGACGAAGCCGTACGCGTCGATCACGAAAAGGGATGCGGCTTAGGGCTTGCCGGAAAATAACTTGCTGGTTTTGCGACTTGACCTCGCAGGTCAGCTAGCTGCCCATCCACATGTTGTTCTTCTGCAGGTCCTTATCGTGCACAGGGAAAGTCCGCATCCCGGGGCACAGTTGAGGATCACCGGCGCGGACGGCATGCGGATCACCTGCTTCGCCACCGACACCCAGGGCGGCCAACTCGCCGCTCTCGAACTCAGGCACCGCAGACGGGCCCGCTGCGAGGACCGCATCCGAGACGCCCGCGCCACCGGCCTGCGCAACCTCCCCTTACACGACATCACCCAAAACCAGATCTAACTGGAGATCGTCTCCCTCGCCCTCGACCTCCTCGCCTGGATGCCGATGCTCGCTCTGCAAGGCGACACTCGCCGCTGGGAACCCAAGAAGCTCCGGCTTCGCTTGTTCTCCGCCGCCGCCCAACTCGTTACCACCGGCCGGCGCCGGATCCTCCGCCTTGCCCGCCACTGGCCCTGGACCGTGGAGATCACCAGCGCCCTCGAACGCCTCGACCTCCTACCGAACCCCGGCTGACCAGCGGATCCGCCACCCCTACGAGAAGACGAACCCAGCCGGAACAGTGGAACCCGGCGTCCACCCGAGACGACACCCGGGCCACCACCATGCCCACCCTCAGCCACAGGCCCTCGCCTCCGAGCCGCCGGGGGTCCAGTCACCGACTTGGGAGCGGCCGTGCTTACGGGCGTCCGGTCCGCGAGAACGGCTGGGCGGTGTCAATTCGTTGAAGCAACACCTTCGGTCAGGGCTCGCTGGAAGGCTTCCTGTGGGG